>NZ_CP035492.1:3747500-3897500 GCF_004135365.1 Paenibacillus protaetiae | reverse complement strand
TAAGTGACAGATTGCTCCGTCTTTCCCGATTCCCTCATGCGAAGAAATCGCTTATCCGGTATTAGCATCCGTTTCCGAATGTTATCCCGGTCTTACAGGCAGGTTACCTACGTGTTACTCACCCGTCCGCCGCTAAGCTTCAGAGGTGCAAGCACCTCTTCCGCTCCGCTCGACTTGCATGTATTAGGCACGCCGCCAGCGTTCGTCCTGAGCCAGGATCAAACTCTCCATAAAAGTTTGACTTGCTCATTTCTTACTTTATCGCTTGTCCATCAATCCGTTAGGATTAATGGGGCAGTTTCGCTCGTTGTTCAGTTTTCAAAGAACAATTTGTTTCGTTTGTTTTCGCTTGTTTTTCTCGCGACAACGAATGTTATCTTACCACATCCGTTTCGCTCGTGCAAGCTTTTTTTTAAATCTTTTTTTCGAACCGTTCAGCCGTTTACATCGTGGGCCGAGCGTTTCGAAAGCTTGTCCGCCGCGTTTGTTTCGCGACCGGAATTAGAATATACCACATCCTTTCGACATATTGCAACCCTTTTTTAAAAAAAGTTTAAAAGGACGAAAAAAGGAGATTAAATCTTGCGTTTGAATAGATCATTCCGCCGATGAAGCAGGATTCGATCTGTTATACAACCAAAGCAAGGCTGTGAAGCCTTGCTTTGGTTGTATAAGCTCTCCGCTTATATTACAGATGAAGATAACCGTGGACGATAGATGGTCGATCCGATAAGACCGATTGCTCAAACTCTCAGCATCAGAAAGCATTCTGTCATTTAACGAATTGCCCTCTGCCGGGCGGAGATCGTTTACCCGCTTTCTCTATTATTGTTCAATAAAATCAGCCATGGAACGAACTTCAAACGTATCTGCGGATATACGACCCGTTCCATCAGCAGGGCGGAATATGACTCGTTTCGTTTGTCCCGGAATCAAATCAAAAAAGTTGTCCGTAAACCTTCCCTCTTCCGCCGAGCTTATCCATACTTGTTTGGCCAAGCGGTCCGATTCAAGCGCCAAAACGGTCTCTCCATTCGCGTTGACGGATACGCCCGTTTGAATGCGGGCCTGCGGAAGCGCCATTGCTTTAAATGGAGCGAAATAATGCAATTCACGGTCCGACAGGCCGCCCGCTCCTTCAAGTTCTCCTTCCAGCACGACAGCTGAAGCCTCTCTGCCGGACAGCAGTTCCTCCTGCGGAAGGGACAATACCAGCTGTGATATATTAGGCTGCGCGTCAACTGCATAGACGCGCTCCTCGAGTAAGCTGCCGCTAAAGTCAAACAAACGAAGACGGAGCGAAGCTTGTACAGGCTGAAGCGAGTCATTCACAATATAGCAATCGAGATGGCTTCCCGTTCCATCAAAAGACAACATCACATCCCGGAAGCTTCGTTTGGCATAATACTGCAGCGCCTTCCATCTGCCGTAGTAATCCATTCCCGCCCATGAAGCGACCGGCCAGCAGTCATTCATTTGCCAATAAAGCGAACCCATACAATACGGCTTGTTGCGGCGGTGGGCTTCAATAGCCGTTTTCATGGCGTCGGCTTGCAGCACCTGGCTCATATAAAGGAAGGACGGGAAATCTTTTGGCTGCTTCATATAATTGTCCATATATTGTTTAATCAGGCGGTTGCCGGCGCCGTTCTTCTGGTGGGCCAGCATTACCTCCGACTCCAGCGCCATATCCGATTCCTCAGCGTACGTCCGGACTGACTTATATTCGGGGAACGACTGGAAGCCGTATTCACTCATAAAACGCCCTACATATTTATTGTAGTATTCAAAAGGCTCTACGTTATGCCATACGCCCCAGTAATGAATGTCGCCTTCCGTTGTTGCCGGATGGGCATGCTGTTTCTCGTCGGCGGACAAGCTGACAAGCGGGGAAGATGGCCAGTAGTCGATATCGGGCGCAAAAGCCCCCACCGCTTCAGGCAAAATGTGATGGAATACCGCCCGGTAATCCGCCCACAGCTTCTCGCGCTGCTCCGCTGTATACTGCTGCTTCCATCCCCAGCCCCCTCTTCTATATAATGAGACCATGCGGTGTCGATCTCGTTATTGCCGCACCAAAGCGCGATAGACGGATGATTGCGCAGCCGTTTGACATTCTCTTCCGCTTCCAGGCGGACGTTGTTTAGAAACGCGTCATCTCCCGGATACATGCTGCAGGCAAACATAAAATCCTGCCATACAAGCAAGCCGTACTGATCACACAGATCGTAAAACATTTGCTGCTCGTAAAAGCCGCCGCCCCAAACGCGCAGCATATTCATGTTGGATTCCACCGCTGTTTCTATTTCGTGCTTATAACGCTCGTACGTCACTTCCGTAATAAAGCTGTCGTTAGGAATATGGTTAGCGCCTTTTGCAAATACCGGCACGCCGTTCAGCTCGATATAAAAGGATGCGCCGCGCTCATCTTTTTTACGGATCAGCTTAACTTTACGGAGTCCGGTTACAGCGCTGCGTTCTGCGAGAAGCTTGTCGTCCTGCAGCACCTCCGCCTTAAAAGCATATAAATGCGCTTCGCCCAGCCCTCTGCACCACCATAACTTCGGCTGTTCGATATGCGCCTCAATTTCAACAGTCTGGATGCCCGGCAATACATGAACCGGCTGCTCCCACGCCAAACCTGCCGCAGATAAGCGGACCGTGACGTCCATCTCCCGCTCCGATTCAAGCTCTATGCAGGCAGTCAATTGAGCGGCTTCGGACGAAATCTCGTCCTGGCGGATATAAATATCCGTCACACGCAAATCGGACCAGCCAACGAGTTTGGCTTCGCGCCAAATGCCGCTTGTCACGAAACGGGGGCCCCAGTCCCAGCCGTAATGATACGGCGCCTTGCGTGCAAACACGCTAATTTTATGATCGCCGAGGCCGCCGACATCCGACTGGTCGTTCGTGGCCGGCAGAGCATAGCCGAGCTGCTCCAGCTTCGGCAAATCTTCTTTGACCGGGGAACGGAAACGGACCCGGAGCCGATTGCCCGTTGGCTGAAGCCATCCTGCCGCGTCCGCCCGCCATGTGCGGAACATATTATCCGCCTCGATGACAAGCCTGCCGTTCAAGTAAACCTCGGCATACGTATCCAAACCTTCAAAGATGAGTTCTTGTCTGGAATGTCCCAGGAGCTGCTCATCTGCATCAAACACGGTTTCATATTCCCAGTCTACTTTATCAATCCATTGTACTTTGCTTTCATTCGTCCCATAAAAAGGGTTCGGGATTTTGCCGTTCCGCAGCAAATCAGTGTGCACGCATCCCGGCACCTGTGCCGGCAGCCACTCCGTATCTTGCTCCGACTTGAATGTCCACTCCGTAAATGCAAACGTATAAGTCATCTTCATCCTCCCCATCATCCTGGCAGCGTTGTACCGTATAAAAGGTTTGAAACAATGAAAACATTTCTTGTTCCAAGCTCGGCAGCCTGGAACAAGAAATGCGGGTATGCCTGCCGCGGACAGACGGCGTTCTTATAGAGCTTTCAGCCAGGCGGCACTGCCGGTTTGCAGCTTCAGGCTTCAGAGCTATGCTGCCCGTAAGGCTGCTCATGTGCGGTGCCAAGGCTGTTCTGCTCTTAGAACTGTCCTCCCCGCAAACAAGGCTGTTGTTTTAATACCCTAATGCGGTTTTAGCCTCTTTCCATTTGGCATTCAGTTTGTCAAATGCGGCTTTCAAATCATCGGCCACGATATACTCTTGAACATAATCGCCTACACCGATTCCGATTTGTGCTTTATTGGCGATCTCGTTGAATTTAGGATCCGTAGCTTCGCTTTCGATAAGCGTCGGATTAAACGATTGGAATTGTGCGAGCTGCGGATTGGCAGCTTGTTTGGTTTTATCAATAGGCATAAAGCCGGATTCCTCTACATAACCGGATTCCTTCACAAAGAAATCAACCCAGGCGGTTGCCAGCTCCTTGTTTTTGCTGTCCTTGCTGACCGCGACAAAATAGTCAGAGCCGAGCGGCGCATTATATTTGCCGCTGTTGTCGTACGGAAACGGGAAGAAGCCGATATCGTCGGACGAAGCGCCTGCGCCGATAACTTGCGGAATAACCCAGTTGCCAAGGAAGTACATAGCCGCTTTGCCGCTGGCTACTTCGCCTTTGGACATCTCCCAGTTATTCGTATACAGATCTTTCTCTACCCAGCCTTTTTGTACAAAAGTGCGGCCGATATTGGCGATTTCCCCCCACGGGCTGTCAACCTGGAAAGGCGCATCCAACGCAACCTGTTTGGAGGCGAACTGCGGGTCGCCGGAAATATACCACGCCGTGCCGTCCCCCCAGTTGCCCATCGGCCACTGCGCGCCAAAGTTCATGTACAGCGGAATGATGTTGGCGGCTTTCAGTTTATCCGCATCGGCATAAAGCTCATCAAGCGTCGCCGGCACTTTGTCGATGCCTGCTGCGGCAAACGCTTTTTTGTTATATACGATCCCCTGCGTATTGACGCCGGTGGAAATGCCGTACCGCTTGCCGTCATACAGCGTGTTATCGGCGAAATAAACATTATCGAACATGGAATCCGGGAGCGGTTCAAAATATTTGCTGAACTCGCTTGTTGCGAGGCCAGCCGGAATCATCAGCACGTCTCCCGCTTCGCCGGTCGTCAAACGGACCTGTATGTCCGTTGCGTAATTCGTTAAGCCCTCAAACTCAATTTCGGCTTTCGGGTACTTTTCTTTAAACTTTTTGGCGTAACGGTCCATCGTACCGTCGTTTACGAGATCCGTCCGCTGCGTCAGCACCTTCAGCTTGCCGCCCAGCTCGGCAGGCGCGGCAGAAGCATCCCCGCTAGGCGCCTGGCTGGCATCGGCGGTTGGAGCTGTGCTCGGCGAAGGGCTGTTCGTGCTGTTGGAGCTGCTGTTATTGCCGCTGCATGCGGCCAAAATCGCTACGGTCATTGCAAGAAGCGTTGCTGCTGCCCATCCTTTTTTCATAACCGGTTACCCCCTGTGAAAAAATGATATCGCTTTCATCACCTATATTAAACAGATTGGCTTTAAAAACAAATGCAGCTTTTTGGTTTTTATTGTCATGAATTATGCTAACAATCTATTATTTTGTTAGGTGCATGCCGCGGCATTACTTAACCGATCCATTGGTAACGCCGGCAAAGATATAGCGCTGCATAAACAGGAACAATACCACCGTCGGAATAAAAATGAGGAGAATACCGGCAGATATCACATTCAGCTGAGCCGCATTCGGGCCAATAAACGAGTAGATCGCCGTGGACACCACTTTAAGCTTCTGGCTCGGCATATACAAATAGGGGGTATAAAAATCGTTATAAATCGAAATGGATTTCAAAATAATTAATGTCGCCGTAGCCGGGCCGAGCAGCGGGAAAATAATCGAGCGGTAAATCCGGAACAGGGACGCTCCTTCGATCATCGCGCTTTCGTCCAGATCACGCGGAATGCTGCCGACGAATTGCAAATAGATGACGATCTGCAGCACATCGGCCCCAAGATAAAGCAGGATCGGCGCGCCCATCGTGTTGTACAAGTGGAGATGCTGGATAATCGTAAACGTTGCGACCTGCGTTGTGACCATCGGAATGACTTGGGCAACCAGGTACATGCCCATAATCGTTTTCCGCAGCTTAAACTCAAACCGGCCAAGCGCATAAGCCACCATCGTGCCAAAGACGACATTGCCCGCTACGGCAATAAAGAGAATAACAAGTATATTACGGAAGCCTAGCATCAAGCCGCCTACGTCGATCACTTTGGAAAAGTTATCCAAATAAAAGAAATCTTTCGGCAGGCTCAGCCCTGACTGATAATATTCGACCTGTGTTTTGAACGCTCCGATCACAACCGAATAGATTGGAAAAAAGACAACAAAAAGGGCAACCGCAATCGTAACGTATTTAAATACGGCAAATCCGACCGAACCTTCCCGCTCCATCCTCATTTCTCCCCTCTAAACAGCAGCTTTCTCTGAATAACAATAAACAGCAGCACCATAAGCAGCAGCACGACTGCCATCGCAGACGCAAGGCCAAAGTTCTGGTACTTAAATGCCGTATTGACGGTCTGAATGACAAAGGTAGAGGTTCCATTGGCGCCAAGCAGCATCACATACGGAATATCAAAAGCTTCCAATGCGCCGGTCAGCGTCAAAATAAGCATCAGTTCCATTACGCTGCGAATGCTCGGTAAAGTAATGTAGCGAAACTTCTGCCAGCCCGACGCGCCGTCGATCGAAGCCGCTTCGTACAGATCGCTTGGAATGGATTGCAGCGCCCCGATAAAAACGACCATATTAAGCCCCATAAACTTCCACATGGATATAAAAGCCAGCGAAATATTAACCAGATGCTTATTGCCAAGCCAGCTTTGCTGCCAAGATTCCAGTCCGATTGCGCCAAGCAGCATATTCAGCGACCCATATTCTCCGTGGTAAACGTTTTTGAACATAATGACCGTTGCGACGCTGTGCAGCACATACGGCAAAAACAATGCCGCGCGAAAACCGTTTTTGCCGCGCAGCCTCCCATTCAAAATAACGGCGAAATATAGCGCCAGCGCGACCTGGACAAGCCCGCCGATAAAATAATAAGCGTTGTTCTTGAGCACTCCGAATACTTCCGGCTTCGTAAAAATTTCCTTGTAGTTATCCAAGCCGATAAAATGCATATCCCAGCCCAGCCCTGTCCAGTCGGTCAAGCTGTAATAAAACAACGAAACAGCCGGATAATACGAGAAGGTCAGCGATAAAAGCACCGGGATCGTCAAAAAACCAAATAAAATCAGGTATCGCTGGGTTTTGTAACTGAAATTGAACAAAGTCCTCCCCCGCTTTCTTGGCAACAAATGATACCGCTTACATCAGTATAAAAGATTGCCGCCTGCATTTTAATGGTTTTTGTTTCGTTTTCTTGTCTTGAATTTGGATAACAAAAGCCTAACTTCACCTAACAAGATCACGGTATTCCTTCGGCGTTTTTCCGGTTGTTTTCTTAAACACCTTTGTAAAATAAGCTGGATCGGCATATCCGACCCGCTCCCCGATCTCATAAGTTTTTAAATTGTGATCGCGGCGGAGCAGCAGCTTAGCCTGCTGAATACGGACAGAAATTATATAATCGGTAATCGTTTCTCCCGTTTCCGTCTTAAACAGCTTGCTTAAATAACTTGGCGTCAAAAAAACAAACTCCGCCAGCCGCTGCAGCTCCAGCTCCTCGGTATAATGCTCAAGGATATACTGCTTGATTTTCTCCACGGCCCGGTTCTCGTGGGATGAAGCTTCAAACGCAGCCGCTTTACCGGCTACATTGCGGCGAAGCGCTTCAGCGAACGCTTCCCAGTTCTCATACGCTTCAGGAAAAACAGCGTCTTCTTCCGCAATGTGCAGCGAACGCTGCTTTAATGCCTCCGCAATAAGCGCCTCCAGGTCAGAGCAGCCTTCACGCAGCTCTTCCCAGCTGAGCCGGAGCCTCTCACTATCGTCAAGCCACCGGTTCACAATCGCAATAGCCGGCCCGGACTCGCCAAGCTGCAGAGCGGGAATAAGCTCCTGATCCACCATGCGAAGCAGGCGCAGCCGCTCTTCCTTGGCTGTCTTGCATCTTTTCCCGTCCGAGCAGCTGCGCATCTCCCGGCTGTACCAGGCATGCTCAAACGACTGCTCCGCCTCCAGCATCGCCTGCGGAAGCCAGCGGCTGCCGCAATAAACATCGCTGATTCCGATCTTGGCGCGTGTCCCGGCCGGAAGGCACTGCATCAGCATAACCGCCTTTTCCCGGACCGACTGCGGATGGTCAAGCTGGCCGATCGGAAGCAGAACCGCCAGCCTGCCGGCATCGTAAGGAATTATCCGGCGCTCTCCCCACCGTTCATCCATCAGCTGCTGGAGCTTCCCGTCCGGCAGCATCGGCATGTTCCGCATGAGAAGGACAGCATAATGCTGCCGGAGCAGCGGCATCCGGTCCAATCTTGCGCACACTTCTTCAAACAGCTGCCTGGTCATCCGCTTCTCGTCCGAGCAAAGAAGAAAACTGAGAAGCTTTTCCGCTTCAAGGGGGTCCTCTCCGCGCTCGAGCTCCGTTTGTTCATGGACATGTTCCAGCAGCCGCTGCAGTTCCTTCAAGTCTACCGGCTTCAATAAATATTCGACAGCGCCTTGGCGGAGCGCCTCACGAACGAAATGAAAATCGTCGTAGCCGCTTAATACGGCCACTTTAGCCGGCCATCCGCCTTCCTTTACTTTCTCCATCAGCTGCAGGCCGTTCATACGGGGCATTTTCACATCCGTAATGATCAAGTCCGGCTTTAAAGCTTCCATCTGTTCCAGCAGATCGCTGCCGGAAGCAAACTGCCCGACAACCCGGTAATGCTCCCCCGCCTGCCGGATCAGCTTGCCGAGGCCGAGCCGGATGCGCTCTTCGTCGTCAACCACTACAATATTTAACATGCAATCCCTCCTATACAGCTGTTGGCGGCGGCTCTTGAACGGGTATCCTGACCGCAACTTCGGTTCCTTCCCCCGGCTTGCTGTTCACCGTCAAACCATACATAGCTCCATACCGGAGCCGGAGACGTTCATGAATGTTGCGCAGGCCGATGCCATGGCCGTCCGAACGGGCTGGCTTCTCCAGCTCCAGAGAGCTGCGAAGCTGCATCAGCTCCCGCTCGCTCATGCCCGCACCATCATCCTTCACGGTAAAGCAATGATCCGTCCCTTCGCGCCGGTAGGACACGCGTATATGGAAACGGGCTTTGGCATCGGTATACCCGTGATTGACGCAGTTTTCTACAATCGGCTGAAACAGCAGCTTCATCACCCGTATGCCCGCCACAGCCGCCTCTTCCGGAAGCTCAAGCTGAAACATATCGCCATAGCGGTAATTGACCAGCTGCATATATGAGCGAAGATGCTCCCATTCCCGTTCCGCCGGTACGATTTCATGTCCGTTATGGATGCTGTACCGGAGCTGCTGGCCCAGCTGCTGAACCATATCGCCAATTTCGGCGTCATCATGAAGCACAGCTGTCATGCGGATTGTCTCCAGCGTATTGTAAATAAAATGCGGATTGATTTGATGCTGGAGGCTGTCCAGCTCCGTCTGCTTTTTTCGCTGTTCAATCGTATAAATATCTTCGATCAGCTGTTTGATGCGCGCCATCATCCGGTTAAAGGCAAGCCCGACCATACCGGCTTCGTCCCGCCGTTTCAGCGGGAATGTCACGTCCAAATTGCCCGACTGCACGTTCTTCATCAGCTTGACCATCGAGCGCAGCGGCCGGGTCAGCGCAAAGATAAGGACAAGCGATATAAACAAGGCAAACGCCATGACCGCCGCTGCAGCAGCAAACGTATAGTTCCGGGTTTGCACCGCCTGCTCCATCAGCCGGTTTTCCGGCACGGTAATGAGCATCAGCCAGCCGGTTTCCTCCGAACGCTTATATACCACAAGCTGAGGTTCGCCGTTAACGTTCAGGTGAAAGCTTCCGCTTGAGCCAACTGCCAGCCGCGCCACCTCGTTTTGGGACAAATTCTGGGCCAAATATTTTTTCTCGCTGTCGTAAATGACGTAACCCTTCTGATCCAAAATCATAGTCAGCCCATGTGTGGTTTGGTCCAGATCGTTAACGATTCCTTCGATGACGTTAATATTCGCATCTACTGCAATCATACCGATTGAACGGTAGGACTTATCAATAATGTCGCGGACAACGGTAAACATATACTGCTGCTTGCTGCCGGGCTGACCGGCAATTTCCTGAGTGCTGACCAGCACAGGTTTTCCGGCTGCCTCGTAAGCGCTTTCCTTCCAGCTGTCATAAAACTGCTGCAAGTTGCTTCGCTTGCCTCCGCTTTTAATGACATAATACGGATTGCCGTACAAATCAAATAAATAAACGTTGCTTGTGCCTTCCTTGATGTTATTCATAAAAGCGATGCTGCTTTCCACTTTACGCGTAATTTGCAGCTTCATCTGGCTTTCGCCCGCGCTTGGAGACTGGAATGATTCCTTGTCCTTTCCTTTGTAATACTCATTGGACCATTGCAGGCCGGTCTGGATTTCATTTAAATAGGAGGGAATAATCGATATCTTTTTCATATCGGTGGTATAGTCGTCAAGCTTGCTCATCATTTTGTCGGATATTTGGGAGACGTAAGCGACGGTATTGTTCTCAATCGTACCGGTATAACGCTCCGAAGCTATAAAAGTAATCAAACCGATAGGCAAAAGAACAAGGAACAAAAATACGATAAACAGCTTCCCCTCCATCCGGGTTGCCGGCACTTCCGTCCATCTTCGCAGCCTGTACGGCCATTTCCCCCAAGCGCTCCCCTTATGCCCGCCTCTCATGATAATGCAGTTTGAAGGAGCGGATATACCGTTGAATCACGCAAAATAAATTCGCCGCTCAACAATACTTTCTCTTGCGGCTCGCTTATATGGGCAACTCTCCGCAGCAGCATTTCCGTCGCCCGCCGGCCAAGCGCTTCTTTGTCGACATGGACAGTACTGAGCGCAGGCACCGCATGGGCCGCTTCCTCAATATTGTCAAAGCCGGTAACGGAGCATTGCTCGGGCACGGCTATGCCAAGCTGGCCCAGAATACCAATGACACGCATCGCGATCAGATCGTTGGCGCATACCATCGCGGTAGGAAGCGTATGCTGCTCCTTCATCCGGCCGAGCGCCCCCTCCAGCTCATCCGGCAGCATTTCGGCACGCCCTTCTCCTGTAAGGCCCAGCAAGCTCCGGTCCTGCTCCTGCTCCAGCCCGTGTTCCTCCAGCATGGAACGGAAACCGGACCAGCGGTCGGCAAAGCTGCGGGCATAACGGATATTGCCTACGAACTGCAGCTTGCGATGGCCGCACCCAATCAAATAATTGGTCACTCTTCTTACACATTCCATATTGTTCATAAACAATGTGTCCGAAGGAATTAACGGATCTTCATGGTCAACCAGTATGAAAGGAATACCCAAATTACGGATCTCCAGCAGCAGCTGGGAGGAAACGAATCCGACTCCAATAATGCCTTTGACACCGTTTGGATTGATCAGATTGGAGAAGCTGTCCCGAAACTGCTCCGTTACGAGCACCATGCCGACTTCCCGCTCCTGGAGCTCCGCTGCAATACCGTCAATGATCCGGCCCCAATAAGACGACTCGCGCGTCTGGTTCCTTACGTTGGGAACAAGCACAATTACCGTTTCCTTGCCGGAAGCAGGCAGGCCGCCGCTGACGGCTTCTTCTGATCGCTTGGAGGCGGAAGCCTTGATTTGCTTGTTCGCGAAATACCCCAGCTGAGTTGCAACCGATACGATCTTCTCGCGCGTTTCCGCACTTACGCCGGATTTCCCGGAAAGCGCTTTCGAAACTGCGAATTTGGATAACCCCAATTGATCTGCGATTTGCTGCATCGTTACCTTATTCGCCATGTTAACACCGCCTTACTACAGTAAATAGGATTTGTTATCATAATAACACCAAAATTAGGATAACCCTATTGTTTTTTTGCTTCAGCTGTTTCGCTCCATTCCAACAAAAAGCAGGGGCAGCCACCGCTTGCGCAATGTTTGCCCCTGCTTTTTGTTTTTGGCCATGCTGCCATTCTAGCGATCAATTAACTGATAAAATTCCCGGGCGGTTGCAAAAAGTTCCGAATCCTCGTAAAAAACTGCAGTTACAAGCAGCGTATCCGCAATATGTTTAATCAGTTCGTACCCTTCCGCTTCCCGGTCGTCTGCCACTAAACGAATCGCTTCGTCTAGGCTGTTGCTTAATGTTTGGATGAAAGCTTTATCAGGTATAGCAGCCACTAGCCAGGTCCTCCGTCTTATTCAATTGTATCCATTTCGATCAACCCGTTATCTTTAATATTAAATCATTTATCCCTATAAGTATAGTAGGATATTAACAGGTTTATTTCTTTTTGGAAAAAAGAATTGCGTTATAATGATTATATTCGTTTTTAACTCTAAAAGGGAGGCGGCAGCCAACATGCATACGTATGAAATATCGACCAGACAACGGGACCAAATGGTAGAAATTACACGCACCGTCCAGCAGGCGGTGCAGGAAAGCGGCGTTCAAGAAGGGATGTGCATCGTCTATTGCCCGCATACAACCGCCGGCATTGCCATTAACGAAAATGCCGACCCCGATGTCGTCCGCGACGTGCTGCGCCGGCTGGACGAACTGTATCCGTGGGAGCATCAGCTGGACCGGCATGCGGAAGGCAACACAGCCGCACATCTGAAAGCGATTCAGACCGGCACAAGCCAGACGGTGCTGATCGAACGCGGGCGCCTTCTGCTCGGCACATGGCAGGGCATTTATTTTTGCGAATATGACGGACCGCGCACCAGAACATTCCATATCAAAATTATTAGCGGCTAAAACACTAAATGCTAAAACGATAAAAATGAAACGCCCTTTCCTGTAACCGGCGGAGGGGGCGCTGCAAAACCGCTTGGTCCCGCTGCATGGCTAATGCACGCGGGACATATTTTGACCGTAAAAAATTTCGTCCATCTCCTCCTTCAACCTCGCGGTAATTGTATCCTGCTCTTCCGTGCTCAGCTTGTCTTTCTTGTAGCCAAACAAATAATTGTTCAGGTCAAACTGCTTCAGCTTGCATTTCGTATGAAAGATATGCTCCTGATAAACGTTAACGTCAATCATATCGTAAGCGCTGATTATATCGCCGGGAATATAGTTTTGAATCGATGTAATTTCATGATCAATAAACAGCTTGTTTCCGTTAATATCCCTCGTAAAGCCTCTCACCCGGTAGTCGATGGTCATAATGTCCGTGTCAAACGACCGGATCAAATAATGGAGCGCCTTCAGCGGCGATATTTCGCCGCAAGTCGAAACGTCGATGTCAGCCCGAAAGGTGCTGATCCCTTCGCTTGGATGGTATTCGGGATACGTATGAACCGTAATATGGCTTTTGTCGAGCTGCAAGACCACATTGTCCGGGAGCGGTCCCGGCGTTTCGTCGAAAGCTTCCTTCGGCACCTCCACCACCGGCCCTTCCGATACAAGCAGCGTTACGCTTGCCCCTTGCGGCACGTAGTCTTGCTTGGCCGTATTGAGCACATGCGCCCCGATCATCTCGGAAACCGTATTTAAAATGCCGGTCAGCCGCTCCGAATTATATTGCTCGTCGATATATTCGATATAAGCTTCGCGTTCCTGTTTTGTTTTCGTATAGCAGATATCATACATATTAAAGCTGAGCGTTTTTGTTAAATTGTTAAATCCGTGCAGCGTAATATGGTTTTCGTCCGTACGGCCGCTATTCATCGTCAATTCTCATTCCCCCTGTTCCTTTACTACTTTGTCCCAATCCGAAGCCGCTGATTCCATAAAAAAAGGAACGGTTTCCTGTACAGCGGGGCTGCACGCATGTATAATAACAAAGCAAACATATGTTTGCTTACTGCTTAACGGATTAGATGCCCCCGGGGCAATTCAGTCAGGAGGGGCCATGAAAGGAACAACACATTTGGCCATTGGTGCTGCGATCGGTGTATTTGCAGCCGCCTATTACCCGTTTACGCCCAAAAATGCCGCCTTGTACATTACCGTGGCTTCATTCTCGGCGCTCAGCGCCGATTTGGACGGCCCCAGCATGCTCAGCAGCAAAATCGGCAAAGTATCCAAGGCGCTGCGGAGCCTTGTGCTCATCGCAGGGCTGCTGCTCAGCGCCGGAGCGGCTGCCGCCTATTTGGCGCAGCGCACCTTCTCGCCCGCCTTTACTGCGGCTGCCGCCGTTGTACTGCTGCTTGGCTTTATTACAAAAGAAGGGTTTATCCGCAATATGCTGGTCAGCTTGATTGGCGCAGGGCTTGCTTATGCCGGCTGGTCCATACAGGCAAGATGGATGATCGGGCTCGGCGTATTTGTCGCATGGGCGCCATGGCTCAAACACCGCGGCTTAACGCATACGGTATGGGCTGTCGCCGGATGGGGCTGGATTGGCATGCAGCTGGAGCAGGAGCTTGGGCTGGATGGAATCGCCAATGCGGCCATCGCTGGATATGCCTCGCATTTGCTGGCCGATACGCTGACGGCAAACGGTGTAAAATGGCTGTATCCGTTGTATAAAAAAGCGATCAAAATTTAATAGAGGTGAATGCAGTTTATGAGCAGCAACCTGGAGCAGCAAATAATCGAAAGCTACAAACGGGATGAACAGATGATGGTGTTAGTATTCGCGCAGTGGTGCGTCAACAACGGGCTGGACCCCGTTCAGCTCTATGCCCGCGCTTATCCGAACCAGGCTGCGAACGAGGCGCTGCAGCAGGCGATCGCCTTGACGGTTCCGAAAGAAGAGGCCGGGGACATTCCGGATGATACGGTGCTGGGCGTGCTATCGCTGTATAACAATGTGGATCTCGCTTTCGTCGTCACCGAGGAAATCGGTAACAGAGGCAAACAGAAATAACCTGGTTTACACAGCTGGCCCAATAAGCAGCAAGGCCGTTCCGTTATGATGCGGGACGGCCTTGCTGCATTTTCGCTCCTCGGGTGCCATGCCCTTCGTGCCTTTCAAGTCATACATCCGGCATCTTCCGCCATATAGTAGCAATAACTTGCACAGAAGACAGAAAGGATGAGGCGGATGGGAAGCCAAGCGCGAAAAGTCGCGATTATCGGCGTTGGTTATGTCGGCTCAAGCTGCGCCTACTCCTTGATCAACCAGTCCATATGCGATGAAATTATGCTCGTTGACCGCAAGCCCGACCGCGCCTACGCCCAGGCGCTTGATTTATCGCATTGCATGGATTTTGTCCATTCGCGGACCAAAGTTTACAAGGGCACTTACGAGCAATGCGCCGACATGGATATCATCATCTTATGTGCAGGGGCTTATCCGCCAAACGGCGGCACAAGGCTGGAGCTCCTGAATACAGTCATGGACATTCATGAACCGATGATCAAGACGATTATGGCAAGCGGTTTTCAAGGCATATTTCTCGCAGCGTCCAATCCTGTCGATATTGTCACCTATGCCGTCTGGCGGCTGTCCGGGCTGCCTCGCAGCCACGTGCTCGGCACGGGAACGTCCATCGACTCCTCCCGGCTCAAAACGCTGCTGTCCGAGCATCTGCTCGTCGATCCGCGCAGCGTGCACGGCTATGTGCTTGGCGAGCACGGCGAATCGCAATTCCCCGCCTGGTCGCATGTGACGGTCGGCGGCAAGCCGCTGCTTGATATACTGCGCCAGCATCCGCAGCGGTTTGGCCATGTCAGCCTGGAGGATATATCGCTCCATACCAAAAACGTAGGCTGGGAAATTTACAGCCTGAAAGGCTCTACCCATTATGGCGTCGCCAATGCGCTTGCGTTTATTGTCCGTTCCATATTCAACGACGACCACCGGATCATTGCCGTCTCTACCATCTTGGACGGCGAATATGGCTGCCGCGGCATCAGTGCCGGCGTGCCGGCCATCATTACCCGAGGGGGCGTAAAGGAAGTGGTCGAGCTGAATTTAACGCCAAAGGAAAAAGAGCAAATGCGCCAATCGTGCGCGATTATTAAATCTGCGATTGATACGCTGCCGTTTGATCCGGCGTAGCCAAACGAATTTTACGCTTGATTTTTCAGAATAGTTCGATTAATATAACGTGTAATATTGACGAACGGGAAAGTAGCCAAATGGGAATTGGCAGCGAGCCGGGTTGGTAGAAGCCGGCAAGGAACATTTGGGGAAGAGGGCCCGGGAGATGGCGATTCGATGCCGCTGCAGGTTATAAGCGTGAGGTAGAGTCGTCCGGTTCGGAACCGTTACAACGGCAAAGATATCATCTCCGCATTATCCGGCGATGATAACAAGAGTGGCACCGCGGGCTTATTCCCCGTCTCTTACGAGACGGGGGTTTTTGGTTTGAAATCAGAATCGCCCGGCCGGGCTGCCGAAGATTGCCGCAACATACAAAGGGGGTTATTCCAATGATGCTGAATCTGAAACATGCCGCCGCTTCTCATTTGGCCGCTTTATTGCCGGATCCGTTCGGCGACGCAGACCGCCTGCCGGCGATGCTGGAGTATCCGGCCGAACGCGGCCGGGGAGATGTCGCTTTTCCATGCTTTGCGCTGGCAAAAGCAATGCAGCAAAGCCCTGCCGTTATCGCCCGGCAGCTCGCTGAGCAATTAAATGCCCGGACAGCACACTTTACCGCGCATGCTGACGGCCCTTACGTCAACTTTGCTTTTGACCGGGCGTACTTGGCGCCGTCTATTCTGCAAGCGGCAAGCGCTGAACAATTCGGCCAATCCAAGCAGCGCGAAGGCCGGCGGATCGTAATTGACCTTTCCTCGCCAAATATAGCGAAACCTTTTGGCATCGGCCATTTGCGTTCAACAATGATCGGCAATGCGGTTGCCAACCTGCTGGAGCAAACCGGCGCTGAAACGGTGCGCGTCAACCATATCGGCGACTGGGGCACGCAGTTCGGCAAAATGATTGCCGCTTATTTGCGGTGGGCCGACGAAAGCCGCATCGCCGAGCTTGGGCCTATTAAAGCGTATTTGGAGCTGTACGTTAAATTCCATGAGGAAGCGAAAGCGGCGCCCGCGCTGGAGGATGAGGCAAGAAGCTGGTTCCATAAGCTGGAAACCGGCGATGAACAGGCTTTGCCGCTATGGCGCAAGTTCGTGGACGAAAGCATGCAGGAATTCAACAAGCTGTACAGCCGGCTGGGCGTCCGGTTCGACCATGTGCTCGGGGAAAGTTTTTACAACGATAAAATGGATGACGTAACCCGCGAGCTGGAAGCCAAAGGACTGCTGGAGGAAAGCGACGGCGCGCTGGTTGTAAGGCTGGACGAATACGGGCTGCCGCCGTGCCTGATTGTCAAATCCGACGGCGCTTCGATTTATGCGACCCGCGATCTGGCTACCGCGCTGTACCGGCATAACGCCATGGGCGGCGATGAGCTGCTGTATGTGGTTGGCGGCGAGCAGGCGCTCCATTTTCGCCAGCTGTTTCTCGTCCTTGCGAAGCTTGGTTACGCTTGGGTAGAACAGTGCCGGCACATATCGTTTGGGCTGATGAAGATCGAAGGCCGCAAAATGTCCACCCGCAAAGGGAAGGTTGTGTTTCTGGAGGAGGTGCTGGATGAAGCCGTTCAGCATGCGCTGAGCAAAATCGAGCAAAAAAATCCGGATTTGCCGGATAAGGAACAGGTGGCCGAGGCCATTGGCGTCGGGGCTGTTATATTTGCCGATTTAAAAAATACTCGCCAGTTGGAAGTCAATTTCTCCTTGGAGGATATTGTCCAGTTCGACGGCGAAACCGGGCCGTACTTGCAGTATACGTATGCGCGCACAAGAAGCCTGCTTGCCAAAGCTCTTGCCGGCGAAAAAGCTGCACCGGCGGGCAGATCGGCGGGCGGCGCCGGCACGGATGGCGAGTCCGCCGATCCGGGCAGCACCGCTGCAGACGCCGCACCCGGCTACAGCTGCCTAAGCAGCGATACATCCTGGGAGCTGCTGACCGCGCTGCTCCGCTATCCGGAGGCCGTCAGCCTTGCCGCCGACAAAGCGGAGCCGTCCGTGCTCGCCAAATATTTGCTGGAGCTGGCCCGCTTGTTCAACCGGTTTTATACGCATGAACGGGTGCTCGCCGAACATGCGCCTGAACGTCTGGCCAAGCTGCGGCTGACAGAAGCGGCGGGCGATACGATCCGGAGAGGTCTTGCCATTCTGGGCATCGAAACGCCGGAGCAAATTTAAACGAAAAAAACCCGACTGCTTCCGCGGAACCGCGGGAAGCTTCGGGTTTTATACTTTGCGTGTTAACTAGTCGAGAACGCTGGAAATCAAATCGCCGTCAATAATTTGGCGTTCGATGTATTCGGCGTTTTTCTCCAGGCAGTTGCAGTAGTAATCTTTGTGGCAGATCGGGCACGGCACGTTAAGCAAACGAGTTACCGCCGTCATTTTCCACTCCGGCTTATTGGTGAAGAAAGCTCTTCCTTTTGCACCTTCGCCCAGTGTGATAATGAACTGATACAAGCCTGTTTTTAGGTTTTTGTCGGAAGCGGCAATGCCCCGAATTTGCAATTTAGAGTTCATCTTAATCACCTTATCTTTTATTAAAGTGCATTCGTAATAATACCGCTAAAGCCTCGTGAAGTCAAGTACAAGCCGCTTTTGCGGCACTGCTGCGCCTCTGCCGCTTTATAGGAATACACTATAAACTTCATTCCTTTTATATATTTCTTGTTTGCCGCCCGTTCTTTTACAATAAGAACAAATTTGATAATCGAAAAGCAATTCACGAAACAAGGAGGCGGCGCTATGAACCTGAATGTCAAAAGACAGTTTGATTCGGTCGCAAACAATTATGACCAGCAAAGAAGGCAGCTGATTCCCTGCTTTGATCAATTTTACGGTATGGCCTTATCGCTCCTGGAAACGAACAAACCTGCTCCGCGGATCCTGGATCTTGGCGCTGGCACAGGCCTGTTCTCCACGATGGTTATGCAGCAGTTTCCGAACGCCAGCCTCACCCTCGTCGATTTCAGCGACAAAATGCTGAATGAAGCAAAAAAACGGTTTGGCTCAAACAGCAATGTGTCTTACATTACAGGTGACTACACCTCCTACCCGTTTGATCAAACGTATGACTTCGTCGTCTCTTCCTTGTCCATTCATCATCTCCCGCATATGGGAAAAAGGCAGCTGTTCATTAACATCTACAATATGCTGGAGGATGGCGGCATCTTCGTCAACGCCGACCAGGTCAAAGGCGCAACAGATGTGACCGATGCCTATTACAACCGGCGCTGGTTAATGTCGATCCATGACAGCGGCCTTGCGCTGGATGCGATCAATGCCTCTATCGAGCGGCGCAAGGAAGATATTAACGCCCCGCTGGAGGATCAGCTGCGCTGGATGAGCCAGGCAGGCTTCGCGGATGTGGACTGCATGTTCAAGTATTTCGAATTTGCCGTGCTGTACGGCAAGAAAAAACAATAAACCGGCAAAAACCCCCGCGGCATATGCTGCGGGGGTTTTTCGCTGCGGAGCGTCCGGTTATTGCGCCGTATATCCGCCGTCTACCATAAGCGAAGAGCCGGTGATAAAGGATGCGTCGTCGCTGGCAAGGAAGAGGACCGCTTTCGCCACTTCCTCGGCTTGTCCGAGGCGGCCCATCGGATGCAGGCTGACCAAATGGTCAAAGAAAGCTTTATTACCGCCGGACAGCAGCGGCGTATCAATATAACCCGGGCAAACTGCATTGACGCGGATGCCGTGCTTGGCATAGTCGATGCCAACCGACTGCGTCAGCAGCTTCACTCCGCCTTTGGATGCCGCATATGCGGTTACCCCGCCTTTGCCGACATGGCTATGAATCGATCCGGTGTTGACGATCGCACCGCCTGTCCCCTGCTTCATCATTTGCTCAATGGCATATTTGTCGCACAAATAAACGCCGGTCAAGTTAATATCTATTGTGCGTTTCCAATCCTCAAAGCTTAAATCTTTTACAGGCGCATCTTTGGCAATGCCTGCGTTGGCGAACATAATGTCGAGTTTGCCGTAGCGGGCTACCGTCTGCTCCACCATCCGTTTAACGTCTTCTTCCTCCATCACATTGGCTTTCACAAAACAGGTATCGAAACCTTCCTGATTCAGCTCATCCGAGAAGGACTGGCCTTTATCTGAAAAATCCGCAATGGCGACTTTAGCGCCTTCCTGAGCGAACATTCTCGCGGTTGCAGCCCCGATGCCGCTTGCTCCGCCCGTTACAACCACTACTTTATCTGTAAACCTCATCGTTGTTTCCTCCTGTTCAGCATGACCAGAGTCGTCATCATTGTTTACCGCTTGAAACTATTGTATCACTGCGGTACATTAACAAATATTTCGTTTTTTCTAGGGTGCCTAAAGAAATGATTAATGAAGGAAGGCGGTCTGTCCTTTGCAAATCGAAAAACTTGCGTATGCCGTTGAAGTAGCCCGGAGCGGTTCAATTTCCAGCGCTGCGCGCAATTTGCATGTAACCCTGCCCGCGGTGAGCCAGTCGATCTCCAGCCTGGAATCCGAATTTAACCTACAGCTGTTCAAACGTTCCCGTACAGGAGCCGAACCTACGGCCGAAGGAAGACAGTTTCTAAAAAAGGCCGCAGAGCTGCTTGCGAAATACGAAGAACTGAAGCATACTGCGAGCGGGTTGTCCGGCGAGCTGAGCGGCGAGCTTCGTTTTGCAACCATCCCGGCCCATACGAGACTGGTCGTTGATCTGATCATGCAGTTCCGCGACGATTATCCGAATGTCATGCTGGATATGGAGGAGAAAGGCTCTCAGGAAATATTGGAGGATATCCGAAACAACAAACTGGATGCCGGCCTGATGGTATTGTCCAATGAGCTGCTCCATGATGATACGGCCGTCACCTTCGAGCCGCTTATGCAAATTAAAATGCTGGCGGCTGTCAGCCGCCGGTCGCCGCTCGCTTTCCTGAATCAAATCTCGCCGGAAGAACTGCTGAGCAGCCGGATCGTGTTGTACCGGGATGAATATGTGCTTTGGTATATTCAAAATCTGGAGTCGCTGTACGGCCAAAAAGCGGATATCGTATTTACGACCAATAATACGGAAGCAATCCGCAGCGCGGTAGAGCATTACTCAGCCGTTACGCTGGGACTCAGTTATTCCTTCTCGGAATTTATTGCAGGAGAAGGCTCCGTTACACTGCTGGACATTAATTTGCCTCATCCGGCCCCGGTTTATTTGGGATGGGCGCGGCCTGCAGGGAAAGCGGTATCTAAAGCGGCAGCAAGTTTTATTAACCGGCTGCAGTTTCAGCTGCAGCCGCTAGAGAGGAGATTCCATGAATGAAAACATCGCTCGAAATTGTAGTCCGTCCAACCGAAATTGATGTGAACGGCCATGTGAACAATGCCAAATATTTGGAATATCTCGAATGGGGACGCGAGGAGTGGTATGAAGCCGGAGAACTCCATTATGATGTGCTGAAGGCGCTTGGCGTGCAGACGGTAACCGTCAATATTAATATCAGCTACCGGAAAGAGATCCGGCAAGGCGAGAAGCTGACGATTACAACCGAACCCAAGTCAGCCGGCCGAAGCAGCTTTGTGCTGCTGCAGCGCGTATGGAACGGCCAAGGAGAGCTGTGCGCGGATGCCGAGGTAACAAGCGTAGCCATGGATGTGGAAACGCGAAAAAGCCGTCCGATGCCGGACGAGCTCCGCAAAATGTTTCCTTAAACAAGAACGGCGTGAACCACGCAGCCAAACCGGTCAAACGACAGCCGCCGCTCTCTCCAGCCCGGCAAACGATTCATCATCGCGCTTCCGCTTCTTCCTTATTGCGCATAAGCGCCTCTGCCAGCTGCAAAAAAGCTTCCAGGCTTTGTTCAGAACGCGGATCGAGCCGGGCAAGCGTCCCATTCTCGTATCCGGCCCGCTGTGCCCCGCCGATTGAAATCCACTCCGGGCTGTTAATGCCATGCAAATTGCGGACAACCGCCTGCAGCTGCTGCAGCGAGCTGACGCCAACCGCGCCCCCTGCGGAACTGGCAGACAATACCGCTTTTCCTTTAAAGTGATCTTTGCTTAAAAAATCAAGCGCATTTTTTAACACGCCGCTCATCGCCCCGTGATACTCCGGCGTTGCCAGCACGATGCCGTCCGCTTCCAGCATCAGCTTGCGAAGCTTAACTACGCCCGCGTGCCAGTCGGCGGATTCATCCGGCGAATAAAACGGAAGCGGCGATTCATACAAATCAAACAAAACCGCCTCAATCTGCCTGCGTTCCATCCGCTTCGCCAGCGCTTGCGCTAAACTTGTGCTCGTCGCTCCTTTCCGGTTGCTGCCTGCCACAATCACGATTTTCATCTCAATACCGCTCCTCCCAAAATGTAAGCTTCTCTTTATGCTTTCATTGTACAGAAGACTGGGGAGGCCATCGTCGGCAGAACGAATGAACTTGCAGCCTAAAAACACTCGGCCGGTCGGCCGAGTGTTTCTACAACTTTAGGATGAGATTTTATGATTGCCCAATGCCCCGCTTCACCGCGTAGATCGCAGCTTGCGTCCGGTCCGCCAAACCTAATTTGTCGAGCAGATGGCTGACGTGAGTTTTTACCGTCTTTTCCGTAATGACAAGCAATTCGCTTATTTCCTTATTGGATTTACCGGAAGCAATGAGCCGGAGCACATCCAGCTCCCTCCGGGTCAGCTGCTCCAGCAAGCCGTCCGCTGCATCGCCGCTTGCCTCCTCATGCCGCTTCTCGCTGCCGGACACATGACTGACAAGCAGTCCGGCCGCAGCGGGATGAAGCTCCACCTGCCCCCGATACACGCGGCGCACCGCTTCGATAAGCGCCTCCGGCTCGATATCCTTCAGCAAATATCCTTTTGCCCCAGCTTGAATGGCGGGCAGCACATGCGCCTGATCCGCGTAAGACGTCAATACAATAATTTTGGCCGGCGACCCCGCTTCGGCCAGCCTCGCCGTCGTTTCAATGCCGTCCAGCAGCGGCATATGCAAATCCATCAGTATCACATCCGGGTCTAGCTCCGCCGCCCGTTCCAACGCTTCCTGCCCGTTTACCGCTTCCCCGACGAGCACAATATCCGGCTGCGTAGCCAGAAACACCTGCAAGCCGCGGCGAACCATCGCATGGTCATCCGCAATAAGCAATTTAATTGGCATTCCTCTCCACCTTGCTTTCTCTCTATCGTTCCGGTCGTGTTCCGTCTTCATCCTTCACGGTCCGGCTTCAGCGGGATGGCCGCTTCGATAATTGTGCCTTTCCGGTACGCGGTTGTCAGTGTCAGCCGCCCGCCAAGCGCTTCCGCCCGCTCCCGCATCGTCGACAAACCAAACGATCGGCGGGTCAGCTCGTTTAATCTTTTTTTCGTTATGCCGCGCCCGCGGTCGGCAATGCGCAGCACAGCCTCCTGCCTGCCCAGCTGCAGCGTAATCTCTGCCGCCTGCACGCCTGCATGCTTGCTCGCATTGTTTAACGCTTCCTGGCCGATACGCCATAACGCTTCTTCTACGGCGCGCGGCAGCTCCTTTACGCCGGCCACCTTCGTATCCACCTGCAGCTTCAGCGACTCGCCGTAATGCCTCAGTCCGGTCGCCAGCCCTTCCTCCAAGCCGGCCGGCCGCAGCTGCATAATGAGCTCGCGCATTTCTTTCAGCGCGCTTTGGGACAAAGCCTGAATATCTTCCAGCGCAGCCTGAAGCGGGCCTTCCCCGTCCGCTGCGGTCAAGCTGTAAGCCCCCTTCGACATCATCGCCAGCGAAAAAAGCGTCTGGCTGACGGAATCATGCAAATCCCGGGCGAGCCTGTTGCGCTCCTCCATTCGCGCCAGCTCCCGCCGGTTTGCTTCCAGCCGGGCCCGTTCAAACGTGACGCCAATCAGCTCCGCCAAAGCGTCGATCACCTCGGCATCCGTCCGGTACAGCTCGCCCGGCCGGTCATAGCCGATGAGCAGCAGGCCGGTTACGCCGGAGCCGGACGACTTCACAGCGGCGGCAGCCGCCTGCTTCAGCTGCGGCAAAAGCTGCTGCTGCGCCAGCCAGGCAGCCAGCCGCTCCGCTTCCGCAGCAGGAATGGGCACCGGGCACCGCTTGCCCAAGGTGATTTCGTACCAGTCGATGACATCCATGGCCAAATGCGCCTGCGGCACAAACGTTTCGCCTCCCGCATAAACGGCGCGGACCATCAAGTCGCCGCCGGACGGCTCCAGCAGCGCGGCGCACGTCCAGTCAAAATGGCAGCCGATCAGCGCAAGCGCCTGTTCGGCCAGCTGCGAATGATCCTTGGCACGCGTTGCCGCTGTCCCCAGCTCGGCGCCGTATACGCCCAGCCTTGCAAACAAAAAAGCGCGCCGCTGCTCCGCCGCATAAAGCCGCATCCGCTCAATCGCACTGCCAAGCTGGAACGCCACCGACTGAAGCAGCGCCAGCTCTTCGTCCTCAAAATGCATTTTGCCGGGAGCCGCAACGTTCAGCACGCCAAACCGCCGGCTGCCGGACCGGATCGGCACGGTCGCGTGATGGGTGATGCCGCATGTATCTCCCCAATTGCCCTGTTCCGCATTCTCAATCCGCCTGCAGTTTAAAATATTGACGGCGTTCTTCAGCCGGCCTTCCCGGTACCGCTCGAGGCACCAGCAGTCGCCGCAGCGCATCGGCTCGTCTCCGCTGCGGGTCAGGCCGGGCGGCAGATGTCTTCCTGCGGCAAACTCGTAAGAGCCCTGCTCATCCACTAGAAACATCCAGCCGGACGACAGCCCGGTCAGCTGCAGCAGCTTTTCAATCACATCATTAAGCAGCTCCGTGCTCAGCCCGGTCGATTCATTTAAGGTCTCTGCAATCGTCCGCAGCGCGATCAGCTCCTGGACATGGCCGGCTTGATCCGGCCCTTTCTCCGCTGTCATCCGGCGGCATCTCCTTTCCGTCCGTCCCTTTTGTTCCATCATAACAGACCCGGAATGGTAAAAAACAGATATGTTTATTTTGTCTCTTGCGCCAGCGCCTTCCAGTATGGCTTAATATAGATGTCGGGCCGACGAAATGAACGGAAAGGAGGCTGAACGAATTGATTCAGAACCAGGAGGTGGTATTCGCGTAAAGCGAATACCCGTTCACAGGGGAGCTTTTACCGGCTCCCCCTTTAACCGTTTTGTTACAAAATCCAATACTGTTGATAGATGAAAGGAGGAAGGTAAGCATGTTCAACGCGAATGCGATGAGAACCACCGATAGCTTTTGGACGATTTTGATGAAGGAGGGCATCGATGGCCCATTACAGAAACGGAAAGGATGTGCTTCCTCCCAAACTGCTGCAGCAAATTCAGCAATATATTGAAGGCGAGCTGCTCTACATTCCAAAGCAAAACGAGCAGAGAGCCGGCTGGGGAGAGCTAAGCGGAACCCGGGAGCGCATCAAGCTGCGCAATGAGGAAATTTACAACGCGTATTGCAGCGGAAGAAGCATCCGCGAGCTGGAACGGATGTATTATCTGTCCGGCGAAAGCGTTCGTAAAATCATTGGCAAATATAACCGTGCCAGCGGCTAGCCATGCTGCATGGCAGCGGATTGCAAATAGGGCTGCCTCCCGTCGGAGCAGCCCCATTATCATTTTGCCGGAACGGCCTTATTCGCCTCCACGGCCGCTGTCTGTCAGCGCCTCAGCATTCCGCACAGCCGCCGTCCGCCGTTCGCAGACGTTATTCCCGCCCCGTTATCCCGGTTTCTTCGCCGCTGCCTGAATAAGGCGGAACAGCTGCTCAAGCGTATCCTTTTGCTCATATTGCTCCATCCGGCTCCGGTAAGCCTCGCGGCTGTCATACAAGCGGAACAAGCTGTCCGCCAGCGTATCCGCCGTCATATCCGCTTCCTGCAACACTTCGCAAAACCCGGATTTGCGGAACGATTCCGCATTCAGAATCTGGTCCCCTCTGCTTTGCTCCTTCGTCAGCGGAACAAGCAGCATCGGTTTTTTCAAGCTTAAAAATTCAAAAATCGAATTCGAGCCTGCCCGCGACAGCACAATATCCGCCATCGCCAGCACATCCGGCAGCTCGTCGCTTAAATACTCAAACGGCCTGTAAAAAGGATACCTCACCGATGGGTCCACTTGCCCTTTGCCGCATAGATGCACCACTTGAAACCGTTCGGCCAGCCGCCCCATCGCGGCTTTGACCGTCTCGTTGATTTTGCGCGCGCCAAGGCTGCCGCCCATAATGAGCAGCACCGGCTTCTGCCTCGTAAATTCGCACAGCATCCGCCCCCGCTCAGCGCGCCCCTTCGCCAGCTCCTCGCGTACGACCGCACCGACATAACGGGCTTTGCCTTTATCCAAATGCTGCTCCGTTTCGGGAAATGTCGTGCATACCGCGCGGGCGAACGGGATAGCCAGCCGATTGGCAAGGCCCGGTGTCAAATCCGATTCATGGATGATGACCGGAACCCGGTTCATCCATGCCCCGACAACAACAGGCACCGATACAAAACCGCCTTTGGAAAACACCACATCAGGCTTTCGCCTGCGGATAATCCGGTAAGCCTGAAATACGCCCTTCGCCACTTTAAACGGGTCCTTCATGTTCTGAATGTCCAGATAACGGCGCAGCTTGCCGGTCGAAATGCTGTGATACGCCACATCCTCGTGCGGCGCAACGAGCTGCTTCTCGATGCCGTTCTCGGAGCCGATATAGTCAACCGACCAGCCTTCCTTGCGAAACCGCGGGATAAGCGCCAAATTGACGGTGACATGGCCGGCCGAACCGCCGCCGGTTAACATTACTTTATTCATAAAGGTAAAGTCGTCCCCTTCTGCGAAACGTTTCTTTCCTTATTATATCGGCAAAAACGCCTTGTAGCACTTTACAGGTACGTTAATCCGGATCATAGACTTATTTATTTTGCAAAGACATGATGGCCGATCTTAACCGTTACCGGCCGCGACAGCATCCAGTCCGAGGTGGCGCTGCCATTGTAGAAATAAAAGGCGTCCTTCGACGGATCGCTGCCCGTCGCTGCCGCTTTAGCCGCTTTGATCGCGGTATTGTCGGGAATAAGCCAATACTGGCCGCCCGCTACAACGGAGAAAGCATTAGGCGCAAAAATAACGTCGTTCACCGTCTTCGGGAAAGACGGCGCCTTCACCCGGTTCATAATGACGGCGCCGATGGCAATCTGTCCTTGGTACGGTTCTCCTCTGCCTTCGGCATAGATAACCCTCGCGATTTTGGTCACATCCGCTTTGCTTGCGGATACTTTATGCAGCGCATGAATCGTTAGCTGGCCCGCTACACCGTCAGCGGCCAGCCCCGCTCCTTTCTGAAACTTCTTAACCGCTGCGGCTGTATTGTTATCGTAAGTCGGAACAATTGGATTCGTGTAATAGTTCAAAATAGCGAGCCTGTATTGCAAATCCTTCACAGCGTCGCCTTGCGCTCCTATTTTGAGCGAAGCGGCTTCCACCTTGTTATGTAGCGCAGCCGCCGACAAAAGCAGCGCTGTCATCATCATCAAAACCCATTTTCGCATCATATTCAGTTTCAGTCTCCTTCTCTTCAAATTTTGGACGAGACTGATTGTAGCACGGCCTCCGGCAACAGCGGCCGATTACTAAAAAATTCTAATCGTTTTATCGATTATCCGTTCCATCCTTTACAATTTCAGCCTAATCAGGGGGACGCCCGCCCTTGTTCATGGTCTTCCTCCTTTGGCGGCTAAATGATGGAATGATAACACCAAGAAGCCCGGGGATCATTCCCCGGGCTTCTTGGGCCAGATCGGCATTATTTGCCGATTTGGTCATAATATTTCGTTTGCATCGTTTGTGCCGCTGTATCCAGCTTCGCTTTGTAGTCGACGTTTTTCTTCGAGAAAATTTCTTGAATGATATTCGTCATTTCGCCGTAAAACTCTTGCGTGCTGTATTGCGCTTCCGGTTTGCCGTCCAGCAAAGCGTTGGATTCAGCATCATATTTGTAGACGTTGTCGTATTTGTCAAAAATCGCTTGCGCTTTTTTGCCGTATTCCGAATCGTCTTTGTAGTAGTTCATTTGAGGCGGAATGTAGTATTTGCCTTCCGCTTTGCGGGCTTGAATATCTTTTTCTACCGATTCCAGCCAGCTGTCGGAGAAGTAGTCAAACGTGATGTAGTTAAATGCCGCTTCTTGCTCTTCTTTGGATGCATTCGGGTTGATGACCAGATAGTCCCCGCCCAAAATACCGTAATGCTTGCCGCCTTTTTCAGCTGCCGGCATCGGGTACGTCAATACATCCTCAGGCTTCATGCCGCCTTGGTTCAGCGCTTGATCCAGCGGGCCTTCCGCGCCTGCTACAACCATTGCCGTACGTTTCTGAGCAAATGCGCCTACTGCATCGCCCCAGCCAAGCGCCCAGTCCTGCGGAATCGCATTCGCTTCCCATTTCAGCTTGTTGTAGAATTCCATAGCTTTCTCGCCAGCTTCAGAGTTGAACGCTGCCGTTACTTTGGAGCCGTCGTCGGTTTGAATTTCGCCGCCTGCTTCGAACAGGAAGTTCGTCCAGTTCCAGCCCGCTTCGTTGCCTTTACCCATAGGCGCGATACCGGAGATGCCTTTCTTCGGATCTGCAACAGCTTTCGCTGTGTTCAGCATATCGTCCCAAGTCCAGTCATAGGAAGGAATCGCAACGTTTTTGTCTTCCAGCATCTTTTTGTTTACAACGGTGCTGGTTACATACCCTTTTTGGATCACGCCGTATACTTTGTTGTCGATTACAAATTGGTTTTGCAGCGTCGGGTTGATTTCATCCTTGTGCTCGTAGTTGTTCCACAGATCGGTAATATCTGCAGCCCAGCCGCGTTCAACCAGAAATTTAGCTTCTGTGGCAAACGTGTTAAAAATCGTTGGCGCTTCATTTGCAGCCATTTTGATGCCGATCTCATTTACGTTATAATGCCAGTCGCTTTTCTCAATCGTTACATTCGGATACTTCTCTTGGAAGCGGCGGATTTTGTCGTCTTCCAGCTTACGGTCTTCCACCTGGTCAGGAAGCGGATAATAAACACTGATTGTAACTTTTTTGGCTTTGTCGCCAGCCGCCGAATCAGAAGTGCTGCCTGTGTTGGCGTTATTGCCGTTATTGCCGCAACCCGCAACAATCGAGCCCAGCAAAGCGACGCCTGCTACAACTGCTGTTACTTTACGCATGTTTTTTCCCCTCTTTATGTCTTGTTTTTTGTTACTTGTCCATCATAATGTAAGCGCATTTATAACACGAGGTGTATTCTTATGCCTATCGTGTGCAGCTCTACGATACTGCTGCCTTGCCGCTTAGCCTTTCACGCCGCCAAGCTGCAGTCCGCCGATAATGTAACGTTGGAATACAAGGAATACTACAATCGGCGGAATCGTCGTAATCGTCAAAATGGCGAATTTAATGTTCAGGTCGAGCATTCTTGCATTCACAATATATTTGTAGATTGCTGTGGCGAGCGGATAACGGTGGTCGCTGTGCATCACCATCGACGGCCAGAACCAGTCGTTCCACGATGTGTTGAAAATAAAGATCGCCAGCGTCGAAATAATCGGAATCGAAAGCGGAACCGCGATCTGCAGGAAGCATCTCAGCTCCGAAGCGCCGTCAACCCGTGCCGCTTCAAACAGCTCGCCGCTCAAGCCGTCAAAGAAGCTTTTGAGCAGGAGCAAATAATACGCGTTGGCGCCGGCCGGCAGCCAGAAGGCAAAAAACGAGTTCAGCAGTCCAAAGTCCTGCAAGTTCAAAAAGTTCGGAATTAAATACGTTGTTGGCGGAATAAAAAGCGTCGTCATAAAAAAGGCATTGACGAGTTTTTTCTTCGGCAAGGTCAGCTTCGACAGCGAATAAGCCGCAAAGCCAAGCACCAGAATCGTTACAACAAGGTTCCCGGCGAAAATTAACAACGTATTGCGCAAAAACAGCGGAAGGTCGATAAAGTTCCAGCCTTCTTTGAAGTTACTGAAATGCCAGCTGCCTTCCGGCAGGAAATGAGGAGGGAAGGAGTTCACCTCTTCATTGGATTTCAAAGCGTTAAACAAGGTCGAGAAGATCGGGTACAGCATTGTAACGACCATGACCACTACAAGCAGCATGATCAAGCCGTACGAAACTTTTACTGACGTTTTATTGAAATCATAGCGGGACAATAAGTTGCGATCTTGACTGCTCATGTTGTTAGTTTCCCCCTCTTCCGTTCAGCTTGTATTGAATAATCGCGAGTACGCCAAGCACAAGGAACATCAATACGCCAAGCGCGGAAGCCACGCCCATGTTCAGCTGCGTTGTGGCATACTTCACAATAAGCAGTGCATACGTTGTTGTCGTAAAGTTTGGACCGCCGTCCAGCATAGCCAATTGAGATTGGTACGCTTGCGAGGTTCCGATCAGCTGAAGGATTAACATCAGGCCAATCAATCCGCGAATGGAAGGCAGCATAATATGCCATACCCTTCTCCATACGCCCGCTCCGTCAATTTGCGCCGCTTCGTACCAGTCTTTCGGAATGCTCAGCAGGGCTGCCAAATAAATCAGCATCGCCGAGCCGAACTGCTGCCACGTTTCCATAAATACAAGCGAAATCATGGACCAGGCCGAATCCGTCATAAACGAAATTTGGTCATGGCCGGTTTGCGATAAGGTCGCATTGATCGGACCAACCGGGTCGTATATCCAGCGCCACACGCTGTACAGCACGACAACCGGAATAACGTTCGGCAAATAGGCGCTGACGCGCACAAAGCCTTGAAACCGGCGCAGCTCGGAAATAATTACGGCGAACACTATCGGTACGGCAAAGCCGATAACTAAGCAAAGCCCCATATAATATAGGGTATTGCGGATGGCCTTGCCCAATATAGGGTCATCCAATGCCGTTTTGTAGTTGTCAAAGCCTACAAACGTATTGCCCTTAACAAAGTCGATGTGATAAAAGCTGTAGAAAAAGCCTTTTAAAATAGGCAGCCACAAAAATAAAACAAAAATGACTGCTGCAGGCAAAATAAAGAGCAGCCCTGTCTTGTTTTTTCTTATCCAAAGCTGGAAGCCGTTTTTTTGCTGCGGCGCCTTTTCGGAAGTTCCCAGATGTGCTGTTGTACTAGGCATCCATTACCCCTCATTCCTTTTCATTTCGTCTATTCCATTGTAAAAAAGGATGAACGCCGGAGTAATGTGTGTATCTATTCAAACTGTAGCGAATCCTACTTTTTCATTTCGCTTGGGCTCATGCCGTAGTATTTTTTAAATATTTTGCTAAAATGTTCCGGAGATTCGTAACCGACCCGCTCGGCGATCTCATACCTGCGCAAATCCGAGTTCAGCAGCAGGCTTTTGGCCAGCTCCATGCGCAGCTTAATGACATATTCCCACAAGTTGCAGTCCATATTTTTTTTGAACAAATAGCTCAAATAATTCGGACTGACATGGTTGCGGTTCGCCACTTCATGCAGCGTCAGCCCTTTTTGCATAAAATGCTCGTCGATATACGCTTTGGCCTGCTCTACGATCTGGTTCGTCCGCTCATGCAGCTCCTCCGTCGTTTCCGGCTGCTTGTACAGGTTCCACTTGAAATCGCCGTAATAAAACACATAATGGTCCGGATGCTCCTTATGCCAGAACACCGCTTTGCTGGACTGCTCGTACAATTCGTACAGAAACTCCTGCCCGCGCAATATTTGGCTGATGCCGACAACGCCTTGCAGCCGCAAATAAGCATTCAAGTTGAAGTGAATGCTCTGCCCCATCATGTCGAGCTGATTAACCTTGTTAATGCTCATATCGGCAAATAAAGCTTCATCCCATTCGGCAATAACCGCAATCTCCCCCGGCCGGACAAAAAACACGCTGCACCGCGCTTCTTTGCTGCACAGCTCGCTGATCAGGTTTAAAGCGCCGTAATTCAGCAGCTCATCATGGCTGGCTGACCTGCCTTCTCCATGCAGCAGGACGCTGATGACGGTATAATACGGCCCTTTCAGTTCCAGGCCGCATCGCTCCGCCAGCAGCTTCACGGCTTCCTCTCTTGCGGACGCATCCGCATCGGAAATAAGCCGGTTCAGCAGTGAAGTCCGCTCCGCAGTTGGCGCGTCCATCCGGAACGGCTGTGAGGCGCCGTTATCCTCATTCACCGGTGCCGGGGCAGGTTTGGAAATTTTGAGCAGCACATCCCGGACCGAATCCAGAAACTGCCCGCTGTTCAGCGGCTTGATCAAATAATCTTTGGCCCCGAGGCGGATCGCCGACTGGGCATATTGGAAAGCTTCATGGGCGGAAATAACAATCGTCTGCACCCAAGGCTTAATTAACCGCGCCTGGTTCATCAGCTCGATTCCGCTCATTTCGCCCATCTGAATATCGGTAATGAGCAAATCAATATCTTCCATCCGCAAATAATCAAGCGCCTCGTAGCCGCTGTTAGCCGTAAAAATATGATCAATGCTAAGGCCCGATGAGCCGAGCAAAGCGCTGAGGCCTTTGCAAATAAGCGGCTCATCGTCCACTACTAATATGCTGTACAAATCTTATTCCTCCTCTGTCACTTCCGCCGATCTGGGCACAAGCGGCACCGTAACGGTTGCCGTTGTCCCGCCTTGCTCGTTCCGGCTGTACGCCAGCCCGTATTGCGGGCCGTAATGAAGCTGGAACCGTTTATGAATATTCCGGACGCCGTAGCCGAGCGACGGATCAGCTTCCGCATCGTCCAGCAGCTGGGCCAGCTTGGCCAGATCGGCGCCTTTATAACCGTTATCGGAAACTTCCAGGAACATAAGGTCCCCTTCGATTCTGGCGCTGACTGCAATTTCCCCTTCGTCGCCCATATGCTTGACGCCATGGATAATGGCATTTTCGATCAGCGGCTGAAGCGTAATTTTGGGCACTGTAACGGCAAGCGCCTCCTCCGGAATGTGCCAGCGGATCTGGAAGCCGTATTCATACCGGCTTTGCTGCAGCTTCACATAAGCGGAGGCATGCTCCAGCTCCTCCTGAAGCGTAATCAGCTCCCGCCCTTTGCTTAAGCTGATCCGCATCAGCTTCGATAGATCCTTAATCATTTCCGCCGACTCGGAATTGCCTTCCAGCGAGCTTTTCCAATAGATGCTTTCCAGCGTGTTATATAACAAATGCGGATTAATCTGTTCATAAAGCAGCTGGAGCTGCGATTCCTTCTGCTTAATATCAAGCTGATATTTGTCGCGGACAAGCAAGTTCAGCCGGTCGGCCATATCGTAGATGGCCAGCATCAGCACGCCGATTTCGTCATTGCGGCTTTTGCCCGGCGCTTGCGGTATAACTTCGCCCGGTACGTAAGAACGGACGAAATTGGCCAGCTTCTGCAGCGGCGTAAGCAAGGAGCGCCAGAAATACATCATGAGCAGAAAAGCAAATAAGCCGTACGTCAGCGTCATCAGCTGAAGCACCTTGCGCAGCTCGCTTTGCTGCTGCAGCAGCGAGCGGACCGGGATTTTGTACACGAGCTTCTGCTGGGGAGCTGCATTATAATTGGCGACAAAAATATACGAGTCCGTAATCACATTATCCGTACCGGAATGTTTGGCGCTCCGCTGCAGCTGGTCCGGAAGCCAAAGTCGGTTTCCGATGCCGCCGATATTCGAAGTTAATATGGTATCGTCCCAGTCTGTAAAATAAATTTCACCATCCGGCAGCTCCACCGTCTGAATCGACTTCTGAATTTGATCGTTCATATTGCTGGCAACCAGCACGCCAATGACCGAATTGCCTGTTTTGGTATCATATACGGCACGGATATAAGCCAGCGTCTTTTGCCCCGGCTTAATGCCCGCCTGGTCGATAATGCGCAAATACCCTTTGCCGCGTTTGCTGACCGCTTCATCAAACCATGCAGGCTTGTTGGCGTCCGAAAAAAAATAAACCCCTCGCTGGGTTAACGGAATTTTCGGGGCAAAAAAGTAGTTATCGTCCGGGTCATAAATATATAAGGAGTAGCTGATCGATTCACCGCTGTCGCTGCTCGTTGAATAAAATGACAGCAGGTTATCTACGACCGTATATTTTTTCACCAGGTCATATACGCTCATCCCTTCCTCTTCGGAAGGAACAATTTGCTGCGTCACCGGATTTTGAATAACCGTTGTCATAATCCGGTCAACCGAATCAATATCGCGGCTGATCAAATTCAAGTTCTGTTTGCTTAATTCCACATAAGCGCTTGTAACATGCTTTTTCAAAATTTGTACCGCTTTCAAATTGCCGTACATGTTCAAAAACAAAATAGGTCCCGCCATCAGTAAAAATAATACGATAAGCTGTTGTTTGATGCCCATTTTGGTTAACGGATTATTGATGTCTATGCGCATTGTACTAGCTTGTCCTCCTGCGTCCCAAGTCCGATACTTTCTAAATATAGCAGAAAGCTGCCCGTTCAATTATGGCTGTTTCTACGTTGTTCAGGTGTGTTTCTACGATTTGGATGATTGTATTGTTGTTCAATGCCGTTCATTCCATACAGCAGAAGGCAGCTGGCGGAACGAGCAGCTTGGGCAACCGGGCCGCTGTGCCTGTTGTGCGGGACCGGCAGCCCTTTGTTTGCGTGCACCGACTATCCGCGCCGGGGCAGGGCAGCCCAATCAAAAAACGCCCCGTCATAGACGGAGCGTTAATCCCTATTCTATAAACTACTGCTTAACCGGCTCTGCGGCCGGTTCCGCTCCCGCATCTTTTCGTTTCGGAAGCTCCTTGACATACTGGTCGGATAAGCTCTCAAGCTTCATAATATAGTCATAATCCGAACGGTAAGGCGTAATATCGTCCACCGGCTTCAGCGTATCCAGCGAAATCGCCGTTCCGTCATCAAAACCTTTGCCCGGTATAAACACGATATCATCGTTAAAGAAAGAACCTGTCGGCAAATAATAACGCATGCCAAACACGTTATGGTCAATGCCCAGCAAGTTGTGCCCAAAGGCGGTATAGTTCTCATCCTCCAGCGAGATGCCAAGCAAAGAGGCTTCCGTCGGCATAATGTCGAGTTGTCCGCCTGTTGTTTCGATTTGCTTCCCTTGTCCGCCCGGAACATGCATAATAAGCGGAATATTGAAGCGGCTTACTCTGGAATCGTACGGGATGCCAAGCTGCGAGCTGACCAGCTGGTCGCTGACAATATCTTTTTGGACGCCAAAATGATCTCCGTAAAGCACCAGCATCGTATTGTCCCACATTCCGTTCGCTTTCAAAGAATCAATCAGCTTGCCAATCGCATAATCCGTATAATTGATTGCCTGCAAATAATCGCCCAGCTCCGTATTGGTGAACTCATCCGGCAAAACGAGCCGCTGCTGATCTTTCGGCACTTTGAACGGGAAATGGCTTGATGCCGTAACAAATTGCGCATAAAACGGCTTACCCGAATCTTGGACTTTCTTCAGCTGCTCTACGCCAACCCGGTACAGCTCAACATCCGATGCGCCAAAATCGTTAAAATGATCATTGTTGAAATACGGCTTATCGTAATATTTATCATATCCAAGAGCCGGATACAGCTTGATCCGGTCCCAGAACGTAACATCGTTAACGTGGAACGTATTCGTCACATACCCTTTGCTGGACAGCAGCCTTTGAAAACTCGGCAGCTTCCGGTCCCCGTAACCGGTAGACATCGCTATCGCGCCTGTCGGATAAATGGATGTGCCCGACATAAACTCGGCATCGGACGTATTCCCGGGGCCAATCTGCTGATACACATGCGGGAAGTAGTAGCTTTCATCAATAAGCTTATTCAGCACCGGCGTAATCGTCTGCCCGTCAACGCTTAGATGAATCGTAAAGTTCTGGAACGCCTCCAGCTGAATGACAATGACGTTCATCCCTTTAGCCGAGCCAAAACCGTTAGACTCCGGTTCGTTCCCCGTAGCGCCCGGCTTGCCCATTACATAAGGATACGTTTGCTGCAGCTGGCGGATATCCTGTTTCGTTTGCGTTATCGTTTTGCCGCCAACCGCCATTGCTTCGCGTTTTTCATTAATCGCTGCCGTCAGCTCATAATTGAGTACGCCAAGCTGCTCCGACTGCACCAGCTCGTTAGCTACATCCATGTTGTCGCGAATGTACAGGAAACATACTGCAATGCCTGCAATAAGGCCCATAGTGAGCCATTTTGCATGATTTGGAACATGAGATTCCGCCTTCGCAGCTTCGCCCCGTTTGCGCACCTTCCTATAAATAAAACCCGCTAAAAGAATAATGACATCCACAAAATACAAATAATATTGCGGCCGGATTAACGCGTCCACACTAGCCTTAACTTGTCCAACCTGATCAACTGCGTTGAGCGCCAAATAGGTGGGCACGGAGCCGTAGTACGCATAATAAACCGTGACGGCAAACAAAAGCACCGATAAGATGACATTGACCGCCCAATAGACGACACTCCGCCAGCGTTTGGTTGCGATTAGCCCAAACAAAGAGAGCAGCGCAACAATTGAGCCGGCATCTGCCGCCAAATGTGCCGCAACCGCATTATCGTAGAGCCAGTGGCGCATCATGGCCATTTTGACCAGCAGCAGCACAGCCGTCAGCCCAAATACCGGCAGCCTCCCATTTTTATTCCATAATTGCATCGAAGCTTCCCCCTCATTTGCAAAAAAAAGAAAGCCATCATTCGGACGGCCTTCGAACCTTATGATTATGAAGTTTATGTTAATACAACTGCAAACGTTGCGCAAGACTTTTACAAGATCAGGATGAGGTTCCCGCTGCCGTTAGATTTTTACTGCGGAATTCCGATGGCGTCTCCCCGTATTTTTTACGGAACAGCTGGGAGAAATGCCGGATATCCTGGTAACCGATCCGGTCGGCAACGTCCGCGAGCTTCAGCTTGGGATTAAGCAGCAGCTGTTTCGCCTGCTCCAGCCGGATTTGAATGACATGCTCTTTGAAGCCTGAGCCGGTCTTTTGCTTAAACAGCTGGCTGAAATAGACCGGGTTCAAATAAACGACAGAAGCCACCTTCTCCAGCGACAACTCTTCCTGATAATGCGTCCGGATATATTGCAGCGCAACCTCAATAAGCTGATCGCCGCCTCCGCTTGCATTATGCTCATAGACTTGCGTGGTAGAGGCTTGGCGCATCCGCTGAACTTCCCGCGGCACCTGCTGTATATCGCTAATTTGCTCCGTATGCATAATTTGAAACGGAACCTTTAAATATTTGACGAGGTTTTTGCGGAGCTCCTCCAGCAGCTCATCAAGCTTTCGCCCCGGCTGAACGGCGACAAGCCCTAACAGGCTTATCCGGTCGTGGGTCGTCACGAATCCGGAGCCGTATTGCTCGATAAGTTCCCCCATCACATTCTCAATAATAAAATGCTCCAGCTGGACGACCTTATCCGTATCCATCTTAACCATAATCAAATGAAAACGCGGATAGCTCTCCATCAACGGCTTCATATCAAAACGGCCGATATCCAGGCCGGATGAAAAACGCTGAAACACCGCCTCGCGGACAAATTTGCGGTTCATCCGGAGCAGCTCCGCTTCTTCTGTCGCTTCCGATTCTTCTTGAATTTCCGCGCCCAGCTTCTCCATAATTTCGACCAGCATCTCTTTGCCGATCGGCTTCAGCAAATAATCTTTTGCGCCAAGGCGCATCGCTTCTTGTGCGTATGCAAATTCAGAGTAAGCCGATATGACCACCCAGCGGACATGCGGGTATTGGCTGCGAGTAAGGTTTATCATTTCAAGGCCGGTCATACCCGGCATCAAAATATCGGTTAGCGCAATGTCAATCCGGCAAGCGCGAAGGATCGCAATCGCCTCTTCTGCATTCGAAGCCAGGTAAGTCGTATGTTCCGGAAACCGGCCTACCAGCGTACGCTGAATACCTTCCCGAATAATATTCTCATCATCCGCAATTAAGATGTTCATATACTATCTTCTCCTTTCTCCGGCAGCGGAACAACAATGATAACCGTTGTGCCCTCGCCTTGCTTGCTGTTAATCCGCAGCCCGTATCGTTCTCCGTACATCAGCACCAGCCTGCGGTGTACATTGGGAAGGCCGATTCCTTTGCGCTGCCTTGGCCCGCTTGGTTTGACAGCCCCGGGCTCTGCCGTTCTTGTTCCGTATTCCGCATCGGCCAAATACTGGCGCAGCTGAAGCAGCATGGAATGATCCATGCCGATCCCATTGTCGGCAATGACGATTTGCAGCTCATTCGCTACTTCGTCAGCATAGGTGTATACCTTTAGTATGCCTAACGTGCCCAGCGGCTCCAATCCACTTTTTACCGCATTTTCAATAATCGGCTGCAGCGTCATCTTCGGCAGCGCGACATCCAGCCATTTGCTGTCAAACTCAATCTGCGCTTCAATCCGGCCATGCAGCCTGCTTTCGATAATCGTTAAATAATGCCGCATTTGATCAAGCTCTTGCCGCAGCGTTGTTTTAGATGCTTCCTCCCAATCGCTGCTATAGCGGAACATATGGGACAACGCCAAAATCACTTTTCCGAGACGGTCGTTCTCCCGTTCATCCAGCATCCAATAAATCATATCCAGCGTGTTATACAAAAAATGCGGATTAACTTGCGATTGCAGCGCCTGAAGCTGGGCGTTTTTTTCGCTGATGGATGCAAGAGCCGTGCGCTCAATAAGTTCATCCATCCGCTGCACCATCCGGTTGAAGGAAGCAACCAGACTGTTAATCTCGTCAAAGGAGTTAACGTTTACCGAACCCCGGAAATTCCCCATCTCCACCTGCTTCATTTCCCGGATAAGCAGCTTTAACGGCGAAGCGAAATTCCGGGAGATCAAAGTGGCCAGCACGGTCGATAATACAATAACCGCCGCCATAACCGCCAGCAAATAAAGCCGGGTCTGATCCAGCTCCGCACTCATATCCGCTTTTGGCGTAAAACCAACGACGGTCCAGTCGGCGACGGAAGCTTTAGCGGAAACGATCAGCTGATCGTTCTGATTATCGACCACGGTTTCATTTTTGACCGGCCGCGTAAGCCCTGCAAAGGATGGCGTCTGTTCGCCGGCTTTTTGACTGGTCGCAATTACGCGGTTTTCTTCGTCAACAATATACACCCGGCTGTTCGGGCTGATCGTCACATTGGACAAAGCATCCATAATCGGCGCCGGATCCGTTTCAATCAATACGATGCCGATCGGCTTATAGTTGGTCAAATCAAACAGCGTCCGGCCAAATACAAACACTTCGTCCTTCTGCAAGCTGTTAATTAAAGAGCCGTTGGATAAGCCAAGCCATACCATGGCGCCGTCAGCTGCTTTTATTTTTTTGTACCAGTCGGCATTGGAATAGCTTAAGTCGGCTACACCGGCAAACCGGCGCTCATAATTATAAATTTTGCCTTTGTTCGTTATGACGTGAATGCCGATAATATCGTCGCGCGAAAAATAAACAGCGCCCAATATATTCGTAATGGACCGCTCCATATCATTGCTGGCAATCGGCTCTGTCTGCTTATCCCGGTTTTCCAGCAAATCAAGCAGCTCATAGTTGCTGTTCAATGATTTGGTAACGCTGTCATAACCCTCCAAAAGCAAATCAAACAACCCGACCGTCTGGGAAACGTTTTTTTCAGCAAGATCGCTTATTTTCCCGTGGATGATGTGAGTTGTTTTCTGATAATACAAAAAGCTGACCAAAATAAGCAGCGTCATGGTTGAGGATAAATATAACCAGAACAGACGGTTACGAATGGAATGTCTACCTTTGGAACGTGCCAAGCCCGCCTGCCTCCCTAACAAAATAATGGATAGATAATTATTATACCATCATTCCATGCCAAAAAAGCGGAAAGGGCTTTTAGCCCTTCACCGCTCCAGCAACCATGCCTTTTGTAATTTTGTCTGCAAGCAAGAAGTAGATAATAATAACCGGCAGAGCTCCGAGAACCAGGAAGGCGCCGATTGCTCCATAGTTGACCGAATATTGGCTTACGAAGCTGTATACCCCAAACGGCAAGGTTTTAAGTTGTTCTTTGGAAATAAACGTCGCTGCCATAATGTATTCGTTCCATATATTAATGAAGGTTAATATACAAACCGTCATCATTGGAGGGATCGACACCGGCAGGATAATGCTGCGGAAAATCCGGAAAATTCCCGCTCCGTCAATAACCGCCGATTCTTCGATCTCATGCGGGATCGTCTTCATAAACCCGCTCAGTATAAAGACGGATACCGGCGTCTGGAAGGCGATATACGGCAGGATGATCGACAAATGCGTGTTCAAAATGTGAATATGCTTGAACATGATCATAAGCGGCAGCAAGGTAGCCTGCATCGGAATCATCATGCCGACCAGGAAAATAACCATAACCGCCTGGCCGTATTTCCATCTGAACCGGCTGATCGCAAAAGCTGCCAGCGAGCTAAGCAGCAGAACGCAAATCATCGTAACCAAAGTAACAAATATACTGTTCTTTAAATATTCGAAGTAATTGCCCGATTGAACAGCATCATGAAAGTTATGCCACTGAAACTTGGCCGGTAGTGCAAAAAATTTGCCCGACAAAATTTCCTCATTGGTCTTAAGCGAATATAGAAACAACCAGAGGAGAGGGTACACTTGCGTGACAAACAGGATGCTGAGCACAAGATAAATCAATGCTTTGCCAAGCCCGTATACCCGCCGCCCTGTCTTGATGTTCGGCTTTACTGCAGCCGCTTGTACGTCTGTTTTCATGGCAGCTCTCTCCTCCATTATGAATATCTCCGCTCAAGACGGTTGAACAGGTAATTGATAATAATCGTAGCGACGAGACACAACACAACCAGAAATGCAGCAATCGCACTGCCGTAGCCGTATTTCAGGCTCAAGAACGAGCTGTTGTACATATGGGTGGAAATAACGTCCGTAGCATGAGCCGGGCCGCCGCCGGTCATAACCATAATCATGTCAAACGATTGAAGCGAGCCGATAAACGCAAGCACAATCGAAATTTTAAAGATTGGCACGTTCATTGGAAATGTAATATGCCAGTCCGCTTTAAGACCATCTGCACCATCTATTTTGGCCGCTTCATAAATATCTGCGGGGATGTTCTGAATGCCTGTAAATTGAATCAGTGTATGGTAACCAAGATATTGCCAAAGCGCTACAAAATATAAGCTGTACATTGCTATGCTCGGTTTTTCCAGCCATGTACGCTGCCAGCTGTCCAAGCCGACTAAATCCAGCAGCTGGTTCAGCATGCCGCCCATCGAAGCCGGGGCATAGATCGTCTTCCACAATTGGCCGACAATAACAACCGATAAAATAACGGGAAGAAAATAGCTTGAAACAAGAAAATTAGGCCGTTTAATAAACCGGCTGAGCAATATCGCTACAAACAATGCAACCGGAATTTCAACCATGGAGAAGACTGCAAACATTAACGTATGGCGAACTGCCGGCCAAAACACCGGATCATGAAACAATAAAGTTCTGAAATTGTCCAAGCCTATAAATTTTGATTGTCCGATACCGTTCCAATCCAGCAAGCCGCTGTAAATGGATATTAGAATCGGTACAAAAACAAGGCAGACGTAAAGCAGCAAACACGGCAGCACGAACAGCGCTATCGTCAATTTGGATACTCTAAGTACGTTCATCTCGCGTGCCTCCTATACCGTAATGCCGATGCACAAGGAGCTCTGGCGAGCTCCTTGTTTTTGCATCAGGCTTTTCTTTTTATTGGCCTTTATTGGCGTCGTAAGCGTCTTGATGCTCTTTAGCTACTTTCGCAGGATCTTCTTTTTGTACAAACAGGTTCTGGATGCTGGTCAAGTGGCCTTGAGCCGTTGCAGGGTTCATCGTGTTGTCGAATGCAAGGTCGCCGCCTTTAACGTCTTTGAACATCGCGAGAACGTCCATTGCCATGTCGGAGTAGCCGGCTGCTTTAAAGTCGCCGTCCACTTTTTGCGCCAATCCTACAGCGCCTTTAACGGCAAACGTTTCTTTCGGATAGTTAATCATGTAATAGTTCAGGAAATCTTTTGTTTCTTGCAGATGTTTGCTGTTAGCGGAAATTGCAAATGCGCTGCCTGGAGCAAGCATAAATTCGTTAGGGTCGCCTTTGCCGTTTACAGTCGGGAACTTGAATACGCCAACTTTGCCGTTAACGGAAGAGGTTTCGATACCGCCGGTTGCCCAGCTGCCCATGTAGTACATCGCTGCTTTGCCTGTTTTAAACAGGTTTTCGCCGGCATTGTAGTCGATGGAAGTTGCGCCTTCTTCAAATGCGCCTGCTTGCACCAGTTGTTGGAATGCATCGACAGCTTCCGTGAAAGCCGGATCGTTAAATGTTTTTTGGCCGTCCAATACGGATTGCAGGAAGCCTGGGCCGTTCGTGCGGAGCAAGACGTTCATGAACAGGAAGGAACCGGTCCACGTATCTTTTTCGCCGATAGCCATTGGCTGAATGCCTTTCGATTTCAGCGTTTTCACGACATTGATCATGTCTTCGAACGTTGTAGGCACTTGTACGCCGGCTTGTTCGAACAACTCTTTGTTGTAATAAACAAGGCCGATGTTGCTGCCGTCAGGAAGCGCGTACAGGTTGTTGTCGAATGTATACCAGTCGAGGATGCCGTCAAGGAATGTATCTTTCAGTCCGTTTTGCTCAACCATATCGTTCAGCGGCGCAAACAGGCCGGCATCAACGTAAGGTTTCATTTGAGCGGCCGGGTTCACGACCGTAATGTCCGGAACTTCATGCGAAGCCGCTTGCGTTTTCAGCTTCAGCTTTTGCTGGTCCGTATTCAAGGAGTCAAGCTCGATTTTAATGTTTGGATGGTCAGCCTCGTATTGGCCGACGATCTTTTTCATCATTTGGTTTTTAGGATCCGTCGGGTCTGGATAAATGTTTTGGAACGTAATTGTAATTTTTTCGCCGCTGCTGCTTTTTGTCGGCTCTGCGCTAGCTGCTGGAGTGGCCGAGCTGCCGCTGTTGCTGGAGCTCGTGCTGCTGCTGTTGCTGTTATTGTTGGATCCACAAGCTGCCAGGCTAAGTGCCAGTGTGCCGGCAAGAACGCCTGTCAATATGCCCTTCGTTCTATTCATGCTTATATCCCCCTTGATTTGTGGTGTAGCTTTATTATGACTGGAAGTGCAAACCCTTACAATGCGTTTAAATTAAGGTATGAAGTGTGTTTTCTTTAGATTGCGCAAAAAACGACACCGGGAATAACGCCGCCCTATAGGCCAAAAAGCATGGACGAATCGTGTAAAATTGCGGGCACGCCGTGCTTATCCCGCAGACTTCCCGGCAGCTTCACGCTGCTGCGGGCAAAATAGAAAGCGCCTCTGCTGCCCGCAGAGGCGCTTGCCGCCCTAGTTAATGTCGCTTACGTTGCTTATCGCTCCCATTGTGCCGATTTTGATCGAAACTTTCACGTCAAAATCAGCTTTGGCGAGTGCTTTTCCCCAGTCATTCTGAACCTTCTTGAATTCGTCATGCTGGTACGCCCTCGCATATAGCCCAAACCCAACCGGGTCAATTTGCTGCCGCTGAATTTTACTAAGCATTGATTCGATTTGCCCTTTCATCTGCTGCTCGACCTGTCTCTCCAAATGGTATTCCTGTGACAGCATATTATAAGGGAACAGCTCTTCCATCACATTGACAATCGCTTTAATTTTAATTTGAAAATGAAATTTATCATTCGAATACGATGATTTGATTTTGGTCTTAATGACCCCTAACGTAAAGCTCAGCCTGTCTGTCGCAAACGGCCCGGTCTTTTTTTCGCCGGGAATGGCGTACGACAGCATGAGGCCGGGCCTTCCGTTGCCCTGCAATATTTCCAGCAAGGCCGTTTCCTGGCGTCCAAGCGATGTCCGGTACAGCCCTAGATGCGACAACAGCGCGGTGCCGGTAACTTTCACCCTGCCCTCTTCCAGTTTGATTTCCGAAACGGCAGGCGTCAATGCCCGGTCAAAATATTGCCTGTGCAGTTCTTGTGCCGTCGTGCGGACCGTCTCTGCATTTTTACTTTTCGAATCAATCAGGCTGCGCAAAAAAACCGAAATCGGCGGCTGATCATCCGCTCGAAAATAGATTACATCCGATACCGGCCCTTGAACCACGATGACCCGGTCCGTTACCGTATTTCGGGGATCGCGGTAAATCACGTCCAGCATCTGAAACCAGCCCTCCGTCTCAATCAGCTTGCGCCCAATAAGCAAAACCTGATAGTTGCGCCCTTGAATGGAACCGGACACCATGGAATCCTGGTCTTTGCGGGACTGGCGCAGACTGAGAAACTCGGCATCAATCTCTTTGCTTTTTTTCTTAATATCGTGATTAAATACAGGCGTAGACAGGTAATAATGTATTTTTTGGTTTTCGTCCAAATCAAGCCCTAGAGCCAGCGGCACAGAAGCGTTCTCAAGATCCAGCTTATCGGTGCTGCATGCGCTTGTTAGAAACCCACTTAACAGAATCAGTACGATGCCGCAGCGTACCGCTGCTTTTAGGCTACTCAAGCGCATTGCCTCCTTGCAGACGTTTACGCACGGCCAGAAAGACAAGCAGTATAACGGGCAGCACAAATTCCATGACAAAGCCAAACAAGTTCAATTTCGGAAGGGTCCTCTCCGTCATAAGCATGGTTGGCCTGTAAATATACAAGCCGATAATGATGGCCGCACACATCACTGCCAGATGGCCGCGCGGCGTGCCTTTGCCAAACAGCCATGACGAGCAATACGACATCAAATAGAGGGAAGGAATCCACGACAACGAGAAAACTAGCAAATAGAAGGCAATAAACGGCACTTCCACCCGTTCAATAAATTTAAACTCCACCGTTTTCAGCACGCTGATCGAGGGATTGTCCACAGCAGTAATCATTTCTTCCGGGCTGAAATATACGAAACAGGCAATCGTAATAAACAAGTAAATAAAGCAGGAAAGCGCATTGGCCGCCACTACGCCGGCAACAGCTCTTTCTTTATTTTTCAGATGCGGATACAGAAAAAAAGGAAGCACGATGCCAAGCAGCGGAGGAACCATCTCCCTCGTCGTCTCCAGCACCGGATAAATGCCTTCCGACAATAAGGGCAGCAAATACAGCCAGTGGGCGCGCTTCAAGGTCAAAGCGTACACAAACGGGATCCACACCGACATTATTGCTACCAATTCGGCATACCGGGATATGACCTGCACACCGTGCTGCGCAATTTGAAATGCCGGCAGCAGAACAAGCAGCGCAAATATATAAATGTACATGGATGGCAATAACCACAGCTTTGTAATAAGCCCGGCCAAAACAATTCCGAAAACGGACAGCATCAGGTAATAGCACATAAACAGAAAGGCAGCCGTCTTGGCAGCAAATTTCCCCATGGAGCGGTTCAGCAGGTCAAGAATGGTACCGTCCGGCGAATGCTGCATAACTTTAATAACCGCAATGGAAATGCATGTCGAAATGAGGCAGGCAAGCACAATTGACATCCAGCCGTCTGTGCCTGCCCCTTTAGCCAAATCACGCGGCAGCTCCAAAAACGTTACACTTACTTGAAAGCCGGTCGTCAGCAGCACCAATTGCAGGGTAGATACCGGCCTTGCAAAATAATGGGCAGTCATTCTCTGTTACTCCTTCCATTCCCGGTTTCGGCCTTGCCGATCCTTCTGTTTTGGCCTTGTTCCAACGGGTCTTTTGTTCATCAGCCAGAGGGGCAGCCTGATAATTGAATCCTTCATATCGGACAAGCGGAACGGCGCTATCGGCACGCCGTAAGACATTCCCAATGTTTGCAGCGAGACGATCCTTCCAATAAGAAGCATCAGCCCGATGACCAGCCCGATAAATCCAAACCAGCTTGCAAGCACCATGACGATAAAGCGCTGCAGCCGCACGGCGGCCATCATATCCGCATTGGTCATAATAAACGAAGAAATCGCTGTAAATGCAACGACAATAACCATAATATTGCTGATCAGGCCGGCCTGCACAACAGCTTGCCCAATGACGATACCGCCCACGATACCGACGGTTTGCCCAATCGGCGCCGGCAGGCGAACGCCTGCCTCGCGCAGCATTTCCAGCGTAATTTCCATCGCGATGGCTTCCAAAAAAGGAGGAAAAGGCACTTTAGCGCGGGATTCGCCGAGCGTAAACAGCAGCTTGATCGGGATAACCTCGAAATGAAAGGAGATCACGGCAATATAAAATCCCGGCAAAAAAATAGCTGAAAAAAAAGCAAACATGCGAAGCAGGCGCAAAAAGGTCGCAATCGACCAGCGCGTGCTGTAATCGTCTACCGTCTGAAAAAACGACATAAAGCTGGCCGGCGCCACAATGACGCTTGGCGAGCGGTCGACCACAACTACGCACCGGCCCTGCAAAATTTGGGAGGCAGCCGTATCGGGCCGTTCTGTTGTCATGATTTGCGGCAGCAGTGCAAACGGCTGATCTTCAATAAGCTCGGCCAATTCCCCGTATTAATAATGGCATCTACCTCGATGGACGTTAACCGCTCTTCCATCCTGGCGACCAGATCCGAATTGGTCACGTCCTCCATATATAATAGAGATACTTTGGTTTGCCCCCGCTCGCCAATCATAAACTGTTTCATTTTAAGCTTGTCGCTGGGCAAATATCTGCGGATCATGGCAATGTTCTGCCCGCCGGTTTCAACAAAACCTTGGTGGGCGCCTTTCAGCGACGGTTCCATCGACGGGTCTTCAATCGCCCGCTGCGGCCAGCCTTTCGTATCCAGCATATACGCCTGAATTCGCCCCTCAACAAACAGCAGGCTGTAACCGGTCATTAATGTTTGCAGCAGTTCAGCCCAATCCGAACTCGTCCGAATGCTGCCGATCGCCATTAAAAAATCGCCGGTCGGGCTGCCGTCCTCGAACTGAAGCGGCTGCAGCACATCACGGTTCAGCGACATCCGGTCAGTCAAGTGTTCAAAATAAATAAGAGCAGCCTGTTCGCCCGTTTGTTTAATAACCAGCCTTCGAACGATCAGATCAGGCGTCACGGTAAAACGCTGCTGAATGCAGCGCAAAGACTCTTCCAAGCTGGCCGTTTTCTTGCCTGCTGCCTGCCCGTTGCCTGACTGCTCTATCATGGCCAGATCCTCCTCTTCCCGCTGAATGGGTATGCATGGTGAACAAGGATATTTTCCCCATTATCGTTTCCTCTATTCGGAGAAGAGGCTTCTTTGTCAAATCATTAGCAAAAAAACAGCAGGCTTGAGATAGATCGAAATACGATCCGTCTCAAGCCTGCTGTTTTGTCAGCTATAAACCTTTATTTCTTTTCATTTTTCCGGTCCGGAAGATCGGCAACATAACGGTCTGCCATGCTAACAAGCTGATGCACCCGGTTGTATTCGTCTTCCGTCACGTCTTTATTCGCCAGCTTGCCGCCGCCAAACGGATAAAGCGTACCGTCGGCAAACGATTCGCCCGGCACATACGTACCTTTGTTCGAAATAAACGAACCGGTCGGCAAATAATATCGTTCCGGCATCAGATTGCTTGTTGTATTCAGCAGATCCTGGCCAAAGTGAATTTGATTATCCAGCGAAACGCCCAGCAAATTGGATACGGTCGGGAAAATATCCGATTGCGCGCCGGTTTGCTGCACCACTTGCGGCGCAATCCCCGGAGCGGAGATAATCAGCGGAATATTCATCATATCCGGCACCTCGTAATCCCGTCCGTAAATTTCTTTCATAAGCGCTTTTTCCTTTTTATCCAGAGAATATACCGGCAAACCTTGGTGATCGCCGTAAAGGACGATGACGCTGTTATCCCACAGACCGTTTGCTTTCAGCTCGTCGATAAACTGGCCAAGCGCGTAATCGGCATAGTTCTGCGCACGGATGTAATCGCCGACAAGCGTGCCCTCGTACCGTTTCGGCAGCTGCATTTTATATTTGCGGGCCGGAATATTAAACGGATGATGGCCGGACATCGAAATAAGCTGGGCGTAAAACGGCCCGTTCTTTTGCAGATTAGCCAGCTCCGCCGACGTTTTGGCATACAGCACCTCATCGGAAGAGCCAAACGCAACCGGATCGTCTTTGCCAAAGAAATGATCGTCGTAATAAGTGCCCCATCCAAGCGCCTTATACAACTCGGCACGGTTCCAGAACTTGATATTGTTCGTATGGAACGATGCCGTCTGGTAACCCGCCTCCGTCAGCCGCTTCGGCATGCTTGGCAGCTCTTTGTTGGCATAAACTTCGGATGCTGCGCCATTTGGCGGAACGACAAGCGACGTATTCACGACATATTCGGCATCCGCCGTGTTGCCTTGTCCAACTTGCTGATAGAAGTTAGGGAAATAAAAATGCTCATGCGCCAGCTTATTCATATTTGGCGTTACTTCCTGCCCGTCGATCTTCAAATCAATCAGGAAGTTCTGGAACGCTTCAAGCTGGATAATGATCAAGTTTTTGCCTTGTTCAGCCTGCCAGTATTGCGGCGCAGCCGGCGGCGTAATTCCTTTCAGGCTGTTAATGGCGTCCTGGTTGATCGTGCTTGGATCAACATCCGCCGTTTTATCCGCAGCAAACGCGACATAAGCCTGATAGTTCAGCAGCCCCATGCCTTCCGCTTGCTTAAATTCGTTCATAATGGCGCGGTTTGGCCAAATGCAAAATGCGCATACCGCCGCCATGACGATAAACCCGGCGGCATAACCGGATGTGCGCCCGCGAACGGCCAAGCTTCTGCCCCACGCACGCAGCCTTTTGCTTGCGATTAATCCGATCACGAGTGCAACGATATCAATAAAAATAAGGAGATAATAAGGATCCATCAGCGAAATAACGCTGTTGTTCACTTCGGAAACCTGATTGACCTGCCGCAGCTCATGATAAGTGACAATGACGCCAAAATACTTGTAGTACATAATGACGGCGAAATAAATGATCGTAAAGATCAAGTCAAAAAATAAATAAGCGCCAAGTTTCTTCTTATATAAAACCATCTCTACCAAACTGAACACGACCCAGGTAGAGGCAAGTCCCGTCCCCAGCATCATCCAGATGCTTGAGCCGTCCGCCCGGAACACCACTCCCCATACAAGCGCCAGCTTCAGCAGCATAATAACCGTGAACAGAATAAATGGCCTGTCTTTCCACGTTGGCCTGCGCGATGTGTCGCTCCACTGCACATTCCGCATTTGCAATCATCTCCATTTTGATTCTGAATTATGATGGCATCCTGGTGTCTGCCCCGTTGCATTAAACTCCTTCTATTTAGAAGTCTAATAGGTTCAGTCCCGGTTGTAAATTGACTGACAATTCCACTGATGAAACAAGCGCTTTCCCGGCATATTTCCGCTTGCAAACGCTTCTTATCCCTTTACGAACAGGAATGGAAGAGGTTATAATAAATACATGAACGATTTTGGAACGAGGTTTCATACAATGAAACACTATGTGAAGCCAATCCAACATCTATTCGATTCATTATCCAATTCCTATCAACGCAAGGGGGCATTATTACAGTGGCTACGCAAAACCAGTACTCCGCCCGCACACAGCTGGAGGTCGGAGGCAAAACGTACAACTACTACAGCCTTCAAGAGCTTGAGAAACAAGGCATCAGCAACGTATCGAAGCTGCCTTTCTCCATTAAAGTGCTGCTCGAAGGCGCCGTCCGCCAATTTGACGGCCGTGCCATTACAAAAGAACATGTGAAACAGCTCGCTGAATGGGCTGAAAAACGCGAAGACAAAGAAGTTCCTTTTATTCCTTCCCGTATCGTCCTGCAGGACTTGACCGGCGTTCCGGTTGTCGTTGACCTTGCAGCGATGCGCGAGACGGTAAAAAAAGCAGGCGGAGATCCGAAAAAAATCAATCCGCTTGTACCGGTTGACCTTGTTATCGACCACTCCGTCATGGTCGATGCTTTCGGCTCGCCTGACGCGCTTGAAATCAATCAGCGCATCGAGTTTGAACGCAATGCGGAACGCTACCGCTTCTTCCGCTGGGCGCAAACGGCATTTGACAACTTCCGCGCTGTACCGCCGGATACCGGTATCGTTCACCAAGTCAATCTGGAGTACCTGGCTTCGGTTGCCGCTACGAAAGTGATCGACGGCGAAACTTACGTATTCCCGGATTCCCTTGTCGGCACCGACTCCCATACGACAATGATCAACGGTCTTGGCATCGTTGGCTGGGGCGTTGGCGGCATCGAGGCGGAAGCCGGCATGCTGGGCCAGCCGCTTTATTTTGTAACGCCTGAAGTTATCGGCTTCAAGCTGACGGGCAAGCTGGCGGAAGGCGCTACGGCGACCGACCTTGCTCTGACCGTTACCCAAATGCTCCGCAAAAGAGGCGTTGTAGGCAAATTCGTAGAGTTCTTCGGCTCCGGCCTGTCGAACATCAGCTTGCCTGACCGTGCAACGGTTGCCAACATGGCTCCGGAATACGGCGCAACGATCGGCTTCTTCCCTGTCGATTCGACTACGCTTGAATTCCTTCGCCAAACCGGCCGTACGGAAGAGCAAATCGCACTGGTCGAAGCGTATTACAAAGCACAAGGCATGTTCCGCACGGACAGCACGCCGGACCCTACCTTTACAGATGTGCTGGAGCTGGATTTGTCGACCATCGTACCAAGCCTTGCCGGCCCTAAACGCCCGCAAGACCGCATCGAGCTGACGGCCATGAAAGAAACGTGGAACACGACAGCCCGCCTGCCGATCGACAAAGGCGGCTACGGCCTGACGGACAGCAAGCTTGAACAAGAAGTTGAAGTCCGCCATAACAACGGCAAAGTAAGCCGAATGAAAGACGGCGCTGTTGTGCTTGCCGCCATTACAAGCTGCACGAACACCTCCAACCCTAGCGTTATGGTTGGCGCCGGTCTCGTTGCGCAAAAAGCCGTTGCACGCGGCCTTGTAAAGCCGGAATATGTAAAAAGCTCGCTGACGCCAGGTTCCCTGGTCGTTACGGAATATTTGAAAAAAGCAGGCCTCATGGAATCGCTTGAAGCTATCGGGTTCCACGTGGCAGGTTACGGCTGCGCGACTTGCATCGGCAACTCCGGCCCGCTTCCGGACGAAGTAAGCCAAGCGATTGCCGACAACGACATGACGGTTGCTGCCGTATTGTCCGGCAACCGTAACTTTGAAGGCCGTATCCATGCGCAAATCAAAGCCAACTATCTGGCTTCGCCGCCGCTCGTAGTCGCTTACGCGCTGGCCGGAACCGTTAATATCGACTTTGCTAAAGAGCCGATCGGCTACGATCCGCAAGGCGAACCGGTATTCCTGAAAGATATTTGGCCAACATCGCAAGAAATCAACGATGCGATCGGCGCTTCGCTGACACCGGATATGTTCCGCGCCAAATACGAAAATGTATATACGCAAAACGAACGCTGGAATGCGATCCCTGTGCCGGAAGGCGAACTGTACGAATGGGACCCGGCTTCCACTTATATCGCGAACCCGCCATTCTTCGACAAGCTCGCTGACGGCATCCGCGACGTTGAAGACATTAAAGCGGCTAGAACGCTGCTCCTGCTCGGCGATTCCGTTACGACGGACCATATCTCCCCTGCAGGCAGCATCCGTCCGGACGCTCCTGGCGGCAAATATTTGATCGAGCATGGCGTAGAGCGCAAAGACTTCAACTCTTACGGCTCCCGCCGCGGTCATCATGAAGTAATGGTACGCGGTACGTTCGCTAACATCCGTATCCGCAACCATGTTGCGCCAGGTACGGAAGGCAGCTGGTCCACTTACCTGCCAACCAACGAAGTGTTGTCCGTATACGAAACGTCGATGAAATATCAAGCTGACGGCACAAATCTGGTTGTAATCGGCGGTAAAGAATACGGCACAGGCAGCTCGCGCGACTGGGCGGCTAAAGGCACATTCCTGCTTGGCGTCAAAGCCGTTATCGCGGAAAGCTTCGAACGGATTCACCGCTCCAACCTGGTAGGCATGGGCGTGCTTCCGCTTCAATTCCTGGAAGGCCAAGGCTGGGCCGCTCTTGGGCTTACCGGCCGCGAAACGTTTGATATCGTTGGCCTGAACAACGAAGTTCAGCCTGGCGACAAAGTATCCGTTATCGCTACACGCGAAGACGGCAGCCAGCTGGAATTCAACGTTATCGTTCGCCTGGACTCCCTCGTCGATGTAGACTACTACCGCAACGGCGGCATCCTGCAAACGGTTCTTCGTCAAATGATTCAAGCGTAAGCAGCATGCCCGCTTGACCGCAAGCGGATTAATGCAAGCCCCCCGGCACTTTGAAGTGCCGGGGGCTTTTCGTTTGCAAGTTGAGCGGAATTGGGCAGCCTCCTGCGCAAACTCCGCCTCTCCCTCTGCTTTGCGGCCTTTAACCCTTTAACCCTTTAACCCGCAAACCGCCTTACGGAAATTACCACGCTAATTTTCGTTGCGTTAATCCCTAGTAATTTAGTATAGTATTAATTATCCATTACTACGCGGACCAAGCTGCTCTCTTTTTTAATCCATGCTATCGCCTTGACAGCTGCTGTATATGTTCAAATTACAATTGTCAGAATATTTATACATTTCTCACCAAAACGTTTCAAAAACCGCCATGTTGGGTATTTTAAAAAAACAGGACAGGAGGAATCAGTTTATGGATTATGTATTGAACCAGCAATTTGAAAACACTACGGTTCATTTCGACGGCACCCACTATATCGGCTGCTCGTTTACGAATTGCACGATTGTGATCACATCGCTTAACTTCAACTATGACCGGTGCACGTTCCAAGGCTCTACGTTTAAAATCAGCCCGAAAATTTCTTGGCTGCAAAATGTGTACTCGCTGCTTCCGTCTGCAGCAAAAGGGAATAGCATTTTACAGGCGTAAGCCCGTGCCTCATCCAAAATAAAAGCAGCCCCTTGCTGCCATGACTCTACCATGGCAGCAAGGGGCTGCGCTGTTTAAGGGGCTGCTAGCCACCAAACAAATCCAGCTGCTCCGCCTGCGGCTGCAACGGCATGGGCTTCGGCTCAAGCGGATCGCCGCCGTCCGGACGCCGCTGCCCAAGCATTGCCATCATCTGCTTCGCATTGTCCGCAGCATCCCCTCCGGAGTTATTGTTAAATATAACGCAAACGTCCGCGCTTTGCCGCTCTAGCTGAGCCAGCATACCCATCCATTCTTCCAGCTCGTTTGCGCTGTAGCGGTACAAATACCTGACGTCGCGCCAATTGGCCGCGCCTCCCTGGTTCCAGCCTCCCGTGTTGCGCCCGTGCAGCCGCACCAGCGTCATCGCTGTATCCGTCGCATGCAGGACGGTTGGAACCGAACCCGCTCCCGCCTGCGGCTCATCGCATACACTGTGAATCCAGCCCTCGCTTTCCATAAAAGCGAGCGTTTTGTCCCGGTATTCCGGCACAAACCAGCTTTGGTGCCGAAACTCCAGCGCGCAGGGGATGCCCTCCATGCGCCGCTTCGTGTCCCGCAGCAGCCGGACATGCTCGCGCGTACAGTCAAACCAAGGCGGGTATTGGAACAATGCCGCCTTCAGGCGTCCCGCTTCGCAGAGCGGCTCCAGCGACTCGCGGAACGCCGCAAACATCGGCGCAGGGTCCGCCGCGCGGGCTGCAGCAGCCCCGCGCTGGTGCCCGGTCATCCCTTGGAACGCTTTTACTACAAATTGAAGAGACGGCGGCGTCTCCTCCGCCCATTTGGCAAAACGCTCCTTCGGCTGAATCGCATAAAAGCTGCTGTCCACCTCTACCAGCGGGAAATGGTCCGCATAAGCTCTCAGCTTGTCCTTTGCCTTCAATTCCGGCGCATACAGCCGGTCATGGTCTCCCCAGCCCGCTAGTCCGATATGAATGGCCATATTGCTTCTCCCCCTTCCAGATCGCTGCGTTGTATCGCTTTGTTCATCCGCCGGATACTTCTTTTTAACACTATAAATTTTGTTTGCGCGCCAAGCAAGCCGGAGGAGAGGGAAAACTCTACTGGCTTCGGCTGCCCGCAGCCCCCACAGGCAGCCCGGACAGCGTACGGCGCCAAACCAATGCAAGAAGGCCCCTCTGTTCCTTCCGGAAGCAGAGGGGCCTTGCTTGTCGTTGCCTGCATCTCTATTATTTTTCCAGGCCGTAGAAGCCGTACAGCTGATCCAGCATCAGATTGGCGGACAAATAACCGCCGGATGTGTTCCAGATCGCGTCGTCCACTTTGTAAGCATGGCCGTTTTTAACCACATTCAAGTTTTTCCAAAGCGGATCGTCAAGCCATTCCTGCTCTTGCGCACTCGCTTTGCCGTCGCCCGTTTCATACGTGAAGTAGAACAAGCGGTCGGCATCCACTTCCGGAAGGCGTTCCTTCGTAATTTCATCCATAAACTGGTCTTTGGCGTTTTTCGTCATCTCATTGCGGGCAATGCCCAGCTCGTTGAAAATAACGCCCGAGAACGTATCCGTATGGTATACACGTGTTTTGCCGCCCATAAAGCGGACCACCGATACCGTTTCGTTCAGCTTGTCGCCGGCTTTCGTTTTAAAATCTGCAATGCGGTCGTCGAACGCCTTCAGCAGCTTGTCGCCTTCCTCCTGCTTGCCGGCCGCTTCCGCATACAGCTTGAAGTTCACTTTCCAGTCGCCGCGCAGCGTCTCCGCCATTACAGTCGGCGCAATCGCCTTAAGCTGATCGTATACTTTTTCCTGGCGCATTTTGTTGCCGATAATTAAATCCGGATGAAGGCCCGCGATAAGCTCGATATTGGGCTGGCTTTCCTCGCCCACTACCGTAACGCCTTCCATCTGATCTTTAATATGCGGATACCAAGGATCGCCAGTAAAGGAACGAACCGCGCCAACCGGCTTGATGCCAAGCGCCAGCAGCGCTTCGGTTCCTTCATTCGTCAACACGACAATTCTTTGAGGTGTTCCTTTAATTTCAGTCTCGCCCATCGCATGTTTAACCGTACGCACGGCCGATGCATCCGCTCCCGAATTATCGGCAGCCGGAGAAGCTGTTCCGGCCGAAACGCCGCCGTTATTGCCGCAGCCGGTAATGACAAGAACAAGCGCCAATACTAAAGCTCCCCACCATGTAAACCGGCGGGATTTGTTTGTAGTTGCTTTCATTTCATTTTCCCCCTGTATGTAATTTGAGAATGATTATCACAAGTACTCAATCACTATAATCGCATTGAATACTTGTGTCAATGGGATTCGAGAATGATTATCAAAATAATTGACAACCGTGTGGACGTCTTCTAAAATTCAGAAGGAACCTCAATTATACAGCTTTTTTAGGAGAATCGAATGATATGCGAAGCGCTGGTTTCATTTTATCGCTGCTTGCTTTAGGCGGCATTGTGTTGTGCAGCATTGCTTTTGGCGTAACGGACATCCCGTTTCGGATCGTCTGGCATGCGCTATTCCATAATGATGGAAGCAATAACGACCTGATTATCCGTACGGCCAGAATGCCTCGCGCGTTTATTGCGGCGGCGGTTGGCGCAAGCCTGGCTGTCGCGGGAGCCGTCATGCAAGTCATTACACGCAACCCGATTGCTTCGCCAAGCACGCTTGGCGTCAATTCGGGCGCCGCATTTTTTATTGTCATTGCAACCGGCTGGTTTGGGCTTGCAAGCCTGCAAGGCGCAACCTGGGTTGCGCTCGCCGGCGCAGCCGTCAGCGGAGGCATCGTCTTTTTCCTCGGCAGCATCGGCCGGGACGGCATGACGCCGGTTAAAATTACGCTCGCCGGTGCGGCTATGACTGCGTTCTTCAGTTCTCTTACGCAAGGCTTTATGTTAGCCGACGGAAAAATGTTCGACCAGGTGCTGGTATGGCTTGTCGGCTCCGTTGCCGGACGGGAGATGGACCAGCTCATTACTGTACTGCCGTATATGAGCGTTGGCCTTGTCATCGCGCTGCTGCTGGCGCGCCATTTGAACGTATTGGCCATGGGAGACGACGTGGCGCAAGGGCTTGGCCAGCAAACGGCCCATATTAAGCTGTTTGCCGCTGCCGCTATCATTTTGCTTGGCGGATCATCTGTTGCCGCCGCAGGGCCGATTGCTTTCGTGGGCATCATCGTGCCGCATATCGTCCGGTATATGGTCGGCAAAGATTACCGGTGGATTGTGCCGTACAGCGCTGTTTACGGCGCGCTGCTGCTTGTTGCAGCGGATCTTGGCTCCCGGTATATCGCCATGCCGAAGGAAGTGCCGGTGGGCGTTATGACGGCCGTTATCGGCGTACCGTTTTTTGTCTATATCGCTAGGAAAGGCAGACAAGAATCATGAGCAAATACCAGTCCTTGCGTTCATCTCGCGGAAAATATTCGTTTTTAGTGGAGAAACGCGCCGTTAAAGCAACTTTGCTGCTCCTTCTCCTGTGCGCCGCTGCGATGGTTGTTTCTACAGGAATCGGCAGCCAGTTCGTATCGCCCATCGAAGTCATTAAAGCGCTGTTCGGCCACGCAGATCCGACGAACCAGATTATTGTAACGAAACTGCGTCTGCCCCGTGTAGTGACGGCAGTCCTTGTCGGCGCATCGTTGGCCGTTGCCGGCGCCGTCCTGCAAGGCATTATCCGGAACCCGCTCGCATCGCCGGATGTGACCGGCATTACGGAAGGCGCTTCGCTGGGTACGGTGCTGTTTATCTTTATATTTGGAGGCTCGCTTTCGATTGTCTGGATGCCGGTCGCTGCCATGATCGGCGCATTTGCCATTACGGGGCTGCTGTACATCTTGGCGTGGAAGCGCGGCATCTCGCCGCTGCGGCTTGTATTGATCGGCATTGGCGTATCCGCCGCCGCCAAATCGATATCCTATATGTTTATCATCGGCGGTCCTATGCAGCTGGCTCAACGTTCGCTGACGTTTATGACCGGCTCCATATACGGCGTATCCTGGCAGCATGACGTACGGATGCTGCTGCCGTGGCTAATTGTATTATTGCCGGCCACTTGGCTGCAGGCGCGCCATATGAACATTCAGATGCTCGGTGACGACGTCGCCCAAAGCGCCGGATCCCGGGTGCAGATGCACCGCCTTATTCTGCTAGTATTAAGCGTCGCACTCGCCGGAGCAGCGGTTTCGATCGGCGGCGCCATTGCGTTTATCGGGCTGATGGCGCCGCATATGGCGCGCAGGCTGGTCGGCTCCTCGTTCGGCAGCATCGTGCCGGTCAGTGCATTGCTTGGCGCTATTATATTGCTATTAGCGGATCTCGCAGCGCGTACGCTGTTCCTGCCGAGGGATATTCCGGCAGGCGTGCTTACAGCGGCAATCGGGGCACCGTTTTTCCTATTTCAGCTATACCGTAACCGGAACCGATTTTAAGAACGGGAGGAAACTGCATGAGTACATTAGAGGCGGCCGGCCTTGGTTTGTCATACGGGGGAGACTACATCTTCGAGAATTTGAACCTGGCTGTGCCGCAAGGCAAAATTACAGTGCTGATCGGCAGCAATGGCTGCGGCAAGTCGACACTTCTTCGTTCTATGGCCAGGCTGCTGAAGCCGCAACAAGGTTCCGTCGTTCTGGACGGCGCCGAAATCAGCACAATGCAAACAAAGGAAGTAGCGCGCAAGCTGGCGATTTTGCCGCAAGGCCCGGCCGCTCCGGAAGGGCTGACTGTGCTGCAGCTGGTGAAACAAGGGCGGTACCCTTACCAAAGCTGGCTGAAGCAATGGTCGCAGGAAGACGAGCAGGCGGTTCTCTCCGCTTTGCTGGCAACCGGAATGGACGAGCTGAAGGAACGCGAGGTCGATTCACTGTCCGGCGGGCAGCGCCAGCGGGCGTGGATTGCTATGACGCTGGCACAGGAGACGCCAATTATTTTGCTGGATGAGCCAACCACCTATTTGGATCTGACCCATCAGATCGAAGTGCTGGACTTGCTCTACGATTTGAACCGGAAAGAACAGCGGACCATTGTAATGGTGCTGCATGATATTAATTTGGCTTGCCGTTATGCCGATCATATCGTCGCAATCCGCAAAGGCAAAATCGAAGCGGAAGGCAAACCGGAACATATTATTAACGCCGGACTGATGGCGAATGTTTTTCAGCTGGAATGCGAAATCATTCCCGATCCCTTATTCGGCACACCGCTGTGCGTGCCGCGCGGCAAGGGGCGGATTATCGCTCCTGCTGCCGTTCCCGTATAAAACCGCCCCAATTCAATAAGGCGCATTCTCTCCCTGTCCGTCCGGACTGCCGCAGAGAATGCGCCTTTGCCTTTGCTTATACGCGCTGACGGTTATTCGTAGTAGACCAGCCTCGCTGTCGAGCCGACCGGAATAAGCTCTTCGGTATAGCGCTCCAGCTTCTGCTTATCTTGATCCGTAATGACCGAATGACCGTATACATGAATATGCACCAGTCCGGTCGCGGGATCGTACCGGTCGAACGCCACCCCGATGCCGGGATGCAAGCTGCCTAACAGGGCAAATATCCGTTCCTGATTCAGTTCTCCCTGCAGCGCGGCCTGCCTCAGATCATCCGGAACTGCCGGTTCCGGACCACATTCTTTGGGCACATCCTCATACGGCTTGACGCCAAAGCGGATGTACGAAGACAATCCGCCGGAAGCATATCGCCGCAGTGCAGCCGCATCCGTCTCCAGAAGCCTCAGGTCGTTATCCCAAGCGTAAATCGTGCCTTGATGCTTGCCGCTTGTGCGCACACGCACATATCTGAAATGAGGAAACCGTGCCTTTACCGTCTGCTCCAGCCATAAACGGGTTCCCATACCGCATCCTCCATTCTTTCCTTCTCCTTAAAATGGTAACGCTTACAATATTATATCGCGGTATGGGTAATTGTATGCAGCATTCGATGAAACCGGCGTTTGTTGGTGTAGCCGGCATAAGTAATGCTCTACATTGTACTAGCCCCCGTGCTCGCGGCGGGGGCTAGCATTCCTTTATAGAGAGCCATGCAGATGCAGCCGGCAATTTGAGCCTAATCGGTTACAACCCGCCAATTTCGAATGCGGCTGGCCGCAATTGTTCCCTTCCTGCGGATATATTCGGCGGCAAGCGCCGCCACATCATCCGCTCCTTCGCGGACAACCGGCTTGCCGCGGTACATCTCGTAATCTCCGCCCCCGGCTGAACGGTAGTTGCTCATCACCACATCAAAATACTGGTCCGGACGAAGCGGTTCGCCGTTTCGCTCCAGCTTGGCCACCCGCTTGCCGACCGGTCTCGACACGTTCAGCACATAGTCGATGCCGGCCCACATGTCGTAGTTGTAATGCTGCGGCTTCGGCTCCAAATATGCGCGGCTGACGATTACGTTTCCGTCTTCATCTAGATCAAAATAAGCGGCCGTCTGCTCCAGCGCAAGCCGGATATCTTCACCGCTTAACCGCAGGACGGTCAGCGTATTTGGATATATAAAGTTGGACAATACGTCGCGCATCGTAATGTCGGTCCCAAAACCCGGCGAATCTTCGCTGAGCAGCGCGGCATTCGACAGCTCCGCGCCGGTTGCCTCCAGCTGCACCTCATGGATAAATTGAATAAACGGATGGGCTTCAAGCCGGCATTCCATCGCGCTGCTGATCGACAAGTCACCGGCCGCGCTGCCAATCGGCTCGTCCAGCCATTGCTGTGTAGCCGCCTCCAGCGCATCGGTTAAAGCCAACACTTCCTGATCCGGCAGTCTGCCGGCGTCCGGCAGCAGCAGTTCGGCCTGCTTGCGGACGATAACGAAGCGTCCGTCTTTCCGCTCGAGCGCCACTTCCACTTTGGCAGCCGCCTGCCCGCCGCTTCCGGGCTGGACGATCGTTACCCCGTTTATTTCGCCGGTCAGCATCCGGTGCTGATGGCCGGTAATGAGCACATCAATGCCTTCTACCTCGCAGCAAATGGCATATCCTTGATTCTCGCCGGTTTGCCGCTCCGTTTCCTCCCCTGTCTGCAAATCCCGCTCAAATCCGCCGTGATAGCTGACGATAAGCACATCCGGCTGCTCTTCCCGCCGCATGCGGGATACCCATTCCTTGGCCGTCTCCAGCGCATCCCGGAATTCAAGACCGGCAATATGCTTCGGATTTTCCCAATTGGGAATGTAATGCGTCGTAAGCCCCAGCAGCGCAATTTTTGCCCCGCCCGCTTCTTTCACCCTATACGGCTTGCCAAAAGCCGGCGCTCCTGTCGAACGGTCCACAATGTTGGCGGCCAGCCACGGAAAACGGGAGCCGTCTACAGCCTGCTTTAAAAAATCCAGTCCGTAGTTGAACTCATGATTGCCGATGACCGCCGCATCATACCCAAGCTTGTTCAATACCGCTATAAAAGGATGCGTGCCGCCGCGCCGGTCCATTGCCGCATAAGAAGCTAAAGGCGCTCCCTGCAGCAAGTCTCCGTTATCAATCAGAAGCAGATCCGGGCTTGCTTCTTTTTCTTGGCGGATATAGGCCGCCAGCATGGCAAGCCCGCTGGCGCGCTGTTCATTTGTCCGGTAGTCTATGCCCCGCAAATGACCGTGTACATCACTTGTCGCTATTATTTTACATAAAACAACATCTTTCTCCATTATCCTCGTTCCTCCCCGAACACCAGTGATCCATTAGTACCATTGTACCAAACCGATGTAACATATTATGTAATATAAAAATATTTACAATAAATTAATACCCACTTTACCTGATTCTAATAAAATATTACTATATTAACCAGGTAACGATAAATAGATATATTTGGAGGGAATCAGGTTGAAAAAATTGAGTGCTCTTGCTTTACCGCTTGTTTTGGCTGTTGTATTGCTGCTTAGCGCATGCGGCAATAACAACAACTCCGCTTCGAACAAAAACGGGAACAGCAGCCCGTCGCCTACAGCTTCGGCAAGTGCTGATGCGGCAACGCCATCGCCGTCCGCTGAGCCTGCCAAGTCGGAAGGTTATGTTCCAAAGGAGCTGACCGTTCAGTTCGTGCCTTCGCAAAACGCCGACACGCTTGAAGCAAAAGCAAAACCGCTCGAAAAACTTCTGGGGGATAAGCTGGGCATTCCGGTAAAAGTAAGCGTATCGACAGACTACAACACGATTATTGAAGCCATGGCCTCGAAAAAAGTCGACGTTGGCTTCCTGCCTCCTACAGCTTACGTACTGGCGAAAGACAAAGGCGCAGCAAACATTATTTTGCAAGCTACCCGTTTTGGCGTAGACGACGCTACCGGCCAGCCTACCCAAGAACTGGTGGACTCCTACAAATCGATGATTATCGTCAAAAAAGATTCCCCGATCCAATCGATCGCCGATTTGAAAGGCAAAAAAATGGGCTACCAAAACGTAACGTCTTCCGCAGGTTATGTATGGCCGGCAGGCTTGCTGCTTGACAATGGCCTCGACCCGCTGAAAGATGTTCAGCCGGTAACGCTGAAAGGCCATGACCAAGCGGTTATCGCCGTGCTGAACGGCGACGTTGACGCTGCTGCGATTTTCCAAGATGCGCGCACGACCGTACAAAAGGACTATCCGACCGTATTTGACGACACCCGCGTATTGGCATTTACAGAGCCAATCCCGAACGACACCATTGCCGTACGTACCGACATGAACGCAGACTGGGCTGCTAAAATCCAACAAGCGTTTATCGACATCGGCAATGATCCGGACGGCCACCAAATTATTTTCGACATCTATTCGCACCAAGGTTATGTGAAATCCGATGACAGCAAGTTTGACATTGTCCGCAAATACGGGGAAAAAGTAAAAACCGAATAGCCTATCCCGTAGCGGTCTTATTTGGAACGGGACAAGCCAGTATGAAGCGCCATTGCGCCTTGTACTGGCTTGTCCCATTCCATTACGAATACCAAACGTTAACCAAAAGGAAGGGTGCAAGCATGATAGAGCTGCGCAACGTATCGAAAGTGTACCCCAATGCGACGAAAGGACTAAACGGCATTAACCTTTCGTTTGGCGAAGGCGAATTTATCGCTGTTGTTGGCTTGTCGGGCGCAGGCAAATCGACCTTGCTGCGGTCCATTAACCGGCTTCATGATATTACGGAAGGCGATATTCTGATTGGCGGCAAATCAATTACTACAGCAAGCGGCAAGGAGCTTCGCCTGATCCGGCGCAATATCGGCATGATCTTCCAAAGCTTCAACCTGGTCAAGCGGTCCAGCGTACTGCGCAACGTGCTTGCCGGCCGAGTCGGTTATCATTCGACGCTGCGCACCATTCTGGGGCGGTTTCCGAAAGAAGATATGAACCTGGCGTTCGAAGCGCTGGACCGTGTCAATATCGTGGAAAAAGCGTATGCCCGGGCGGACGAGCTGTCCGGCGGCCAGCAGCAGCGGGTCGCCATTGCACGCGTGCTGGCCCAAGAAGCAAAAATCATTTTAGCGGACGAACCTGTCGCATCGCTTGACCCGCTGACGACCAAGCAAGTGATGGACGATTTGAAAAAAATTAACCAGGAGCTTGGTATCACGACTATTGTCAATCTTCACTTTATTGACCTGGCCCGCGAATATGCAACACGTATCGTTGGCTTGCGCGCCGGCGAGGTTGTATTTGACGGTCCGGTGTCGGAAGCAACGGATGAGAAATTTGCTGAAATCTACGGCCGGCCGATTGACCGCAGCGAGCTGCTGGGTGAGATCGGATGAGCATACGCGCCGATCTGAACATAACGCCTCCTGTCACCCCGGTAAAGCAGCGGCCGAAACCTCCTAACCGGCTTAAGCATTATTTGACCGCCGTGCTTGTGCTGCTCTTGTTATGGTTCAGCGCCCACCGGACGGAAGCTTCTTTCGGGGAGCTGTTTGAGGGCATGCCCGAGATGATGAAGCTGCTGAAGGAAATGTTCCCGCCCAGATGGAGCTACTTCGATAATATTGTAGACGGCATGCTGGATACGATCCGCATGGCGTGGCTGGGTACAACGTTTGGCGCCATTCTTTCCATCCCGGTCGCCTTGCTGTGCGCAAGCAATATTTCGCCGTCGCGCTGGGTATATTACCCGGTTCGTTTTTTACTGAACCTGGTTCGGACCGTTCCCGACCTTCTGATGGCCGCCTTGTTCGTCGCCATTTTCGGTATCGGGCCTTTTGCAGGGATGCTGGCTTTAACCGTCTTTTCGTTTGGGCTGATGTCCAAGCTGATTTACGAAGTGATGGAAACGATTGATCACGGCCCTTTGGAAGCGATGCAGGCAGTTGGCGCTAACCGTATCCAAAACATCGTCTACGCCGTCGTTCCGCAGGTCCAAGCCCATTTCATGTCTTATTTGCTTTATACTTTTGAAATCAACGTCCGTGCCGCAGCCGTGCTTGGCCTTGTCGGAGCAGGCGGCATCGGCCTTTTTTACGAAGCGACGTTAGGCTTCCTGGAATATGACAAAACTTGCGTCATCATTTTATTTACTTTAGCTATCGTGCTTATTATCGACTACGCAAGCACGAAGCTGCGGGAGAAGCTGCTATGATCAAAACATGGGATACCGTTGTCCGCAAACCGCGGAAAAAACCTTACCGCTGGCTGATCTATATCGCTTTGATCCTCATTTATGTATGGGCGTTCTCCGGGGTTGAATTTTCCGGCTTGAAAAAAACAGCCGGCAAAGTATTCAGCTCCATCGTAAGCGGCATCTTCTCGCCGGACTGGGGTTACGTCTATTTGCCGGATGGAGAAGATTTGCTGCGCGGACTGCTGGATACACTTATGATCTCGATATTAGGCACGTTCATTTCCGCTATCCTTTGTATTCCGTTTGCCTTCTGGTCTGCCCGGAACATGAGCCGTTTACGGACTGTATCGGGAACCGGCAAAATCATTCTCAGCATCGTTCGCACCTTTCCGGAATTAGTGATGGCCTTGATATTCATTAAAGCGGTTGGCCCGGGTTCCTTCGCGGGCGTGCTGGCGCTTGGCGTCCATTCGATCGGGATGCTGGGCAAGCTGTACGGCGATGAAATCGAAAACATTGACCGCGGCCCGTCCGAAGCGTTGACCGCTTCCGGCGCCAATAAGCTGCAGACGTTATGGTTTGCCGTACTGCCGCAGGTGCTGCCGGGTTTCTTGTCCTACACGCTGTATCGCTTCGAAATCAATATGCGCTCCGCTTCCGTCCTTGGCGCGATCGGCGCCGGAGGGATCGGCGTTCCGCTTATTTTTGCGTTAAGCACACGCCATTGGGATCGCGTCGGCATTATTTTACTCGGGATCGTTGTGATGATTACGATCACCGACCTCTTCTCCAGCGCCATCCGCAGAAAGCTGGTATAAGGCCGCTGCTTAGCCTGTGCGCTGCTTGGCAGGGTGCATCCCGGTTGTACACCGCATAACAGGCTCAGCCCCGCTTGGTACACAGCTGTGGCACAGCAGCCGTGGCTAACCGGCTAAGCAAAGCAGAATACGCAGAGCTTGCCGCCTGCAAGCCCGCCATATTTTAAAGCAACTAAACAGGGTTGTCCGAAGTCATCAATAGATGGCTTGGACAACCCTGTTGCTTGTAATCCGGGCAGGTTATCTGCCCGGATTACCGGTCGTTATTTGGTTACGTTCACCGTAATCGTATCGCTGGAAGTGACGCCTGCTGCATTGACCAGTTCACAGCGGTATACGTATGTGCCTTTTGCTTTGCCTGCAATGGATGTTACCGCACTTTGAGCCGCCGGCGTCGCTTCTTTTAACGATTGGGTATCAATCAGCACGCCATTCTCATACAAGCGGTATTCCGTTGCATTCGTTCCCCACCACAAATTCATCGTTACGTTATAATTGCCGTCTCCATCCCAGTTGTCTTGCGACAATACCGCTTTGCCCGGGGAAGCGTCGGTTACAGTGACTACAAGCGTGTTGCTGACCGATTTGCCGTAAGCATTGATCAGCTCAGCCGTATAGTTGTACGTGCCGTTTGCTTTGCCGGTAATGTTCGTGCTGGCCGTTTGAGCTGCCGGCGAAACATCCTTCAACTGTACGGTGTCAATGAGTACGCCATTCTCATATAAACGGTACTCCGTACCGTTATTGCCCCACCACAAGTTCATCGTTACCGCATAGCTTCCGTCACGAAGCCCTGTATCATATCCGTTATTGTCCGACAGCACCGGCGTACCTGGCGCTCCCGAAGCAAGCGGCTTGGAGCTTACTTTAAATGTAAAACTTTGAGCCGCCTCGTTGCCTGCAAGATCCGTTACTACGTATTGAATAGTATGTGTGCCTGTGCCCAGCTTGGAAGCTGCAATCGTATATCCGGTTGGAACGGCGCTGCCGTCAAGCAGCAGCTGCTCCGACGCTACGCCGGACAGTTCGTCCTTGCTGACAAGCGAGTAAACCAGCGTATCCGTCTCCAGCACATCGTGAGCCGGCTTGCCGGATTGCGTCAGCGTTACGTCTGGCGCTGTTTTGTCGAGCTTGATCTGGAGCGGAGCACCTTCTCCTTTGTTGCCTGCCGCGTCAACCGCGTAATACGCAACGTCATTGTCGCCTTCCGCCGTAATAGCGACAGGTTCCGTATAGGAAACATAATCATTGCCGTTTACCGCATAAAACGTGTTTACTTCGCCCGGCTGATCGTCGGCGGAATGGATTGTCACTTGAACATCTTGATTAAACCAGCCGTTACCGTTTGGAGCTGCGGACAGTTCAGCTGCAGCAGTCGGAGCGGTCGTATCGGCTGGAGGAGCAGAAGGCACAAAGTCTGCAATGCTGCGCGGCTTCAGCTGATACAGGTTTTTAAAGATCGCCGATACGCCGGTTACGGTTACTTTTTGCCCTTCGGCATACGGGAAGCTGTCCAGCGTAACGCCGATGCGTCCATCCACGCGAACATGAGTAGACGTGCCGTCTGCGCTCACGCCATCAAACTCAAACGAGCCTGCCGGCGTTGCTGTAATGATATTGGTGATCGTTACATCTTGAATTTGGAGCAGCTGGCCCTGATTGCCGCTGCTGACAACAGCCCCTTGAATCGGTGCAGGCAGCTCGGCTGCGCCCGTTTTTTCGATAGCGACAATATCGCTAAGCTCCAGCTCCGTATTGTACAACGCAGTTGCAGCCGTTATTTTTACGACATCGCCTTGATGAAAGCCAATGGCATTCTGGAATACATAAATGCCGCCCGTTGCGTCCTGCAAATAAAAGGCTTGGCCGCCGTAAGCGCCCGGTTCGGTCGTCACTACGCCTTCTACCGTTACCGTTGAACCTGCCGCTTTAGCGCGTGCTTCGGCAATCGAAATTTGAGCCGGAATCGGGCCTTCGTCCTCCGGCAGCGACTCTCCTGGAACATTGTCCAGCGTCACCGATTCGGTCAGCAGATTACTGCCGTTTTGTCTCAGCCGAAGGCTGGCAGCTCCCGTAGAGCCCGCTTTCAGCCGGACCGTCAAATCTTTGGACGCATGTCCCGTTGCATCAGCCGTTACGCTGAAGTTGGCGCTGTAGCCGTATGCGGTTGGCCATGTGCCGTTATCGCCTTTAACCTGGGCGATTTGCGTACCGCCGTTTGTCAAATAAATGCCGATCTGATAATTGCTGACGGTGGAATTGGGGGCAAGGTTGTTAAACACAACGCGGACCGGGAACTCCTGGCCGTTATTCGGAATAACATTTTGATGAACGAAGCTGTAAGCCGGGTTAGCTGCTGCTGTCGCTCCGCCAAAGGAACCCGGCTTGAACGTCGAGCGGTCATACCATTTGTAACCTGGGTCCGGAGCAGCCCAAGGCTCTGCTTGCGGTTCCGTCGAGTTTTGCGGTATTTCGTAGGAGTACAGCGCCGTAGGCTGATCAAGCTGCAAGCCGGAAACATCACTGAAGCTTGTATAGCTTTCCTGCTTCGACAGCCAGTTAATAATATTGACGAGAAGAACGCCGTCGTTTTGTTCCTTGAAGCCGTCGTAGGTTGTTTTCTTCCCGCCGTTATCTTCGCGCACATATTTAGGCGTCACGTCTTCCACGGCGGACGAATCGCCGATAAAAGCCGCTTTGCCGCCGCCCAGCTTGGATACGGCTACATAGGGGCCTTCAGCTACGCCGCCGCCGTTGTACACGCCTTGGTCAACAGCACTTGCCCAAGCTTCATTCGTTTGCGGCACGTAGATGATGCCTTTTGCCTTAGTCGGATCAATAATGGCGAGCGTCGACCCTGCGTGAACGGCTGCTGCCGATACGCCTTGCGTAATGCCAAATGACTGGCTTGGCGCCACTACGTTAGTAGCGTTCAGATCGCCCAAGGCATTATAGCGGAACCGGATGCCAAAGTTGTCAGCCAGCCAATCGGTGCTGGTCACATCCTTCATGGCATCAGAGTTCGCTTCCTCCGCGCTCATCCCTTTAGTCGGGTTGCCGAAAGCGCCGCGGCGGTAGCCGTTAATCGCTTCTGAGCCGTCCCAGCGGTTTTTATTCCGGTCGGAGTTGTAATGATCGCCTACAAAAAAGATGCTGCCGCCGTTTTCCACATATTGCTTCATAGCAGCTTGTTCGCTTGTCTTAAAAGGGACATTAGGTTCTGCGATAACAAAAACGTTATAATCCTTCAAATCGTCGTAGGTGAAAGGTGTCGTTTTGCGGAGCTCTTTTACATAATAACCGTTGTTAGCAAGCGCATTGCCAAAATCGGAAAAGGCTCCGTCGATGACCCAGTCCGCAGCACCGGCCGTCTCTTCGTGGGTGTTGTCGAACAGTACTTTTTTACCGGCATTTTCATTCACAACTTTGGCTTCAATATAAGGAGCCGGGTCAGCCGGGCCTTCCGCATGAGCGGAACGGCTTGTCCATTGATATTGAAGCGGCAGCGCCAGAAGCAGCATAAACGCCAGCTTCCACCAGCTGGACTTCAGTCTAGCCAATTTCCCCACAACAATCCCTCCACATTCTTTTTCTGAATCGCCCATATTCTACCATGTTTTCTCTGGCGATGGTGATAGGAATTTGTAAAAAAATGATAGAAATATATTTTATTTCACAACACTTTACAACTGGCATACAAAAAGCGCCAAACCAGGTGGTTTAGCGCTAAATAACGACATATTTCTTGTTGCTATACATGCAGTACCGGCGAATGGCCGCTGCTTCCGAATACGCTTTGTCCGCGTGTTACAGGCGGATTGTTCCATACCGTGCTAGGCACTTCGCGCCGCAGGACGGGCATCACTTCATCCGCAAAACGTTCGATCTGCTCCCGCTGCTCCGCTTCTGTCAAGCCGTCGACGCTAATGCTGAGCACCTGGCTGCCAAACGCCTGCTGGTAATCTAATATTTTGGCAATGACGCTGTCCGGGCTGCCAACCAGAATCGGCCCGTTCGCAACATTGTCTTCGATATCCCGGAACGGCGACTGGTTATGCTGCGCCGCCGGCGTTGCGTAGAAGGCATCATAATACGGCTTGAACCGGCGGATCGCTTCTTCCTTCGTATTCGCCAAATATAAACTGCCCGCTCCGGCTCCTACAACAGCAGATTGCGGGTCATGGCCGTAATAGGCAAGCCGCTCCCGATAATGGTCGATAAGCGCCTTATATTTGGCTTGCGGGTGAAACGTATTGGACGAGAACAGCGGCTCGCCGTACTTGGCGGCCAGCTCCGTCGACAACGTGCTCGACGCGCTCCCGTGCCATACCGGAATATGCTGCTGGAACGGCCTTGGCTGCGTCGTTACCTGCTCCAGCTTTGGACGGTAACGGCCTTCCCAGGTTACGTTCTCCTCCTGCCATAACCGCTTCAGCAGCTCATAGCGCTCGGCGAGCGATTCCCACTGCTCCTCTTCGCTGATGCCAAACAGCGGATAATGCCGCGGGTCATTGCCTTTGCCGATAATAAGCTCCAGCCGTCCGCCCGACAAATGATCCAGCGTCGCATAATCCTCCGCCACCCGAACCGGATCAAGCACGCTTAATACAGTTACCGTCGTCAGCAGGCGGATGCGCGATGTACGAGCCGCAATCGCCGTCAAAATAACGGGCGGCGAAGAAGACAGGAACGGCGCGCCGTGGCGCTCGCCTACGCCGTACGCTTCAAAACCTAGCGATTCCGCCAGCTCCGCCTGGCGCAGCACGTTTTGAAATTTTTGCTGAGCGGTTAACGTCTCCCCTGTCACGGCATTCGGAATGTTGGACAGGAGGCTGAACAATGCAAATTTCATAAACGCCCTCCCTTTAACGGACCTCTTCTCCGGCCGGCACCAAATCTTTCTGATACGCCAGCACCAAATCCCAGTCCCCGCTAAACCGCGGTATCCGGTAATAGCCGACCCGCTCGTATAAAGCGGCCGCTTCCGGCTGTCTAGGGCCAGTCTGCAGCTTAATGTTCGTATAGCCAAACGACGCAGCGAGGCGGTCCGCTTCGGCTAATATTGCCTGCGCTACGCCTTTGCGGCGGAACTCTTTCCGTGTATACATCCGTTTCACTTCAACGGATTGCTCATCCAGCGGGCGCAGCGCTCCGCAGCCAACCGGATAGCCGTCAATCCGGGCGATAATAAAAGCAGACCGCGGCACCTCCACATCGGAAGGCTGGAATCCTGCTCCGCCGTCAGTCGTTTCATACAATATGGCCAGCTCTTCGCTCAGCTCCCGAATCAGCTCCTCTGCATCTGCGCTGCGTACGTCTTCCGCCGCCGCTATGACAATGTTATTGCTCATCTATTCTCTCTCCTTTTCATAGGCCTGTTCGAATGGGTATTGGTTTTCCGCTTGTTGGATGCCCATATCGTAACACGCTCCCTTGCATGCTGCAATCATTTTTTATACTATTCCGATTAAAATAATCAGATATTGATTTAAGGAATAAAATAAAACCGCAGCCGCCTTGTAAAACAAGGCGGCTGCGGTTTTATGGCCTGCCGGACAACCGGAGAAAAACGGGTGCGCCAAGGCATCCGGGGCGGTCATCGCCCACCCTTGGGCGGCGCCTTCCCGCCAGCTTTTATTAGCCCTTGATGGCGCCTTCCGTCAGCCCTTTCTCGATAAACCTCGAAATAAACAGATAAACGATCAGGACCGGGATGACCGTCAGCGCAACAGCGGTCGCCATCAGGCCGAAGTCGGTGCCGTATTGCGAGCTGATTTCGTTCAGCAGGGAGACGATCGGCCGGACCGTATCCTTGTTGACAAAAATAAGCGCCGAAAACAAATCGTTGTACGACCACAAAAACACAAAAATGCTGGTGGAAGCAAATGCCGGCTTCGACATCGGCAGGAACATCCGGATAAACATCGTCCACCGGTTGCAGCCGTCCATGAACGCCGCTTCCTCCAGCTCCTTCGGAATCGTCGCCATATAACCGGCCATAACGAGAATGGCAAAGGTCAGGTTGCCGGCCGTCTGCGGCAAAATAAGCCCCAAATACGTATTGACCAGCTTCCATTTAATAAGCAGCTCGTAGACCGGCACAACCGTTGCGAAGGCCGGAATAAGCAAGCTTGCATACAAAACCGAAAAGATAAGCCGTTTGCCCTTGAATGGAAAACGGGCCAGCACATACGCCGCAAGCCCGCCCAAAAACAATACAAGCAATACGGTGCTGCCGGACATAATGATGCTGTTCATATAGCTTTTGCCCACGTTGATTTTATCGAACGCTGCAGTGTAATTCGTCATGACCGGATCAAGCGCCAGCGTAAACGAATGGTTCATCACGTCGTTCGAGAGCTTAAACGAGTTGTTGATGATCCAGAACATCGGATAAATTGTCGTTAGCGCCCATACGGACAAAATCAGATACGTGAAAAAGCTGCCTGGTTTGAACCGGCGGCTGCGCCTTGCTGGCAGGGGGCCGGTCTGGACATGGCTATTGATCGTTTGCTGCATTAATGTACACCCCTCATACCAGCTTAGTATGTGATTTCCTCTCTCTTGAGCAGGCGGTTGGCGATAAGCGACAGCACCACCCCGAACACGACGATATAAATGGCGATTGTAGAGCCGTAGCCGAAGTTCTGGTCCACCATCGCTTTTTTGTACATATACGTGCCGATGACTTCCGTGCCGCTCTGGCCGCGGGAGATAACCCACACGAATTCAAACACTTTCAGCGTGCCGGTAATCGCCAGCGTAACGACAACTTTAATGTCGCTCAGTATAAGCGGAATGGTCAGCAGGAATGTTTTTTTGGCGCTGGTGATCCCTTCAAGCTTCGCCGCCTCATAGAAATCGGAAGGAATCTTCGACATCGCGGTAAGGAACAAAACAAAATAAAAGCCGACGTAATGCCAAACCGTAGGAACCGATACGGCTTTTAACGCTTTGCTGTCATCCAGCCACAGCACTTTCTCGAAACCTAAGCTGTCCAATATATGATTCAGCAAGCCAAATTGATAGTTATAAAATAAAACAAACAATAACGAAATTGCAGTGCCGGAAATAACGACCGGGAAAAAGAAAACGGTGCGAAAAAAGCCTTTGCCGCCTTTAATATGGTCGACCAGCACGGCGAGCAGCAGCGCGATGCCGACCTGGAAAACAAGCACGTATACCATCATTTCAAGGGTATGAAGGGTGGAATCGCCCAGCATTTGATCCGAGAACAATCGCTTATAGTTGTCCAATCCGACAAACTTTTTGTCAAAAAAGCCGGTGGTCCGGTAAAAGCTGAAATAAACGCTTTTGAAAAACGGGTAGTACAAAAAGATGGACATGACCGCTGCCGCCGGGAGCAAAAACATCAAGATATATTTTTTATCGCCCTTCATCTTTATCACCTTTGATGTTTATTTTGGATGAAACGGCTTCGCCGCCCGTTGAGGCGGCGAAGCCGTTTCCTTATGTTAAAGCCGGCAGCCTGTTATTTCTTGTTGGCAACCTCGATTTTTTGCGCTTCTTCCAATGCTTTGGCAGGCGTTGTTTGGCCTTTGACGATTTTTTGAATGTTGGCGCGGAGCGTTGTGAACGTCTCAGGGCTAACTTTGCTGTCGATCGGCGAGTTGATCGAAGCCGATTTGGCTACCATGGAGAAGCCGTCCAGCGCTACTTGCGGCAAGCCGTCGATTTTAACGTCAGCGGCAGGTGTACCGCCGTTAGCCGTTGCGATTTTTTGGATTGCATCCGGCGAAGTCAGGAATTTCATCAGCTTGATGGCCGTATCTTTTTTAGCTGCATTGTCATATGTCGCTTTCGACAGGTAGAAGCCGGAACCAAAGCCGCCTACAACGTCGTTGCCGCTTCCTGCGCCGCCCGGGATCGCCGGGAACGGAAGCACGGTAGTGTTGTTCTTCACGTCATCCGCCCAGCCGCCGATGGACCAGGAGCCTTCAATAATCATTGCGGCGAGACCTTGGCTGAAGTAGTTGCTGGCCATGCTCAGGTCAATCGTGGAGGCGTCTTTCGGGAAGGCGCCGAGGTCGCCCAGCTCTTTGACAGCAGCGAGGCCTTTCTCCCAGTTCGGATCGATGCCGTTCAGCAGCCCTTTCTTTTGGCCGTCCGGACCGGCTGCGGCAAGGATCGAGTGCTCGATCAAGTAATGCGATTGGTCAAACGGTTCTGCCATCGGTATTACACCGTTTTTCGCAAACGTTTGAACCGCCGTTTTCAGCTTGTCGTAGTCGGTTGGCAGCTCTACGTTGTATTTTTGGAACAGCGCTTTGTTCACGAACAAGCCTTCATAGTAGCCGGTCAGCGGCACGCCGTAAATGTTGCCGTCCGCTTGGCGCACCGACTCCAGTGCGCTTGGCGAGAAGCCGCCCTTCCAAGCTGCATCTGCATCAAGCAGGTCGTTCAGCGGAACCACTTTGCCCGCTTTGACAAAGCCGTCGGCATCTGCGCCCGTAAAGTAGAACAGCAGATCCGGCTCGTTGCCGCTGTTCATGTCCGTATTCACTTTGGTACGGAAGCTGTCGTCGTTGGCCGACATCGCATCATTCGTAATTTTGACATTAGGGTTTGCTTTCGTGAAATCGTCAAGCAGGGCTTGGAAAGCTGCCGCAGCAGGGTCTGTACCACCGAAGGTCGAGAACACGCGAAGCGATACCGGATCAGCTGCCGGAGTTGGCGTAGGCGCTGCGGTTGCTTCCGCGCTGGCGCTTGGCGTCGGCGTTGCTTTGTTGCCGCCGTTGTTTCCTCCGTTTCCGTTGTTGCCGCCGCAGGCCGAGACGGTTAACGTGAGCAGCAGCAGTGCACTTACAAGTAGTGACTTTTTCAATCGTAATCCCCCTTAAATGGTATGATTTCAAGTCTCAATCCATATGGCTGTAACCAAAGTGTAGATGATTTCATGCCTGGATTGACGGGGGATATTCCTATGAAACGGGGGGATAAAAATCTAATGTGCGGACAAGCGCGTAATAATATGAGATAGGGCAGGGTCCGCATAATACGATAGTATCCTCTCCCCTGCCTGTCCGCTTAGGGCGGTCAACGAACCTGTCCGGCTGTGAACAGGCTGCCGCGGACAAGAAAAAAGCCAGCCCCGACAGGCTGGCTGACCTTAACTTATAATTCAAAGCCCGCCGGAACCCGGGGGCTGCCGCAGGCGCCTAACGCGCCGCAGCATTGTTATTTGGAAATATCCACGAAACCTTCGCCAAACACGTCCCGCACATCGTGAATCGTGAGAAAAGCATCCTTGTCTTCCGCTTTAACGATTTTTTTCAGCATGGACACTTCCTGCTTGCTGATGACGATGTACAGCACTTCCTTGGCGTCCTTCGTATAATAGCCGTACCCGGTCAGCACCGTCACGCCGCGGTCCATCACCTTCGTCACCTGCTCGGCAATTTGCGCATGGTTTTTGGAGATAATGGTGACTGCTTTCTTCGGGTTTAAGCCCTCTATTATAAATTCCATCACCTTGGTGGCGATATACAGCATAATAATGGTCAGCATTAACCGTTCTGCCCCGATAATAAAGAAAGACGAGCAGGCGACAATCAGGTCAAAAAACAACAGCGCATAGCTGACGTTCCAGTCGAGGAACTTGTTAGCGAGTCTGGCCAATATAACGGTTCCTGCCGTTGTGCCGCCGGAACGCACAATAATACCGATCCCGACGCCGGAAAAAATGCCGCCGAAAATCGCGTTGACGATAAGCTCGTTTGAATCAATACGCCAGTCATGAGTCAGATGAAGGAACAGCGAGTTTAAAGCTACGACAATAATCGTATAAATCGTTGTTGTTTTATCCAGAAACTTATAGCCGATCACCAGCAAAAATGCATTCATTATTAAATTCAGCAAGCTGGGCGACCAGGCGAACAAATAATAGAAAATAATCGTAATACCGGTAACGCCGCCTTCGCCCAGATCGTTTGGAATTACAAATAAGTTAATGGCAAGCGCAAAAATAAAAGACCCCGCAACAAGCGAAGCGATGTCGATAATCCGTTTTTTCGTCAAGCACAAACACCCCGTTTAAAACGCCGAACAACCGGCCTGCATAATAATCACCACGTCATTTTATCAAACTTTCGCCAGATAGTTAACAGCAACGCATTAGCACAATAGCATACTAAACTGGCTGCGCAGACCGTTAGCAGGGCAAAAAGGTAGTCAGATTGAAAGTATCGTGCTTCGGGTCGCATGGGAGCGTCCAATCCTCCTCATTTACGCATCCGTGCGACTTGGCTGACGAGGGGCTGGCGCGGGGCTGGTACAATGCTGATGCAGCAAAAAAAAGAAGCCGGAGCAGCTTCGCTCCGGCTTCTGATCTCGCATATCCGGGACAGGCGCCTGCTGCAGCCGGCGCCGGCCGCATAAGCGACAGGTTATTTGTTGTTTTTCGGATCAAGCGCATCCCGCAGCGCATCGCCGATAAAGTTAACCGACAGGACGCTGATGACAATGAGCACGCCCGGCGGCACCCACAGCCACGGCTGGGAAGTAAGCACCGTCAGCGACTGGGCGCTTGCGAGCATGTTGCCCCAGCTGGCCGCCGGCGGCTGTACGCCAAGCCCAAGGAAGCTGAGCGCCGCTTCGTCCAGAATGGCGCCGGCAACGCCCGATGTTGCGTAAATCAATATTGGCGCAATCGTGTTGGACAAAATATGACCGAACATAATACGCGGCTTTTTGTAGCCAAGCGCCACAGCCGCTTTGATATAATCCGTCTGCTTAATGGACAGGACATTGCCCCGCACAAGCCGCGCGACGCTTGGCCAGCCCAGAAATCCTAATATCAATATAATATTCAGTAAGCCCGGCCCTACAATGCTGGCAACGACCAAGATCAGCATAATGTACGGGAACGACATGAAAATATCCGTTATTTTCATAATCAGACTGTCGACCCAGCGGCCAAAATAACCGGAAACAAGCCCTAATACGGTACCGATCGCGGCGGAAATGAGAACGGACCCGATACCGACCGACAACGATACTCTGGCGGCAAAAATGAGGCGGGTCAACTGGTCGCGCCCAACCTGGTCGGTGCCCATCGGATGTTTCCAGCTGGGCGCACCGCTAAAAGAATCCGTTACGGTTGTCGGCTTGTAAGCCGTAATCCACGGCGCAAATACGGCGCATACAAAAAGAATGCCCATCAAGACAAGGCCGATGACGGCAAGCTTATGCTTTTTGAACCGCCGCCAGAACAGCCTTCCGCTCCCGGCTTCCCCGCTTGGAAAGGCCGCCTCAACCGGCTCCTGCGCCGCAAAACGCCCTCCGGCGTATCGTTTCAGCAGCTTCATGATTTCGCCTCCCCTTGGTAGCTGTTTTTAATCCGCGGGTCAACGAACGCATACACCACATCCGTTATCAAGTTAGCGGCAATAACAACAACCGCCGCCATCAGATTCAGCCCCATAATGGTGGAGTAATCGCGGCTCATGATGGAAGATAAGGTCAATTGGCCGATGCCCGGCCAGGAGAAGATTTGCTCAATGACCACCGCGCCCCCAAACAGGATCGGAATTTCCATGCCCAGCACCGTTACGATCGGAATAAGCGCGTTACGCATCGCGTGCCGGTTAATGACAAGCGTTTCCTTCAGCCCTTTGGCGCGGGCCGTCCGCAAATAATCATGGTTCAAAATTTCCAGCATGCTGGAGCGGACATAACGGATGTTCCGGCCTGCGACGTTTGCCGTCAGGACGATAACCGGCAGGATCATATGCAGCAGCACGTCCCCGAAGCCGCCTCCTCCGCCAAGCTCCTTCATGCCGCTCGAAGGCAGCCAGTCAAGCTTGATCGAAAAAAGATAAACGAGCACCATGCCTAGAAAAAAGTTCGGTATGGAAATGCCCAGGAATGAACCCGTAACGGCTGTATAATCCAGCTTCGAATACTGCTTCACGGCGCTAAATACGCCAAGCGGGATCGCAATCGCAACGCCAAGCACAAGCGCCGTGCCCATAATCAGCAGAGTCGGGCCGATATGGCTGCCAATCAGCTTCGTTACCGGCTCGTAGGTGATCATCGAATAACCGAGGTCGCCGTGCAGAATTAAATTTTTGAGCCACGCCCAGTATTGGACATAAGCAGGTTCATTCAAGCCCAGCTCGATCCGTTTCGCTTCAAGCGCAGCGGCAGGAAGCTTCGGGCTGACGAGCATGTCGACAGGGTTGCCCGGCGCCATCCTCATAATGATGAAATTAATGACCGTTACTCCAAACAGAACCGGCAGGGCTGTCAGAATACGGCGCATTATATAATTAAACAAGGCATGCACCTCAAATCCAATATCATATGGGCTGCTTAAGAATCAGACAGCCTGCCGGACGGCTTCAGCCATCCTATCGAGAAAAAAAGCATGCCGACGCATGACTGCCTTCGCCCGCCAGCTCCGGCTCCCGCTCTTTGCATACCTCCTGCGCCCACGGGCACCGGGTATGGAATCTGCAGCCTTGAGGCGGATTCACCGGGCTTGGCACGTCGCCCTGCAGCTCGATACGCTCCCGCTCCTTCAGCCGGGGATCGGCCATTGGAAAAGCATCCAGAAGCGCTTTCGTATACGGGTGCTTCGGATTTTGAATCAGGTCTTTGGCCGGGCCAATTTCTACGATCTTGCCCAGGTACATAACGGCGATCCGGTCGCTTATATATTTCACGGCGCCGAGGCCGTGCGCAATAAACAAATAAGTCAGGTTAAATTCATGCTGCAAATCTTTCAGCAGGTTAAGCACCTGCGCCTGAATCGATACGTCCAACGCCGATACCGGCTCGTCGCAAATAATCAGCTTGGGCTTCAGCGACAAGGCGCGGGCGATGCCGATACGCTGCCGCTGTCCGCCGGAAAACTGATGCGGATAACGGTCCCTGCTCGCTTTGGGAAGCCCGACGGTTTCCAGCAGGCGGTCGACCTCAGCCGATACTTCCTTTGCAGGCACGATGCGGTGCACCTTCAGCGGCTCCGCGAGCAGCTGTCCAACCGTTTTACGCGGATGCAGGGAAGAATACGGGTCTTGAAACACAATTTGCAGCTGCGTGCTCAGCCGGACCATATCCGACGCCGAACGGCTTGTTATGTCGCGGCCGTCGAACAAAATCCGGCCAGCCGTAGGTTTCTCAAGCCCGATAATCGTTCGCCCGATCGTCGACTTGCCGCAGCCGGATTCGCCTACAAGGCCAATGGTTTCACCTTGCTCAATACGCAGGTCGACGCCGTCGACGGCTTGCACATGGCCGGTAACACGGTTTAACAAACCTTTACGGATCGGGTAATACGTCTTCAGCCCTTCCAGTTCCAGCAAAGGGACGCCGGGCTGCCCCTGGCGGGCATTCTCAGCAATACGGCTCATCCCTGTTCCCCCTTTGCTTCGCTTGTACGCTGTACGCCGCTCGTGCGCTCCACTTCCCAGCAGCGCGCCATGTGTCCCGGCACGGTCTGCTCAAGCTGCGGCGGATTCGTGCGGCAATGTTCGGCCGCGAACGAGCAGCGGTTGTAAAACCGGCAGCCTTCCAGCGTCTGATAATAGGCAGGCACTGCGCCGGGAATCGACTCCAGCTTGGAATCGTCGTTTGGATCTAAGGTTGGCATCGAACGAAGCAAACCTTGTGTATAGGGATGCTGCGGGTGTTCAAACAGCGAATAGACGTCGGTCTGCTCCACCACCTGCCCCGCATACATGACAAGCACACGATCGGCCATTTCGGCGACAACACCCAAGTCATGGGTGATCAAAATAATCGCCGTGCCGGCTTCTGCGCACAGCTCCTTCATCAGCCGCATAATTTGCGCCTGAACCGTTACATCCAGCGCCGTCGTTGGCTCGTCCGCAATCAGCACGCGCGGCTTGCAAGCCAGCGCCATCGCAATCATGACGCGCTGCCGCATGCCGCCGGACAACGCAAATGGATACTCCTCCATAATTTGCTCGGGGCGCGGCAGTCCTACCTTTGCGAGCATTTCGATCGCATTCAGGCGGGCTTGTTTTTTAGTCAGCTGCGTATGAAGACGAATCGCTTCCGTAAGCTGGTAGCCGATCTTGAACACCGGATTGAGCGATGTCATCGGCTCCTGAAAAATCATGGACATCCGGTTGCCCCGGATGCCCCTCATTTCCTTTTCGCTTAATGCAAGCAGGTTGATGCCGTCCAGCATAACCTCGCCACGCTGAATGCGGCTGCCCTTACCGAGCAACCGCATGATGGAGAGTGCCGTAACGCTTTTGCCGCAGCCGGATTCGCCTACAATAGCCAAGGTTTCTCCCGCTTTCAGCTGAAAGCTGACGTCATCAACGCTTATCCTGTTTCCTTGATCCGTCTCGAAAGCTGTTTGCAGATGGCTGACGGCCAGCAAGCTCTCCATCGGTCTAACCACCTTTAACTATTTATTGCACATCCCATTCGTTTACGTTAATAAACATGCCGAAATCTTTGCTGGTTGCGCCAGTAACGCGTTTGTTGACCGCGCCAAGCGCCTTCGTCGCGTAGATGGACGGCATCGGCACGTCTTGCGCTACGATCGTCTGCAGCTTGCTGTATTCTTCCTTCAGCTTCGCTTCATCCACTTCGGCGCTAAGCTGTGCGATCAGCTTTTCGGCTTCCGGGTTTTTATAGCTGCTTGGGTTGCCTTCATTCAAATAATAAGCGAGGTCCGGCAGCGGGTTGATTGGCGTCAGAGACACTGTCAAAATGCCAAGATCATAGTCAAGCTTGCCGAGCTTATCGATCAGCGTCGCCAGGTCAAGCATTTGAATTTTCACTTTAACGCCAACCGCGTTCAAGTTTTCAGCGATAATGTTCGCCGCTTGCTCCAGCGTTGCGTCGCCGGACAATACCGACATCGTCAGCGTTTTGCCGGAATCCCAGCCGGATTCCTTCAGCAGCGCTTTTGCTTTATCCGGATCATACGCCACCGGCTGCTGGCTGGCGTCTTTATACGGGCTGTAGCTCGTAAAGTAGCCGTCCACCACTTCGCCTGCGCCGCGCAGCAGCTTGTCCACGATTTGCTGGCGGTTCATCGCGTACGAAATCGCTTGTCTTTGCTTCGCATCCGGAACGACCTTCTCGTTGATGTACATAAATTGCGTTGCAAGCGGCGGGCCGTCTGTTGTCGTCAAATTGGAGAGGCCTTTTACTTTGTCGTAATCGCTAATCGGAATGACCCCCGCGGACGGGATGTTCATATCAATCTCGCCGCTTTGCAGCTGAGCCGCAATCGCCGTGCCTTGCAGCACTTTAAAGTTCAGCTGGTCGATCTTGGGCGCGCCTTTGAAATAGTCTTTGTTCGCTTCCATCTCCACATAGTGGTCGCGGTCGTAGCTTGTCATTTTGAACGGGCCAAACGTTACCGTCGGCTTTTGCATAAAGTCGCTTTTATTAATATCTTCAGGCGCAATGTCCTTCAGCGCGGATTGCGGCAAAGTGAGCAAATTGCGGCCGATCGTATCTTTAAAAATGTTCAGCGTCGTTGGCGCTTTTGTTTTCAGCGTCAGCGTATGGTCGTCCACTTTCGTCACGCCGGAGATGTCCGTTTGCCCTTCGGGCAAGTAACCGGCATCATCCAGGCCGTCAATAATGGCAAACATATAGGCATAGTTGGAAGCAACCTTCGAGTTGCTCATCAGCTTCAGCGTAAAAATTACATCGTCCGCCGTAACCGGCGTGCCGTCCGTCCATTTTGCGTTCGGGTTCAGCTTCACCGTAAACGTCGTGTTGTCCGTCGTTTCAATCGAGTCGGCCAGCATCGGCTTGTACTGCAGGTCGGAATCCAGCTCTACAAGCGGCGGGAACATGAGTCCTGCAACATACGTCGAGACCAGCCCTACCGGAGCTAACGGGTTAATGCCGCTTGGCGCATAGGTTACGCCGATATTGACAACTTTTTTCCCGCCGGGTTCCGAGCTGCCGGCAGCTGTGCCCGCATTGTTGCCGTTATTGCTGCCGCATGCCGATATAATCAGCAGCATGGACAATAACAAAAAAGCAAATGCTTTGTTACGAATGCTCTTCGATGTCATTTCTACTCTACACTCCCTGTCCAATTCCTATTATTCTTATATGCTTTCTATACTATCAGGTTATTTCATGGCGTTGTCAATGCCAATTTAGGATACCCAACGGAGCTGGAAACCTGTGTCTACTCCTATCGTTAGCATTTCTTTCGACCTATAAAACGACCTACAGATAATCATATTACTATCAAATAAATGCTTGTTCAAATAAAAATAATCGGAATTCCCCGATTGTTCTACACAAAACGACAAAATTCATCAAAAAAAAGGGGATTTACACGAACATTACGTCATGTAAACCCCCTTTATCTGCCATGCGTCAGCTTCCAAAAATCACTTGTTGTTCGCCGGCTTCCACCCGGAACGGCAGCCGGTTGCCGGCAGGCGGCAGCGGGCAATTGAAATGATGCGAAAAGGCGCAGGAAGGCAAAAACGCGCGGTTAAAGTCAAGCTGTACGTTGCCTTCCGCGTCCGGCTCAATAAGCAGCATCCGGCCGAGCCCGTACGTCTCCTCGCCGTTGGTCCGGTCGCCGAATACAACGATTAGCGCTTCGCCTGAAGCAAACGGCGTCAGCGCGTAAAACTCGCCGCCGTATTCGAAACGAATAACGCCCGGCGACCGGTGATGGCGAACCTTGCCTTCCGCATCGCCCACATGCGCAAAAGCAGCCGTCTGCTTATCCGCCTCAGCAAACTCGCCTCCGATAATCCAATCCGGATTATTCGGATAAAACGAAATGCCCGCATACTTTTGCACCGCTTCGGCATTGGCATCATAAACGGCAAGCAAATGATCGCTGCCGGGCTGCTCCGTCGCCATCACGGTTACGCTGTCTGATACGCGAACGATTTCGCGTTCAGCCTCCAGCTTTACCGTTCCTTCTACCGGCTGGCCGGTTGCGTCCCAGGTCAAGCCGTCGGCGGCTTCCGCTGTCAGCAGCAAACCGGGCTGGCCTTGAGCAAGCGGCTCCCATACGCCGGGAATGCCGGGTACGGCGCCTTTGGCCATAATAAGATGCAAGCCGGTCAAGGCCAGATCGCCTTGCGGTTTCGCAACCGAGCGCCGCCGCTCTTCTCTCCACTGTTCCAGCGTCATGTTCATCAGGCAGCTTCCTTATCGGTAAGGAATGCCGTCAAGCGTTCGATAAACGCAGCATGCTCTTCAATAAACGGCATATGGCCGCTTTGTTCGAAGATTGCGAGTTCCGAGCCAGGAATAAGCCGGTGCATCTCCTCCGATTGCGACAGCGGCGTAATCCAGTCGTAACGCGCGCCGACGATAAGCGTCGGTACTTGCAGCGCCGGCAGCTTGTCCCGTACATCGTACTTCGGAATCAAATGTTTAAATGTATAGTTCGCGACTTCCAGCGAGCCGATCGGGCGGTTGCCGGTCTCACGCATTACTTCTTCGTCCAGCACATGGAAATAAAGCGGGTAGCAGACCTCCCACCACTGGATCAAATGCTCGTCGTCACGGATATTGCCTTCAAACAGCTCCGGAATCGTCTTCAGCTGCTCCGGCGTTGCCACCCGGCTGGCATAATCCAGCGCCGCCGGGTAAAATTCCTTGCTCGGCGCCGTATTGATCAGCAGCAGCTTCGCAAGCGAATCGGGATAGCGGGTGGCATACACCTGCGCCACCATTCCGCCAAACGAATGGCCCAGCAGGTATATGCGTTCCAGCCCCAAATAGCGGCGCAGCGCCTCAATATCATCAGCAAGCTGCTCCAGCGTACAGGTCGCCGGGTCCACCCGATCGGACTGGCCGTTGCAGCGCTGGTCCAAATAGACGATTTGCATATGCTCGGCAAGCGGCGTCAGCCACGGCTTGAAATCCGAGTGGTCGCTGCCGGGGCCGCCATGCACGGCAAACAGCACCGGCCGTTTGACCATCCGGTCGCCTTGCGGCACGTAACCCGAGCCTTCGACGTCAAAATAAATGCGGGTCCCATTCAAAGATGCAAACATAGATACACATCGCTTTCCGTTAAGTTATCCATTTATTATGGCTAACGGACAAGCCAGCGTCAATCATCCCCATTCCCCGCCGTAACCAAGCCGGTTATGCGTCCGAACGGTTCACCTTACGACTGCGCTTTTGCTGCCGCCCGTTTGGCCGCTTGCGCGCGGTACATCCGCCATACGGTCAAAGCGGCCGCTGCCAGGCAAATGCACGCCGACGTCGAAAACACGACATGCATCCCGGACAGGAACAAGTCCGGCCGGTCCGGGATAATGCCGGTCACGCGGTAGCCGGCTTTCGTGCTCATGACATGGAACAGGATGGTCGTGGCCGTCGTGATGCCCACGACCATGCCCACGTTCCGGACAAGCGAGTTAACGCTGCCTGCGGAACCAAGCTGGGTACGCGGAACCTGCGACATGACCAGCGAGTTGTTAGGCGATTGGAACAATCCGCTGCCGATGCCCAGCATGCCGATCCATACGCCAACGATGGCAATCGAGCTTCCTTCATGCAGCCAGGCAAGGCCAAACTGCGCGATGACCATCACGATCAGGCCGGCGCAAGTTAGCAGCTCCGAGCCGATCTTGTCGGACAAAGCGCCGCTAAGCGGAGCGACGATAACCATGCAGATCGGCATCAGCATCAGCAGAAAGCCGGCGTAAAACGGCGACAAGCCCAGCATGTTTTGCGCGTAAAACGGTCCGATAATATTGAAGCAAAAATTCGCCGAAAATACGAGAAAGCCGCACAAGATGCTTACAGAAAAAAGCGGGTTTCGGAACAGCGACAGCTGGATAAGCGGATGCTCCCGCTTTACTTCCGTCCTTAAGAAATACACAAAGGAAACGACAGCCGCAGCAAGCGCCGCGACAATCCAGCCGTTGCTGAAGCTGAACTGCTGGCCGAGCAGCAGGCCGGTAAACAGCGTCATAATAAATACGGCGAACAGCGAGCTGCCGGGCACGTCGATTTTGGCTTTGATTTTGACCAAATCGGCAGGGAGCACCTTCCACCCGACAAAAATGGCAATAGCGCCGATCGGGACGTTCACCCAAAAGATCGATTCCCAGCCGAGCGTATCGACCAGAATGCCGCCGACGCTTGGGCCGGCAATACTGCCAAGCGAAACGAACGTGCCGATCAGGCCCAGCGCCCGTCCCCGCTCCTTCGCCGGGAATATATCCGCCAGGATGCCCTGGCTGTTCGCCATCGTCATCGAAGCGCCAAGCGCCTGCACGACGCGCGAGACGATCAGGAACGTCAAATTGTGGCTCAACCCGCACAGCAGCGAACCGATGACGAATACAAACGTGCCGATCCGGTAAATGTTAATTTTACCGACTATATCGCCAAGTTTGCCGAAAAATAAAATGGCGGTACATATCGCCATCAAATAGGATGTCGTCACCCATTCGATCTGCGCGATCGGCAGGCCAAGATCTTTGGATAATACCGGTAAAGCGATGTTGACGATACTCCCGTCAAGCGTCGACATAAACGTAAATAAATTTAAAACGATAAGAATGATCCAGCGTTTGCTTTGCACAGCCGCATCTTCCTGATAAGTCCGAAAGCCTGCACTCATGAAACGATCCTCCATCTCCGAACTTTAAATTTGTCCTTTTAGTTGCGTGCGCAACAAATTTACAACAACAGTGTATCCCAAATTAGTTGCGCACGCAACAACTATAAGTTAAAATAATGGAAGAAATTTTGACCGGAGGAATTCGAATTGATGAATAAAGAATCGATCGGCAAGCTGCTATCTTCCGCACACCGCCAAAATCAAAAAAGGCTTGGAAAAATGCTCGCTCCTTACGGCATCGGCACGGGCGGCCAGCACAGCTTCCTGATCAACGTCATTCGGCGCCCCGGCATTACGCAGGAGCAGCTGACGCAGGAGCTGAAATTCGATAAAGCGACAACCGCACGGTCGATCAAGCAGCTGGAGCTGTCCGGCTATATTGAACGGAAGCCCGATCCGGACGACCGCCGTTCCCATCTGCTTTATCCGACCGACAAAGCGGTGCAGTTTTGGCCGGAGCTGCAAGCGATATTAAACCGCAATAACCAGCTTATCGCCCGCCATTTAACGAAAGAAGAAGAAAACCGGCTGATCGGTTTGCTGCAGAAGCTTTACTTCGAAGACGAATAAACGGTACCCGTATTATTTTCCCGCCCTATGCCATATATACAAGCAAAAGCGCATGAACCGCATCCGCCGCTTCTTATAGAAAGGACCTGACGAAAGGCAGCCGCCTGGCGATCAGGTCCTTTCATCGTTTAGGAATTTAATGGCCTATATGGTTAAAAAGTCGTATTTACTCCTTCCTCATTTGTGCTACAATCAGAAATACCTTTAATCCTACTAGATTACTATACTTTCGACAAAATGGAGGAGACATCAAGTGGCACAGATGATTTTGACCGGACTATTGTGCGGCGCATTGCTTGGTTTTGTTATGCAGCGGGGACGGTTTTGCTTAACCGGCGGCTTCCGCGACATGTATTTGACCAAAGACAACCGGATGTTTTACGCGCTGCTGATTGCGATTTCCATTCAAAGCGTAGGCGTATACGCTCTGATTCAGATGGATTTGATCAAATTTAGCGCGGGAGCTTTCCCGTGGGTATCTACAATAATTGGTTCGTTTGTATTCGGCATCGGCATTATATTGGCCGGGGGCTGCGCAACCGGCACCTGGTACCGCGCAGGCGAAGGCTTGATCGGCAGCTGGATTGCTTTGTTTGGCTACATGGCAATGGCTGCGATGATGAAAACAGGCGCCCTGGTGCCTGTCAACAACAGCCTGAAAGATTACACGGCGCCTCATAACTCGATTGCCGATACGTTTGGCATTTCGGTATGGCCGTTTATCGCTTTGCTTGTTATCATTACGCTGTGGGTCGTTATCCGCACGCTCCGCAAGCCGAAAGTCGCCATTCCTTCGATGAAAGCCAAACGGAAAGGCCTCAACCATCTGCTGTTCGAAAAACGCTGGCATCCGTTCTTTACGGCGGTTCTGGTCGGTCTGGTTGCATTATTGGCTTGGCCGCTCAGCGAAGCGACCGGCCGCAACTCGGGACTTGGCATTACGACGCCGTCGGCGAACATTTTGCAGTATTTGGTTACAGGCGACGACGACAAATTTATTAACTGGGGCGTATTCCTCGTCCTTGGCATTTTCCTTGGATCGTTTATTGCGGCAAAAGGAAGCCGGGAATTCCGTTTCCGCGCTCCGGATGCCAAAACAGCCGTATCCAGCTTTATCGGCGGCATTCTGATGGGCTTTGGCGCAAGCTGGGCCGGCGGCTGCTCCATCGGCAACGGTCTCGTCATGACCGCGATGATGACTTGGCAGGGCTGGGTATCACTCGTATTTATGATTCTTGGCACGTGGACGGCATCTTATTTCGTATTTGTCCGCCCTCGCACCAAAGCGAAAAGACAAGCATCCGCAGCAACCGCGGCTGCTACTGCATAAGGAGGCACTTCACATGCAAAAGAAACTAGCTGTAGTCGGAATGGTATGCCCGTTCCCGCTTATCGAAGCAAAACAGGAAATGGAGACGCTGCAAAGCGGCGACGAGCTTGTCATCGACTTTGACTGCACCCAGGCAACGGAAGCTATTCCGCGCTGGGCAGCCGAAGCCGGCCACTCGGTCACCAATTTCGAGCAAATCGACGATGCGTCCTGGACGATCACCGTTCAAAAAAAATAAAGCACGCCAGTTAACTTCTTCCGCACAAGTTAACTGCGTACCAAACAGCAGCCCCCGCTTGGCGCAAATGCCTGAGAGGGGGGCTTGCTTTATGCTTTATGGTTGCAGCCGGATGGCCGTGCCGCCTTCCGACGAACGGACGATAGCATCCAGCACTTGCTGATTGCGGTAACCGTCCATAAAGCCCGGCAGCCCTTCCGGCTGTTCGCCGGCCAGCAGGCTTGCAAAGTCGCCGTACTGCGTCCTCTTGCAGCGCTGCGGCACATCAATGACCGATTTGGCCAGCTGGCCCGGCGATTCCTCCCGAATCCATACGAGATGATCGGGATCAACCGTAGAAGCATGCAGCGTCCCGGCATCACCGTAAATCGCGATTTCATGCTGATTGCCGGAGCCAATCGCGTTGCGCGACGTTTGGAATACGCCAACGACACCTCCCGCAAGCTGCGCCTGAAAGCTGGCGAAATCATCCACATCCACCTGCGCCATGCCGCCGGAAGGATGGCGGCGTTCCGGAATAAACGTATGCAGCTGCGCCGATAGCTGCTCGAATTCGCCAAACAAGTAGCGGGCCATGTCGATCATATGCGAACCGAGATCGCCGAGCGCGCCCGTTCCGGTAACCGCTTTATTATACCGCCACGTATAGTAGCCGTCATAAAGCGCCGATCCCCAGCCCTGCAAATATTGGCTGGAGAAGCTGCGGATTTTCCCGAGCCTGCCTTCCAGCAGCAGCTCTTTGGCATAGCGGAATGCCGGCGTATACCGGTAGCTGAAGCCGAGCATGGCCGGAACGGGCTTCCGCTCGTAAAGCTCCAGCAGCGGCCTGGCTTCTTCAAAGCTGCGGGTAAACGGCTTTTCCGCAAGGAACGGCTTGCCTGCTTCCAGGCAAGCTTGTATAACAGCTGCATGCACCTGGTTAGGCGTGACCGCTACAATAGCTTCCACATCGGTATCTTGCGTCAAATCCCTGAAATCCGCATATTGTTTCTCCGGCCCAAGTTCCAGCTTGGCCCCTGTCCGCTCCAGCGCTTCCGGGCTTACGTCGCTGACCGCAACAATCGTAAAACCGCCTTGTTCTTTCATCCATCTGATATGTGCCCCGGCCATGCCGCCGAGTCCAATCAATCCGATTTTAAATTGGCGCATTCGTCCGTTTCTCCCTTCAGTTGCAAATAAGGCTGCCCCGCAGCACGAATTCTACGGGGCAGTGGCCATTATTATTTAATGTTTTGGTAACGGTTGTAAGCATCTTCGTAAATTTTGATCAGCTTCGGAAGGCCCATATCGTTCAACTGTTTCACATAAGCGTCCCAGCCTTCGTCGATGCCGCCTTTGGTTACCCATTGTGCGCGCGTGCTGGCGATAAAGCCGTCGATGTCCGTCGTCAGCTGCGGCAGCTCTTGATATTCATCCGCCGTATACATAACGTTCGGGAATGGCGTCGTTACATCGTCTTTGCCCAGTTTGTCGATTTCGAGCTTCAAGCCGTCCCCTGCACTTGGATCAAGCTTAATGTTTTTCTCGAATTCAGGGCTTACATATTTAGGTCCGAAGTCGCGGAGGGAACCGTCCCAATACCAAGCATCCGCGCTTGTGCCTGCAGGAGGATCATTTAACACATAAGTGCCGTCGCTGTTTTTCGTAATTGCGGAGCCGATTGCGCCCCAGAAGTTTTGAATACTGGCTTCGCCTGTGTAGAACTGGTCCGCCCAGCGCGCTGCCACTTCAGGCGTTTTGCAGGAAGTCGTGATCAGCAGTTCATTCCTTCTGTAGCTGAGGCCGTCCGGGTCGCCTTCTTGGTAACGTTTGCCGTCTGGTCCTGCGATTGGCGCGATCGTTTCGTATTGGTCGCTCCATTTGCCGAATACAGCGTCAGGCGTCCATTGGTACGTGAAGCCGACCAGAGCAGCGTCCGGATTTTGGCGTTTCGCCGTCAGCATCGTGTTGTCCTGCGTAAATGTCTCCGGATCGATCAGCCCTTCTTCGTACAGCTTATGCACCCATTTCAAGCCTTCTTTGTATTGATCCGAGGTCGGGTAATAGACCGGCTTGCCGTCCTGGATAAGCATATGGTTGCCGCGCAGGTCGGTAATGCCAAACGGCGCAAGCAGGAACATATCAATATCGCCGGCATTGCTGGACGGCAGTTCGTCGGCTTTGCCGTTGCCGTTTGGATCTTGTGTCTTAAACGCTTTCAGCACATTGTACAGCTCGTCGACCGTCGTAGGCGCTTTCAAGCCGAGCTTATCCAGCCAAGCTTTGTTGATGACCGGCTGGTTTTGCGTCAGCGGGCGGGAAGGCAGGCGGGCTGGCAGCGAGTAAATTTTGCCGTCCGGGAATGTGCTTATTTTTTTCAGCTCCGGCGATTCTTCCATCGCTGCTTTCAAGTTAGGCATGTATTTATCAATATAGTCGTCAAGCGGCCGGAAGAAACTGGAGTTGTTCACGATATCCGAATCGCCGTAAGCGATGTCGCCCAAAATAACGTCCGGCAGCTTGCCGCTGGCCAGCATAACCGATTTTTGGTCGTTCCAGTCATTGGAGGACATGACTTGCCAGTTGATTTTGACGTTTGTGTTTTTCTCCAAATCTTGCAGGAATGTATTTTTCGTAAAGCTGTCGCCCATATCGCCCCAGCGGACGGTCAAGACGTTCAACGTTACCGGTTCGTTCACAATCGGCAAGCCTTCTTCATTGAAATTGCCGGTCGATTTTTTGCCGGTGTCCGCAGTTGAAGCAGCCGACGCCGACGGAGATGCGCCGGAGTTGGAACCCGAGTTGCCGTTATTATTGCTGCTGCAGCCCGCAAGCACGAAGCCAAGGGCGGATACAAGCATAACGCCGGTGACTGATTTCTTCATGACTAGTGCCGTTTTCTTTTTCATTCACCTATCCCCTTTAATTCGTTATGAAAAGCCGGTTTCCTAAAGCATGTTCTAGCTTTTTACGGCGCCGATCATCACCCCCTGGTTGAAGTATTTTTGCACCATCGGGTAGAAGCACATGATCGGAATCGTAGATACGATAATAACGGAATAACGCAGCAGGTTGGCAAGCCGCATCGCAATTTGCGCCGCTTCGCCGGTTCCCATCGCGGACTGCATCGAGTTGGTAATGAGAATATCGCGCAATATTAACTGCAGCGGGTATAAATCTTTGTTTTGCAAATAGATTAAAGCGTTAAAATAAGAGTTCCAGTGGCCAACCGCCATCCATAAGGCGAGTACCGAAATGACGGCTTTCGAAAGCGGCAGCACGACCAGCGTGTAGTAACGCAGATGGCCGCAGCCGTCGATTTGGGCCGCTTCCCACAGGTCGTTCGGGATGCTCGACTGGAAGAAGGTCCGGGCTACGATAATATCAAACACCGCTACGGAAAACGGCAGAACCATAACGAGAAACGTATCGTACATATGGAAATCGCGGATGGTCAAAAAAGTCGGAATAAGGCCGCCGTTAAAAAACATCGTAAAGATAAAAAACAAGGTAATCGTTTTACGGCCAAACAATTCTTTTCGCGAAAGCGCAAAGGCGGCTGATATGTTAACGACGAGGCCGATCATCGTCCCGATGACGGTATATAAAATCGTATTTTTATATCCGACCCATATATTGGAGTGCTTCAACAGCTCTTGATAGCCGTCAAATGTAAACCCTTTCGGATACAGCCATACTTTGCCGTTCCCGACTGCGGACGGGTCGCTGAAAGATGCGATTATGATAAAGTATAGCGGGTACATGACGACAAGCAATACGATCGCCGCCCATACATACAGCATAATTTCAAGGAAACGGTCCGACCGGCTGTTATTTAAGCTTACGGCTGTTACCTTGGATGACAATTCTGTTTGCTCCACCTCTCATCCCCCCTCCGTTACCATAAACTGTGTTCGCTGTTCCTTCGTGCAATCCAGTTCACCAATATGAGCAAAATAAAGTTGATGACGGTGTTAAACAGGTTGATTGCAGAGGAGAAGCTGTATTGGGCGCTCAGCAAGCCGATTTTGTACACGTATGTCGAAATTACTTCGCTGCCTGTAATATTCAAATTGTTTTGCATCAAGTATACTTTCTCGAAGCCCACGCCCAGCAGTCCGCCGACCCTAAGAATGAGCAGCGTAATGGCGGTCGGCATCAGCATCGGGATATCGATAAACCGGATTTTTTGCCATCGGCTTGCTCCATCCACAGTTGCCGCTTCATATAAGCTTGGATCAACCGCTGACAGCGCCGCCAAATAAATAATGCTGTCCCAGCCGGTATGCTGCCACACATCCGACCAGACGTACACGCTGCTGAACAAAGCGCCGGAGCCCATTAGGTTGGGAGCTTCCGCTCCGAACAGGCGATAAATATTGCCGATCAGACCATTTCCCGGCGAGAGCAAAATAAGCATTAAGCCTACGATAACGACCGTGGAAATAAAATGCGGCATATACGTAACCGTCTGGAATACACGCTTGAACCGGTTTACCCGCATCTGGTTGACGAGCAGCGCAAACATGATCGGAATCGGGAATGTCACAAAGCTGTATAAACTAATTACTAGCGTGTTTTTGATCGTATTCGAGAATTGGTACGAATGGAAATACTTCTCGAAATATTTGAAGCCTGCCCATGGGCTGTCGGAGATGCCTAACGCCGGGCTGTAATCTTTAAATGCAATGATGACCCCGTACATTGGCTTATAAGTAAAGCAAATCAGGAGAACTACGGCCGGAAGCAATAATAAATACAAGCCCCAGTTTTTCCCGATCCTTCCAAGCGAACGCTGCATTGGGCTCGTTCTCAATTCAAGGTCCCCCTCCTTCGTTTGCTGCTGTTAACGCGGCATATCGTCTATGAAGCCGCTTCCAGTTTGCTCTATCGCTGGACAGTTACTAGTATATCGCCGACCGTTGGTACTATTTAGACCTCATGATCGTTATATTCAGACCTTTTACCTCCGCCGATTTGGCCAGCCGTCCCATTCCCGCACCTTCTACCCGATTTATGCTTGCATTATCCAGACCTTTCCTAACACTATCCGGACTTGAAGGCTTGGAAACGCATTTCCTTTCTTGTATTTCTGCGTGCCGGATTTATAATATTTTTAATAAGAAAACGCATTCAAGACCAAGAACGCCAGAAGGGAGTCTGGTCATTCATGATGGCTAAACCGGCGGAAAACAAGCTTTATTCCATTCAACATTACGTTAAAATCATGCTGTTTATTTCGTTCTCCGCTCTTGTTCTGGACTTTGCCATCAGCATAACCTCTATAACGATCGTCAAGCAGCAGTCTACCCGCTCTCTGCAGGATACGGCAGATTTGTACATTAACCAGATTAATAAAGACTTCAATTATATTAATCACTTTATGGGCTGGACGCTTGCTAATGATGAAAATGTAGAAATCATGCAAAAAAATGATATTAACAGCACCAAATTTATTAAAGCAAACAGCGACCTGTTTAAACGGGTCGTCGAGCTGCAAAAAATTTACGGGCCTGACTACAATTTTTTTCTCTACTTTAACAAGCTGGACTTTATGTCCAACTTCACGCCGATGAACATGAAATATACCGAATACCAGTCGTTGAAAAACCAGATTATTAAAATGGTGAACGACCGCAGCATTTACGACCAATATTACTCCAACTGGTCCACCATTGACTTAATGGGCACCTATTACGTCATTAATATCGTTCCTTATCACGATACGTACATGATTGGCCTGATCTCCGCCGATGATCTCATTCTTCCGCTGCATCAGCTGAATTTGGGCGAAAACGGCTTTGCTTCCCTGGTGGATGAGAAAGGCGTGCGCATTACAAGCCCTATCTCCAGCAAAGGCACGGTCGTGAGCGGCGATGAAGCGCATTCGATCGTCTCGGACTTTATGCATACGAGGACTACCGTCAACGCCGACTTTACGAACGCTTCCTTTTATGTAGAACTTATTATCCAGTTTGGCGCTTTCGAAAAAATTATGATTGCCCAGCTGCTCATCATTTTGCTCGCCGTCATCATCGCCTGCAATCTCAGCTTCATCCTGATCTATTTCAAGAAGAAGGTGCTGACGCCAATCAAAAGCTTCTCCTACAACCTGACGTTCTGGACCGGCGACGGCGAGCCGCTGGATGTCGAAAGCAGCAAAATCTTCGAGCTGGAAAAAGCGAATAAGCAGTTTCTTACGCTGGTAACCCAAATTAAAAAATATAAAATTGACATTTACGAACGCGAGCTGGAAAAGCAGCGGATCCAGCTGAACTTTATGAAGCTGCAAATTAAGCCGCATTTTTTCCTGAACTGCCTGACGAGCATTTACAGCATGGCGCAAATGCAAATGCATGAGGAAATCGAGCAGATGTCGCTGTCGACATCCAAATATTTCCGGTATATTTTCCAGAACGACCAGGACTTTGTCCGGCTCGAAGATGAGCTCGAACATATCCGGATCTATCTCGATATTCAGAAGCACCGTTACCGCGACGCCTTTGTGTATCAGATCAGGCAGTCCGATCCGTCAAGAGGGGTCAAAATTCCGCCGCTCGTGCTGCAAACTTTTATTGAAAATGCGATTAAATATGCCGTATCCCGGGAAACCCAGGTGCAAATCGCGTTAACGGTGGATCGCCAGTTTATGGATGAGCAGTTTATGACCGTTATCCGGATCACCGATACCGGCCCGGGATTTCCGCAGCAGGAGCTGGAACAGCTCGCCGCCGGCCAGCCGCTTGACCAGACGAGCGGCACCCATATCGGCATTACCAACACCGTTCAGCGGCTGGAATTTCTGTATCAGAACAAAGCGATTGTTCATTTCTCCAACACGGCACAAGGCGGCGCATCCGTCGTGCTGTGGCTGCCCGACCCGCCCGCAGAACCGCTTAGAATGGAGGCATAACGATGAATGCACTGCTGGTTGATGATGATTATTTTGTAGTCACCGCGCTAGAGAAAAAAATTGATTGGAAAGCTTTGCATATCGAAACCGTCTATACTGCCAACAATGTCGCCCAAGCGTGGGACATTCTCGAGAAACACCCGATTCAAATTTTGATTTCCGATATTGAAATGCCGCAAGGCAGCGGCCTGGAGCTGCTCTCCCGTATCCGCGAGGAAAAATACAATGTGCAGACGATCTTCCTGACCAACTATGCCGACTTCAACTATGCGCAAAAGGCGATAGAGCTGCAAAGCTTTGAATACTTTCTGAAACCAATCGAGTTCGACAAGCTGATGCTCATTATTCAGAAAGCCGCCGTCCGGGCGAAAGAGCAGCAGAAAAACGAAAAAGCGATTCTCGAAGGCCGTTACTGGCAAAAGAACCGCTCAAAAATTATCGAGCATTTTTGGCATAAGCTCATTACAAGCAGCGCATCCAACCCGGTTAAGCCTGCCGCCATCTCGCATTCCGTGGAAGAACAAAACCTGTCCTACCAGAAACGGGATGTTTTTCAGCTGCTGCTCTTTAATTTGTTCCCGTATGACGGAAGCATGGGAGCCGAAGAAAAAAACCTGTTTGATTTTGCATTCCAAAATGTCATCTGCGAGCTGTTTCAAAGCGACCGGTTTACGGTCGAAACGATTGTGGAATATAAAGACAACAGCCTGGCCGCCGTGATCCGCTGGAACAGCAGCCCCGATCCTGAACTGATCGAGCAGCTTGCCCGCTCTTTTATCCAGCAGGCGAATCCGATCCTGAAATGCGACGCGTGCTGCATGATTTCGCTGGCCGACAGCCTGGAGCAGCTGGGCCTTACCATTAAACAGCTGCTTGATATGAACGAGGAAATGACGATGCAGCGCAATCAAATTTTTTATGTGGAGGAATACCAGCGGCAAAAGGATGAGGATTATATTCCGCCGGATTTATCCCGTCTGGAGGAGCTGCTGAACTTGAATAAGCCGGCTGTATTCCTGGAGGAGACATCGCGTTATTTGCGGAGCCGCCCGAATCAAAAAGCGCTCAGCCGCTCCGTATTGCGGCTGTTCCGGCTGGATATGGTGCAGCTGGTTTATTCCTTCCTGAAGCTCAAGGATATTCAGGCCCATAAGCTTTACACCGGCAAAATAAACGACCAGCTGTCGATCTGCTCGCTGTATTCAATTGAAGATATGGAGCGGTATCTCCGCTATCTCGTTTATACCGCAGTGGAATACCGTGATTTCGCCGCGCAGCCGAAATCAGTTGTGGAGGAGATCAAACAGTATATTCACGCCCATTACGGCGATGACCTGACGCGGAACGGCCTCGCGGAAGTGGTTTATTTGAACCAGGATTATCTCGGCAGGCTGTTTAAGAAGGAAACCGGCATTCCGCTGGGCAGCTATATCATTCAAGTGCGGATCGAAGCCGCCAAGCAGCTGCTCGAGACAACGAATTTGTCCGTCTACACCATATCCGGCAAGGTCGGCTACTCCAACTACTCCTACTTTTCCAAGCTGTTCAAGCAGGAAGTTGGCGTCACGCCAAATGACTATAAAAAACATGTTAAAGCCAAATGAACTTGCCCCCGCAGCAACCAAAAGGAAGCCGGAACGTTGAGCCGTTCCGGCTTCCTTTTTATTGTCGATCCATCGGCTGTCAGCGTACAAGAAGGGAAGCTGGAACCTGAACCGTTCCGGCTTCCCTCTTGCGTTCTCGCTAATGCAGCTGCCCGCTGCTCCCTCAGCCGCCCCTTTGCTTCATTACTCCTTGATCGAGCCAAGCATAACGCCCTTCACGAAATAACGCTGCAGAAACGGATACAGCAGCAAAATCGGCACCGTTGCTACGATGATAGTCGCATATTTGATCGTTTCCTGGATCAAGCCTTTATCCACGTCAGCAACGGTCGACATCATCGAATCCGTGCTGTTTGTAATCAATATTTCCTGCAGCACAAGCTGCAGCGGATACAAATCGCGGTTGCGCAAATAAATTAACGCATCCATATAAGAGTTCCAGTGGCCAACGCCGTAAAAAAGCGTCATAACCGCCATAATCGGCAGTGAGACCGGTATAAAGATACGGAATAATATGCGGAAATCGTTAGCTCCGTCGATACGCGCCGACTCTTCCAGCGCCACCGGAATGCCGGCAAACGATGTGCGCATAACCAGCAGATTCCAGGTGCTGATCGCCGACGGCAATATCATCGCCCACCGGGAATCAAGCAGCCCTAAGTTTTTCATATTCAAATACGTCGGAATAAGCCCGCCGGAGAAAAACATCGTAAATACGATGCCGAACATTACCGGCCCGACGAACTTGACGCCTTTGCGGGATAACGCATAAGCCGCAAAGCTGGTCATCGCCAAATTCAGGGCGGTGCCGGCCAGCACGTAAATAAGCGTATTGACATAACCGATCGAAATCATCGGATTTTCGAATACAAGCTTATACGACTCCAGGCTGAAGCCCGTCGGCGCCAGCAGCAGGCTCCGGTGCTGGATCAAATCGGCCGGGTTGCTGAACGAAGCGAACAGCACATACAAAAACGGATATAACGTGATGACAACTAATACAAGCATAAGCACCGTATTCGAAATATCGAATACCCGCTCGCCTATCTGGACTCGAGGCTTCAAGGCTGCACCTCCCGGAATGAAACTACCACAAGCTGGTATTGTTTATTTTTCTGCTGAATTTGTTCGCGGAGACCAGCAGTATAAAGTTCAGCACATTGTTGAACAGGCCGATTGCTGCGGAGAAGCCGTAATCCATCTGCAGCAAGCCGCGCCGGTATACAAATGTGGAAATAACGTCAGCCGTCTCGTAAGTCGTGGAGTTGTACAGCAGCAAAATTTTCTCCATGCTTCCTCCCGCCATCAGTGTGCCAAACCGTAAAATAAGCATGATCATAATGGTCGGCATAATGCCTGGGATCGTAATATGCCAAATTTGCCTGAACCGGCCCGCTCCGTCTGACTTGGCCACTTCATACAGGCTGGGGTCAATGCCGGCGATCGCGGCCAAATAGATGATCGACCCCCAGCCGACGCCTTGCCATATTCCCGAAGCGACATAGATCGACCGGAACCATTCCGGCATGATCAGAAACGATTCGGACGGAATGCCAAACAAGCCGGTCAGCTGATTCACAATGCCGTCGCTGGACAAGAAGTCGATCATCATCCCCGACACTACCACGACGGAAATAAAGTGGGGCAAATACGTAATGGACTGCACAACATTTTTGAACAAGCGCACCCGGATTTCGTTCAGCAGCAGCGCCAGCAGAATCGGCGCAGGAAAGCCGAAAATAAGCTCATACACGCTGATCAGAACGGTATTGCGGATGAGCCGCCAAAAATAGTAGCTTTCATAAAAGGATGTGAAATGGCCGAATCCAACCCAGGCGCTTCCCCATATGCCTTTGGCAGGCGAAAAATCTTTGAACGCAATTTGCAGGCCGTACATCGGCAAGTACATAAATATAACGTAATAGAGGATGACCGGAAGCAGCATCAAATAAATATATTTATTGCGGGACCAGCCCCGTAATAGTTTCAAGTGGCGTACCCTCCTTCAGCATGCAAGGCGGAAATTAAGCGGGCTTTCGGGACAAAGCGGCGGTCCGCGCTTCGCCTGCAAGCCCGCCACAGCCGGCATTACCGTTTCAAATAGCGGTCATAAGCGGTTTGTTCAATGTCCAGCGCTTCCTGGATGCCCATGCCTTGAATCGTCTTGACGAATTTATCGAAGTTATCGAGCGGTTCGGCTCCCATTACGAACTTGTCGAACATTTCATCGCGGTACGTATTGACGTCTGTCATAATCGCCGCAAGCCGCGCCGATTCTTCATTCGTAAGCGTAAGCGGCGGCAGCAGATCATCGTTGTTTACATCCATCCATGTGTTCAGCGCATCTTTTTGCTGCGGCAGCGATGCATTTTGTTCCTGATAGCGCTTGTCCTGTACGAACGGCCCGCCAAACGGCACCGCATATTTGCCTACTGCTGTCGCGAATGCCAAGCCATCCGGATTTTTCATTACTTCGTCGGTATATTTCGGATAGCCGTCGACCATTTCATAGCTTTTGCCTTCGATCCCGAAGTTGAACAGCATATGGCCCTGTTCCCCGTATTTGAAATCCAGCCATTTGACCGTTTCCACTACATGCTTGTTGTCTTTCGTAATAGCAGCTCCTACGCCGTTAAAGATTGGCTCGCGCTGGCCAAGCACCGGCTTGTCGCCTTTGTTTAACGTCGGATATGGAGCCCCTACCAGATTGAAATTCGGATTTTTGGCCGTCATGGCCGTCGTATATTTGCCGATGCCGCCGCCAACCGCAAGCTCGGATGCGCCCAGCACGTCGCTGGTCCATTTGGCGTCTTTCTGCTTGGCGTCGGTACCCGCATAATCACGGTCGATCAGCCCTTCTTCATACCAGCTGTGCATCGTCTGCAAAAACTGTTTATATTGCGGCTGGGTCGGACCAAACACCACTTTGCCGTCCTGCAAATTAAAGCGGCCGGTAATGCCCCATGCATTCAGAAAGACGTTGCTGAAGTTGAGCAGCGTATCTTTGGCAATAAGCAGCGGAATTTCATCGGCTTTGCCGTTTCCGTTCGGGTCCTTATCCTTAAACGCCTGAAGCACGGTATGCCATTCATCAATTGTTGAAGGCACAGGAAGTCCCACGGCATCGAGCCAATCCTTGCGGATACCGATACCCTGATACGTCCGCAAGTAAGGGTCGCTTCTCAAGAACGGGAACGCGTAAATGCGCCCGTCGTCCGTTGAAATTTCTTTCCGGATGTCCGGATTGTCCGCAAGCAGCTTGGACAAGTTAGGCGCATATTTGTCGATGTAATCATTTAGCGGAATAATAACGCCTGCGTTCATTGCGCCTACGCCGCCGCCCGGATAATCGTTCCAGCCCCATTCGATAATGTCCGGGTACTCGCCGGAGCTCATCAGCAGGTTGAACTGATTTTTTTCCTGCCCGACGGTCGGATGCTGAAAGTCGATATGGATGCCCGTTAACTTCTCCGTTTCCTGATAAGCGGCCATATCGTTAAATGTTTTCATGCCCGGCGCCGGGTTGCCCGACATTTGGACAAAATCGGTAAGTGTAAGCGGTGCGGATACGATTTTGCCGTCTGCCGGCGTTTCGGCTGCCGCTGATTGCTGCGGGGAAGCCGGCGCTTCGCCGCCGTTTCCATTGCTGCCGCTTGAGCAAGCGGACAATACGACCGTCAGCGCCGCAGCTGCGACTAAAGCTGACCGTGTTCGTTTACTGGTGTACTTCAAATGAATAACCCCCTCGTCCGTTTTTTATAATGAGAATTCGGTTTACCGCCTCCTCGCCTTTATCGTAGCCTTCCGGCCGGCCTGCCGGGTATCGCCTGAATGTGCGATGAATATGCCGGATGAAATATAACCGGTATCCCCTATTTAAGATTGATGTTCCGTTTGTATGTTTGCCCGGTATTGTCCGGGCGTAATGCCTTCGTATTTTTTAAAAAACCGGATAAAGCCGATATCGTTGGAATACCCGACGGCTCCGGCGATATGCGCTACTGTGCAGTCCGTTTCGGCGAGCAGCCGTTTGGCTTCCCGCAGCCGGACTTTGGCGATATATTCAATAATGGTCTGCCCGGTTGCTTTCTTGAAAAAAGAGGATAAATACGGCTGCGTAATGCCCAGCTCATCGGCGATAAGCCCCACGCTCAGCATGTTCTGGCTGTAACGCTCCTGCACGATACGCTTGATCGTCTCCAGCATCCGGCTGCCTTGGTCGCTGCGCCCTTCCTTCCATAACAGGCACACGCCAAGAAAATCTTCCTTCAGCTGGCGAAACGCCTCATGCTGGTCGCGGATACCATCCGGATATAAGATCAACAGCCGGTTTGCAAGACTGGCGTCCGCTTTAGGCGTATTTTGCACGATGCGGAACAGTGTAGAAGCCAGATGCATCACAAAATAAGAGCTGATCGGCGTGCCTGTCCCGCTTTCATCCGCATGGTCGGCATAAAGCGCTTCAAGAAGCTGCGCCGTTTTCTCTTCTTCACCCGATTTGACGTAATTGGTCAGCTGCTGTTCAATATCGAGCGGATAATAATAAACCGGAGCCGTCTCCGGCACCCTGGGGGCGCCGCTGTCCGCCGCCTGATGCTTGCGGCTTTCATCCAGCCGCTTCAGCGCGTCCCGGAACGCCTCGCCGATCGCCTGAACATCATGCACGACAAAACTTGTGCCGATCGCCAGCTTCATCCGGAACCGTTCGCACAAAATTTGGCCAAGCCGCGTCTCGATGGAAGCCAGGTCCTGCTGCCATTCCGCTTCATCCGTCCCTTGGAGATTGACCAGCAGCCCGATGCTGCCTTGATCCAGCTCGGATGTAAACGCGACATGCCGCTCGTTAGCAAGTTCGGATGCAATATTGGAGATGACGAAATTTACAAACAGCCATTCTTTATCGTCCTGCCCCGGCTGGAAAACGTTCATCTCCTCTGCGTTCACCAGCATAACGGCAAAAGCATCCGATACAAATTGGATGCCCATAAACTGCAAAGATTCCTGGCCCAGCTCATGCGGATCGGCATGTCCGCGAATAAGCCGGCTTAAAAAATGAAGGCGGATAATCGGCGCCTGCTGCGACAGCTTGGAACGCAGTTCCGACTCCGTCAAGCGGGCCGACTGAATGGACGTCCGGATCATTTCATATTCGATAGGGCTTTGCTTGCTGCGCAGCGCAGTCCCGCTGCCGGTCACGGCGGACACCAGATCGCGGATCGGCCGATAGTTGCGGAACGCGAGATACACTGAAACGACCGCCCCTGAAAACGCTGCCAGTAAAAACAAAACCAATGCCCAGTTTCTGACTTCATTAACTTCCTTCAGAAAAACGCCGCGCGGCACCTGCAGCACATATTTCCATCCGTACACTCCTGAAGCCGCATACGAAACAACCGTATCCCCGACGCCCAGCTTGGCGTCCAGTTTGCCTTCGTCGCCTTGCATATCCGCATACTTGAAAGGCAGCGTCTCCGGCTTGCCTGATGTCGAGCTGATGATCCGGTCGGATGAGTCCAATATGTAGATTTCGCCTTTGCCTGCTTCGGCAAGGGTGTCCAGCATTCGGCGCAGCTGCTCATCGTTAATCATAATAAATAAGGTAGCCATCCGCTTCGAACGGTCCACCATCGGCAGCGTCTGCATGTAGGCAATAATGTCCGTGGTTTCGCTCCAGGTGCCGCTTACCTGCATGCCCGGCTCGAAAGAACGGTAATGGTAACCGCTGTCGAACTGGCGGACCCAGTCCTGCGAGGTCATGCCGTCAAACCGGTCAACCTCATCGAACAGAAACTGCGGCGTTGTTTTGACTCCCGGCCCCAGCATCGTACCGGATTTCGGCAAATAAATATAAAAATCGTAAATAAACGGCGTTAACAATTTATATCTTTCCAAATCGTCCGCCATCTCGATCATGCCGTATTGCTCCATGTCGGAAACCGGCGACGTCGTACTCATCATTTGAAATAGCTTCGGGTGGTTGGCAATTTGCTGCTCCAGCTGCTCAATCATTTGAAATTGGCCGTCCGCAATCTCGCGCAGCTGTCCAAGCATCGCCGAATTGGTCTGCTCCACGGAATGCTCTACGACATCGTTAGCCCGCCAATACAGCAAGCTTCCAATGACAATGAGCAGCAGCAAAATGGCCATGTACGACCAAAATAAAGCAGACCATGCGCCTTTAAATTGAAGCCATTGATACCGTCTACTGCTTGCCATGTTACTCATGCCGCCACCTCTGCTTTATTGTTCGCTTCATCCCCGCGGGAGGGGGGATTTCCAGTATACCAAGAATACATTCGGATAAGTGTTATCGTTTCGTTGGGTAAACCATTCATTTATAAGATTCGGCTAAAAAACATAAAAAAAAGCGTACACCGGTGTACGCTTTTTCCTTTGCTGCAGGCTGCTGCAAGCGAACGCTTCAGACTTCCCTCCGCGGTTAAGAACCAAAACTGCCTTCTGTGTCGAACAGTACCGCTTCGGTTTCTTTCCGATTGGAACCTGCAATCCGTTTATTCAGCTCCTGCAAGTACAGCTCCTCGTCGATCGGCAGCTCCACCGTTTCGCCGAGCCAGCTCGACAAATGCATGGCGTTCGACAGCTCCAGACTGCGAATGCCCTCCTCTCCGCCTGCAATAAGCGGCTCACCGTTTAAGACGGCTTTCGCAAACGAGGCGATCACGCCCATATGCTGGCTGTTATCCCCTTCCGCCGGCACGGCGGATACGTCCACTTCCGGTTTGGCAAACCCGTCCTTGGACGTAAAGCAATATTCGCGTTCATTCTGGCTCAGCTTGTGCAGCGTTAACGTATTGTTCTCGCAGACGAGCTTGCCCATTTCCAGCGTAATTTCGAAGCGGTTCGTGCCCGGCAGATCGCCGGTCGTAGTAATGAATACGCCTGTTGCCCCGTTCGGGAATTCCATGTAGGCCGTTACATCGTCTTCCACTTCGATGTGATGCCATTTCCCTTCATGGCAGAAGGCACGGACCTGCGCCGGCATGCCGCATATCCACTGGAGCAGATCAATATTATGCGGGCACTGGTTAATGAGTACGCCGCCGCCTTCGCCTGCCCAGGTGGCGCGCCAGCTGCCCGAATCGTAATAGGCTTGCGTCCGGTACCAGTCCGTAATGATCCAGTTGACCCGTTTGACCGCACCCAGCTCTCCGCTGTGCACAAGCTCATGCATTTTGCGGTAGATCGGGTTGGTCCGCTGGTTAAACATCATGCCGAACACAACGCCGCTGTCCTGCGCTTTCTCGTTCATTTCCCGGACCTGCTTCGTATAGACGCCGGCCGGTTTCTCGCACAGCACATGCAGCCCTTTGTCAAACGCCAGCATAGCCAGACGCGGATGATCGTAATGCGGGGTTGCGATCAGGACCGCATCACACAAGCCGCTGTCCATCAGTGACTCGGCACTGGCGAACAAACCGACGGATTCCGGCAAATACGCTTTGGAAGCTTCCAGCCGGGTCTCGTCCATTTCTGATACAGCCGTCAGCTCTACCTCCGGTACAATGCCGCGAATCAGTTTTTTGGCATGATCAGAGCCCATATTGCCCATCCCGATAATGCCCATACGCAATACTGCCATTCTCTTTCTCCTCCTTTGTTAACGGTAACCGAGCGCGGCCAGATTGTTGTAGCTGGTTTGCAGGCATTCAAACGGGCTAGTTTGGCATACATCCTGCTCGACAAGCGCATATTTGGCATTCGTTTGCTCAAGCGCTTTCATAATCGCCGGGAAATTCATGTTGCCTTCCATCACCGGCGCCATCAGCTGCGCCGTCCCGCGCACCTCCATATCCTTCAAGTGAACACAATGGAGACGGTCCTTCAGCTTGCCGATCCATTCGCATACATCCGCCCCTGCGGCCTGCACCCAATACGTGTCGAGCGTAATGCCCATCTCTTCCGGCGAAAAATCTTCAATCAGCCGTTCAATCAGCCGTTTGCCGCCGATTTTCTCAAACTCAAAGTTATGGTTATGGTACATAAACAGCTTGCCGGCTTTGGCGATTTTGCCCGCCGCTTCCCGGAAATCGTGCGCGAAATAGCCGTACCAGTCCAGCCCCCGGTATTTATCCGGCATAGCGCCGATGCCAATATAATTGCAGCCCAATATATCATGCTCTTCGATGACCTTCTCCGTCTCGTTCACAATCCGGTCGGCATTCGTATGCGTGAGTGCAATTTGCAGCGACAGCTCATCGCAGATGGCCCGCAGCGTCGCAGGCTGAATGCTGCCCATTGCCGAGACTTGGACCGATGTATAGCCCATTTCTGCAATCTTTTGCAGCGTACGCCGGATATCCTTCTCCGTTTGCAGATAAGCTCGAACGGTATACAATTGTGCGCCTAAAATCATGGAATTTGGCTCCTCCTCTATACTTGCAGATATGCCCTTCACCCCTTAATTATAGAGCGCAGACCCGAATGCACCATTGCGAATAAGCGCAATAACATTGCAAATCTAGCGATCATCGCCTAGACTAAAGCTACATGAAGCAGGAGGCGATCTCCCATGCAGCTCGCAGGCATTCATACGGATTCATTAATCCTTCATCATACCGTAACCGGACAGCCGACAGCGCAATATGCGCTGCACTGCCACAACTTTTACGAAGTTTTTTATTTTGTCGCAGGCGAGGTCAGTTATCTCGTAGAAGGCACCAAATATGTGCCGAAGCCGCACAGCCTGCTGCTGATCGCGCCGCATGTGTTTCACGGCGTCAAAATCGAAAGCGCTATCCCTTATGAGCGGATTTCGCTTCATTTTGTCCCTGAATTTTTGCCGCCCGAAAATCAGTCCGTTCTGCTGTCGCCGTTTCAGGCGGAACAAAGTCCGGCCGGCATTTATTACGAAGACGCGGCGGACAGCGGAATGTACGCCTACTTCAAACAGCTGATGGATGCCCGCCATGCCGGCGAGGCTATCCGCGATCTTTCGCTCCGCGTCAGGCTTGAAGCATTACTGTCGCAAATTCTAATGATGAGCTATTCGTCGCAAGGCGCTGCCGATTGTTCCGTCCAATCCGTCTCCCGCATAATTTCCTACTTGAATAAACATATTACCGAGCCGATTACACTGGATGAGCTGTCCAGCCGGTTCTATATCAGCAAACATCACTTAAATAAATTGTTCCGGAAAGCGACCGGCACGACCGTAGGCAATTACGTGATCCATAAGCGGGTCGTCATGGCGCAAAATTTGATGCTGCAGGGCCAATCCGCCAGTTCCGCGGCAGCGGCTGCCGGCTTCCGGGACTACTCGTCGTTTTTCCGTTCCTACAAGAAAGTAGCCGGCCATGCGCCATCCGAGAAGCAATCGCCCATCCGGCTCCAGTAACAAGCGCAGGCGAACGGGCCGGACAGGCCGTAATAACCAAAAAAAGAGCGCAGCATCCGAAGCTGTACCCTGTTTCCATAACAGGATGCAGTTCCTCCATTGCTGCGCTCTCTTTATGCTGCCGTTTTACAGCAGGTTTTTGCGGAGCTCGTCCGGCGCTTTCGGGGAAAGCAAGCCAAACGGAATGTCAAATACCGTTTTGGCGCCGAAGTCGCCTTTCGCTGCAAGGCGGGCTGCCGCTCTTGCATAAGCAACAAGCACGCTAGCCGTAAATTCCGGGTTGCTGTCCAGCTTCAAGCCAAACTCAATAATTTGCGTGGACGATTCGCCCGTGCGTCCGCTGCGGAGCACCATGCCGCCATGCGGCATCGTCGTATGCGTGCTTGTAAACTCTTCTTCCGAAATGAAGTTTACAGTTGTGTCATAGTCGGAGAAGTAGTTCGGCATGTTTTGGATCGTTTGGGCAACCAGTTCCGCATCGGCGCCGTCTTCCAGCACCACAAAGCATTCGCGGAGATGTTTCTGGCGGGTTGTCAGCTCCGGATTTTCGCCGCCGCGAACACGGTTCACCGCTTCTTCAACCGGAATCGTATATTGTACGCCGCGTTTCACGCCGGCTACGCGGCGAATCGCATCCGAGTGGCCTTGGCTTACGCCGCGTCCCCAAAATGTATATTCATTGCCTTCTGGCAATACCGCTTCGGCAAGCAGGCGGTTCAGGGAGAACAAGCCCGGATCCCAGCCGGTCGAAATAATGCTGACATGATTGCTTTGTGCAGCAGCCGCGTCAACCGCAGCGTAATATTCAGGGATTTTGGCATGCGTATCAAAGCTGTCTACCGTATTAAACAGCTTGGCCAATACAGGACCTTGCTCCGGCAGATCCGTCGCAGAACCGCCGCACAAAATCATAACATCGATTTTGCCTGCAAAATCATTCAATTGCGAAATAGAGTATACAGGGGCGCCGGCTGTAACGCCTGCAGGGTCACGGCGTGTAAATACGCCTACCAGCTCCATGTCCGGATTTTGCTTGAGGGACATTTCGACCCCTTTGCCCAAATTCCCAAGACCGACAATACCAACACGAATCATAGCTAAAAAAACCTCCTTGTCGTTATAATTCCATTATAACCAGTTTATTTTCTTAAAACTATTAAAGAAAATGGACAATCTACGCTTTTTCTCTCCCCCCTGGTTGCTAATCGTTGCCCTCTGTGTTATATTGATAACGATTATCAATATCATAATATTCAGGGGTGAACTAACTTGCATTTAATCCAAACTAAAAAAATTCACGTACTTATTGCGATCATAGCAGCCTTTGCGTTGCTGTTAAGCGCATGCGGCAACAACGCGGCAAACAACAACTCGGGAGCTAACGCCTCCTCGCCGGCTCCGTCTGCGGCTCCTTCCGCTTCCAGCGATGCCGGAACAGCCGGCGACGCGGAAACGGTTACTTACCACGCCGACAACGGCGATGTGCAAGTGCCTAAAAACCCGCAGCGCATTGTGGACCTGACGGCATTTTACACCGGCTTCTTCCTGGCGATTGGCGTCAAGCCGGTTGGCGTGCTGCAAAACGCCATGGACAACCCTTATTTTGAAGGCAAGCTGGACGGGGTTCAGACGTTAAGCGATGATGCTACGCCGGAGCATGTCCTAGCATTGAAGCCTGACCTGATCATTGCCTATACCGGCACGGAAGGCTTGGACAAACTTGCGGAAATTGCGCCAGTTGTTGCCGTTGAATACGGCAAAAGGCCTTATCGGGATCAATTGCTTGAATTCGGCAAGCTGACGAATAAAGAAGCTGAAGCGAAAGCTTGGGTAGCGCAATGGGATCAAAAAATTAACGACCTGAAGCCAAAAGTGCAAGCCGCAGTCGGCGACAAAACCGTATCGATCCTGAACCCTTACGCAAAAGGCCTGTACGCCTTCGGCACATTCTACGGACGGGGCGGGGAAATTATTTACGGCGAGTTCGGTCTGAAAGCGCCGGCGGAATTCCAGAAGGAAGTAATCGACAGCGGCACCGGCTGGGCGACGATTTCGATGGAGAAGCTTCCGCAGTTTGCAGGCGACATTGTATTTACATGCCCTTGGTCGGGCGATACAAGCGATCCGAAGGTTGTCTATGACAGTGCGATCTGGAAAAGCCTCCCGGCCGTTAAAGCCGGCAACGTGTTCCAATTGAATCCGAAAGCCGATACGTACAACGATCCGGTATCGCTGGAATCGCAGCTTGATTTCATTGCAAACAGCCTGCTTTCCGTAAAATAAATTACAAACGTCCCCCCGACAGTTGGATTTCCTCTAACCATCGGGGGACGTTTATATTTGGATATATCCCGTATGCCTACCGGCTGCGGCGTCTGGCGGCGGACGGCGTTATGCCTTTGTACTGCTTGTACAGCTTCGTAAAATAATTGGCGTTATCACAGCCGACCCGGAGCGCGATTTCGCCGACGGTCGCTTCGCTGCCAAGCAGCAGCCGTTCCGCTTCATTCGCCCGGCACACATTGACGTATTCGATAAAGGTGCGTCCGGTCATCTTTTTAAACTGCTTGCAAAAATGGAACGGGTCCAGCCTCATCAGCTCCGCCGCCTGGCGCACCGTCAGCTTCTCGGCAAAATGCTGCTCGATCCAGCCGATCAGCTGCTTGAACCGGTCGCGGTTCATGAAGTAGGCTTCCGTCTGGCGGGCGGAAGGCTGGCTGCCGCTGCAATAACGGGCCAGCATTACGATAAGCGCATACAGCTTCGCTTTGACTATGAGCTGGTAACCCGCTTCCTTGCGGGTCAGCTCCTCCACAATATCTTCCAAAGCCGGCTGGTACCGCACCTCCCAATCATCTGCTGCGGATAAGACAGCCGGAAACGGGAGGCTCCCCTCCACATAAGGGGCCGCCAGCTGCGCGTAAACCGGATCATGCACCCATTCATTAAACAAAGCGGCGTTAAAAACAAGCGAGTCATAGACGACTTCGCCTTCCTCCAGCGCATAACCGACATGCAGACTGCCTCCGGGCACAAACAGCACATCACCGGCGTTTGCTTCCACCTGGCGGCTGTCGATATAAAAAACAGCCTTGCCCTGCCGCAGCACAATCCATTCCATATGCTCATGCCAATGCAAATAAAGAATATTGTCCCCGGCCTGCCTGTTTCCGCTTGCGTTGCGGAACAGCTGAATCGGATACGACTTTTGCTCAAGCCGGGTATCCTCCCATAACTCATTCGGATGGCGCATCGGATTAACCCCCACAATATACTGCTAGTTTCCGCCAAGATCGAACCGTTCAATCAGATTCCATCTCGCCTATAATAAGTGTGATAGCAATACTATATGACAATATCGGAAGGGTGGGCAACCATTGGACCACCCTTATGCGGAATCTGGTGTTGGCCGTTCCGCGCACAAGGAGGAGCCTATATGAGTCAATTTCGAATTGTTGTGGCAGGCTGCGGAGGCATGTCGAATACATGGGTCGACTATGCGCTAACCCGCACGGACGCCATCATTGTTGGACTTGTAGATATTATACCAGAAGCGGCGAAAGCGCTTGCAGAAAGAAAACAGCTGGACTGCCCCGTATTTACCGATCTCCGTGAAGCGATCCGGGACACCGGCGCCAATCTTGTGTTTGACGTATCTATTCCGGCCAGCCATTTCTCCAATGCTGCGGCTGCGATGGAGCTCGGCTGCGATGTATTCAGCGAAAAGCCGCTGGCGGAAACGATCGCTCAGGCGACCGGGCTGGTGCAGCTGGCCAAGCAGTACGGACGGACGCATGCGGTTATGCAAAACCGCCGGTTCGATCCGCGCATCCGCTCGCTGCGCCGGCTTGTAGACGATGGCGCCGTCGGCACTGTTGGGTATGTCGGCGCCGACTTTTTCCTCGGCCCGCATTTTGGCGGGTTCCGCGATACGATGGAAAGCCCGCTTCTGCTCGATATGGCTATCCATACGTTTGACCAGGCGAGGCTGATTACCGGCGCCAATCCGGTATCCGTTTACTGTCACGAATTTAATCCGCAAGGCTCGTGGTACGCAGGCAACGCGATGGCACTGTGCATCTTCGAGATGTCGGACGGCTCCGTCTTCGATTACCGGGGCTCCTGGTGCGCAGAAGGCGCGCCTACATCATGGGAAGCTTCCTGGCGGGTGGTTGGCGACAAAGGGACGGCCATCTGGGACGGCCAGTCGTTCCCTTACGCCGAAGTCGTTCCGGCTGCAGGGCAGGAAGGCAAATTCCTGTACGAATACGAGCGGAAGGAAGGCGATCCGATCGAAATGGAGCTTACATTCCACCACGGCTGCCTGGCCCATATGTTCGAATCGTTAAAAGCCGGACAAAAACCGGAAACCGACAACAGCGATAACGTATACAGCATGGTGATGGTGCTTGCCGCGCTCGAAAGCGCACGTACCGGCGCCAAAGTGAATATAGCTTCGTTTATGCAGGGCTAAACGACCGACCGGCCGGCCGGTCGGTATGGCAGTGAACCGGCAGCAGCGGCGGGCGGGGCAGCAGCATTGCTAGCCAAGATGGCAATGCTGCTCTCAAGCCATGTGGCGGACCATCACTTTCCCTTCCTCTGTTATGTATGGTAAAATTATACTTACCTCTTGCGTTAGGAAGGAGTATAACGGGATGAACCGTTCTGCACGAATCCGGGCGGCTGCCGCTGCCATTTGCACCATTCTGTTTATCCTTTTATCAGTGTCCATTGCCTATCTTATCAAAACCGACAAGGACAGCAGCCTGCTCAGCGGCATCATATCGGCAGCGCTGTTGCTGCTGGGCGCCGCAATCGGGAACGGAGCGGTTTGGCTCGTCAGAAGGAGCCGGCCATGACATTCCTTCGTCCGCTGCTGCATGTGAATATAATCAGCTTTTTGTACGCAGTCTGTTTGTGGATACCGTGTGAACTTGTCGTAAATACATACCGGCTTGAACGGGTAACCGGCATCTCGCATTTGGACCGGTATTTGACGTTTACCAATCTGCTCTTATTTGCGGCGTTTACCCTCCTCGTTTTTTGGCTGACCGCCAAGCTGCTTGGCAAACGCAAAATCAAGCACGTCTCTCTTTTATTATGGGTTCCTTATTTTTGCGGTTTGATCTGGGTCATTGCCGCTTTATTTCCGATGACCGATCCACAAGAGGAGCCGCTTGGCGGAGTCGGTATTCTGCTCCTTGGCGCAGCCGTCTTGTACCCGTTGTATATCGCCGTCATCAATATGTTCGTTTCGATCATTGCTATGGACAAAACGGAATCATGAATCGCTTCGCCAGTGAAGATGAGGCGAACAAACAAGGCAGCCAGCCGGATTTAAAGTCCGGCTGGCTGCCTTGTTTGTCAATCATTTTCAAGTATGAGCTGCGTTCCGCCCTTTACTTCTGTCGTCTGCCCGTTCACGTTCAGCCAGACGCTTGCTGCCGAAGGATTGTATACCACGTTCATGCCTGCGCCAAATTTAAGCCGGTCAAAAGCATTCATGTAATCTACGATTTCAATATTGGTTGCATACCAAATAGTTTCGCGGCCGCCTGCCAGACGGCAGAACTGCTCCATCAGCTCCCAATTGCCGTCGCGGTCAAATTCATAGCTGTGTCCCCATACGTACATTAAATATAAATATTGCGTTTTGTGCAGACCGGCAAACGTTTCCGCATGCTGCAGCAAGCCGTTGTTATGATGGCAGGTTGCCTGCCACTCCAGCCAATGTTTCGGCATGCCAAATTGGCCGCTGCTGCCGACGGTACGGGCATATTCGATGCCGAGCCCGGGCAGGAGGCTCTTAATCCGCTCATTATACGAGCCGTTCGGGTAGGACATGCCGCGGACCGGGTACCCGGCCAGCTGCTCCAGCCTTTTGCGGTCCTCCATCACCTCATACACAATCTGCTCGTTGGGGCACCGTTCAATGGTAGGATGCGTTAACGTATGCGCCGACACTTCATGCCCGCTGTACAGTGTACGGACTTCGTCCGCCGCGATTTTATCGCCTTGCCCCAGTAAGCCGGCGTTCAAATGGAACGTCCCGCGCAGCCCATAGCGATTCATCATCGCCACTAATTTACGGTCGGCCACATGGCCGTCGTCATAGCTGAACGTCAGCGCTTTATGGCGCCCGCCGGGAAAACATAACGCAATTCGGTTCATAAGGTTAACCCCCTGAATAATTAGGATCGCTGATCGTCCGCCTTAAGAAAGCTTTGCCTCAAAGGGACTGAAGGCCGATAATGCTTTGAATAACGGCAGGAACATCGTCCGGAGTGTTGATCGTAAACAAATGGTCCGCCTCTTCTGCAGTTGGCGGAAATACGTCATCGGTTTCCTTTTGCTGCCGGATCAGCACTTCGTTGAAACTGGCTGCCGTCCGGAAAATATCGCCGCTGCGTTCAGTAGCGGCAACCCGCTCCTGCAATACGGCATCCGGAACATCAAAATAAACAAGGACGCAAATAAAACCTTCCTTCCGGTAATGCTCCAGCAGCTTTAACCGCCCGGTTCGGTAACGGTTCGAATTGCTTAATATCAAATGGCAGTCCGTTTCCCGCACAGCATAATCCGCAATGGTTTGCGTAATCGCGAATTTAAGCCTATTTGGCCCTTCCTTTGGCCGTAAACCGCGATAATGCTTATTGATGAACGCGGCATGATTGTCCTGGTCGATCATGACCGAGCCCGGCAGCTGCGCCTGAAGCGATTCGGCGAACGTTGTTTTGCCGCTATGCGTTTTGCCGACAGTCATTACAGCTAATCTGCTCATAACGCTTTCCGCCCTGCGATTAGCCCGTGGCTGCTGATGCCCATAATCGTCCGTTCACGGCATGTCCGTTTATGATAATTCACCCAGACATGAAACTGCTCGTCCGTCAGCCGGTCGATATGGTCGCCGATCGTGTGGCTTAACCCGTCTGTTGCAGCGTGGTCAATGACCTGTACGCCAAACCGGGCCAGCAGCTGTTCCATCTCGTCCGGGCTTGTAAAATAAGCGTCCGTCCAGAAGCAATCGGCATCTCCCGAGCGTATGACGCCTTCGTTTAACATTTTGTCCACGACGCTTTCTCTCAAGAAGGAAGCGTCCCTTGTCGCCAGCATCGGCATAACGTCAAATTTATTAATATAAGCGGCGGCCAGTATGCCGCCCGGCTTCAGTACTCTTAAACATTCACGGAAGCAGCGGTTCCGGGCTTCTTCCTCTACGAGATGATAAACCGGGCCAAAGCACAACGCGACATCGTACATTTCCGATTCATATTCGCTCAGATCGGTTGCATCGCCCACTGCCGCCTTCAGCTTAATATCCGATGCGTAATTGTCCCGCTTGCGCTGTATCATGTCAATATGCTTGGGCGTCAAATCGACAGCCGTCACATCATGCCCCTTCTCCGCATAATAAAAGGAATAAACGCCTGTACCCGCTCCTACATCCAAAATAGCCGAACCTGGCGGCACGATACGATCCAATATGTCTGTAGTCGTCAAAAACTCGATTTTGCGGGAATTCCGCGAAAAACGGGAATCTTCATCTGTTGCCTGGTAATAACCGATTACTTGATTCAACCGCTGCGCCTCCTTCAAATGGGAATAACCCCCATTATAAAACCGTACTTGCGGAAATGACAGCCCCGCCGCAAAAAGAATCCAAAGGAAACAGCGCTTGTAAAGCATCCAAACTAACATAACGTATCACGTATGCGCAGCATGAAGCGCCTTAAACCAGGACGGGCTGCCGTTCCCGGCAGCCCGTCCTGGCCTGATTGCAGTTAAAACCTGCCCAAGCTTATCACACGCTTAGCTGCATGTTTCCCTTTAAGGCGTCACATAAATGTTGGGAGCTGCTGGCGTCGACATGCCGGTGCCGAGATAAAAGCTCGTATGCGGCGGCTGGTTGTAAGCCACGTTCTGCCAAGCAATATCCAGCCGGTATAACGGGTCATGCATGAGCGTATACAGCCTTGTGCTCGTTACATCGGTCGTGGTATAAATCCGCAATGCCGTGCTGTCCGTTGTGCGCCATACCGCTTCTTCGCGCCAGTCGCCCAGCAGATCGGCCTGGAGCGCCGGATTTGCTTTGGTGCCGTTGTTGGAAGCCGTTCCGCTGGCGGTCAGCAGATTCGTTGTTGTGCTGTTGGTATAATTCCATTTGTCGATATGGTTATCATCAAGCAGCTCGCGCGACAAATCGCCGTCCCACCAAATGCCAAAGTTAATGGACGGAACCGTGCTCGTAATTTTGGTACCGTTAATTTGGTACAAGCCTACACCGGAGGAAGCCCATACTTCTTCGCCCGGATAACGCGGGTCGATATCCGCAGCCATCCCTCTGCCGGTATCGGAGCCGGTATGCACGCCCCACTGGATTGCCCCGTTGGAAGCTTTCCACACAGCCGCGCCATAGGTTGCTCCCGTATTTTCCATTACCTTAAACACTTCCAGCCCTGCCTTGCTCGGATCAAGGTCGCCTACATGCAAAGCATCGCCGTGCCCAAGGCCTGTATTATACAAGCTTTGTCCGTTGTCATTCACCGTCATTGCGCCGTATACAATTTCATCCTTGCCGTCGCCATCCACATCGGCAGCGGTCAAGTTGTGGTTTCCTTGTCCGGCATAAGCCGAATTGCCCGAGCTGTTCGTGTCAAATGTCCACAGCTTCGTCAGCGAGCCGCCGCGCCAGTTGTACGCGACAAGCACGGTACGGGTATAATAGCCGCGGGCCATCACAAGGCTTGGCCGTTCGCCGTCCAGGTAAGCAATTGTCGCCAGGAAGCGGTCGACCCGGTTGCCGTAATTATCGCCCCAGTCGTTGACGTTGCCGCGCGGCGGATCGTAATTAACGGTGGTTAATATTTTTCCGGTTGCCCCGGCGAAAATCGTTAAATATTCCGGACCGGTTAATATCCGTCCGGCAGAATTGCGGTAGTCGGCCGTGGAGCTGCCAATCACCTGTCCGGTGCCGTCCTTGGTGCCGTCCGCCGTTTTCAAAGCGATTTCCGCTTTGCCGTCACCGTCCAGATCATACACCATCATCTGCGTATAATGAGCGCCGGCCCGTATATTTTTGCCCATATCAATCCGCCACAAGCGGGTGCCGTCGAGCTTGTAAGCATCAATGTACACATTGCCGGTATAACCGTCCTGTGAATTATCTTTGGAGTTGGAAGGGTCCCACTTCAGTACGATTTCATATTTGCCGTCCCCGTCCAAATCGCCGACACTGGCGTCATTAGCGGAATACGTGTAAGCGACTCCGTCCGGTGTAGTGCCTCCCGCAGGCTTCTGGATCGGTACCGTCAAATAGTTTTGTCCCCAGGGCGTAACCGCTGCAGAAGCTGCTTGCTCCGTACCGTTCAGCACTGCTTTGACAGTATAGCTGGAACTGATTGTCCCGGACGGGTCCAAATAGTTGGTGCTGCTGGTAATCGGCGATGCATTCACCTTCGTTCCGTTGCGGTAAAGGTTAAACGAGATGCCGGAAGGCTCCGTGCCCAGCAGCCTCCAGCTGACAAATACGCCGCCGCTTACTTTTACCGCCACGAGGCCGCGGTCCAGTTTTTCCATTTGCCGAGCTGGCCCGGCAGCGTGAACCGGATGCAGCGGGGTGACAACAGGCGTAACGAGCAGCGCGGATAATGCACACGCACAGGCAGCCTTGGCGATCAGCTTTACGTTCATCATTCTCAACATGTCTTCCATACCCTCCTAAGCTCATATAGTGATAACCTACAAGCTTCATGCCTTACAATAGGACGCCGATCACCCCCTCATGCAAGATGGCCGTTAACATGCTGTTAAGATGCCGATGCTGGCCGTTCCCGGGCAGCCCTTTCATTGCCGAATCATTTGCCCGCCGCACGCTGCGCATCGGGAATCTACCCGATTATCCCCCTGCGCAAATTAACCATCAATAAGACATTATTGATAGCGGTTACAAAATATAGGCGTAATAAAGTATAAATACGGCAAAAGAATCCAAAACGAAGCCGGTATCCCCCGTCGCGCTGCACGGCGAGGCGTATGCCGCGCCATTGTCAAGGCGCCGTGCAGCCTGTCCGGCATGCCGCGAAGCAGCCCCTGACAGCGCAAAAACCGCCTGTCCGGACAACCCGGGCAGGCGGTTTTTGCATCTTTTATTTGCGGATCAGCGCCGAAAGCTCGGCCGTAAACACTCGTTCATCCTTTTCGTTTACCGCCGTTAATAACACGGTTACAATACCGTTGTCGCTATTTTTATCGGTTTTGCCGATCACTTCCGCTTTCGTCCGGATCCGGTTGCCCGGATAGACCGGCCGGATAAACCGGACGTTGTTCATTCCGGTTCCGGCTACAACCTCGTCGCCGTACATGCCCAGCTGCACCCACAGCTTAAACGCTACTGCCATCGTCTGCATGCCGGAGGCAATAATGCCGCCGAATCTCCCCTGCGCCGCTTTCGCTTCATCCAGATGCATATATTGGGGATCATATTCGCTTGCAAACGCCATAATATCAGCTTTGGTAAACAAATATTGTGCTGTTTCGTAAGTTTGTCCTATTTCAAAATCATCGTATTTCAACTTGCGCACCTCCGGGTTATTCATGGTGAATCCTGTTAAAGTTACCGAATAGAATATTGTATATTGTACTCATATTCTTAAATAGGTCGCAACTCTCTTCGGCCATACGGCCTTCCCCTCTTCCCGGAACGAAGCGGCAGGTTCAGGCTTAATTGGCCTGAACCTGCCGCTTCCTTTATAAATAAGCTTGCTCCGGATCCGAACCTAACTCCTCAATCGTCAAATTGTGAACATGCACCTTCATGCCTTTCCCTTGCGGGCTGCATGCGTATATCCCGGCCTGAATGCTGGAATGCTCCGGCACGTCCAGGTGAGCAATTCGAATCTGAGTCCAGCTCTCCCCGTTCCATGAATAATCCACATAAACATTTTGACCAATTTTCGATATGCGGAAATAAAGCGGGACAGCTGCCCAATCTACGAGCTGGGTTGACCAATCCGAATATCCCCGGTTTGTCACAACGGCTCCCAGCTTGCTTTGGCCGTCCGGTATGTATTCCAGCGATGTTTTTACCCACACCTCTTCCGAATACCGGATCATCAAGCCGGCCTGATCGTATTTGGATTGCGGCAAAGCTTCGACTTTTGCAGTCATTCGAAAGTTCCGGTTCGTTCTCTTAAACAGGAAGTGCCCGTTATCCACTTGAAAACCGTAATGGGTCCTCTGCCAATAATCGGTTTGTTCATCCGTTTCCAGCATAAGCCCGGACGAAGACAACTTCCATGTGCCCGGCTCGCAATACCATTCCAGCCGTTCGTCCATACGGCCGCTGTCGAACTGTTCATTCAAAATCCATGTCTTCTCCATAGCGCTTCCCTCCAATAATGGCATATCCGCATTGCGTTATGCGCCTTTTTCATTCCGGCTTGGCCCATTTGATACGAATAGCATATCAAATCCGGGCAGCCAGTGGAAAACCATGCTATCATCGGCTAGCAAAATAAAACAAAGGACAGCCTGTACAGGCTGCCCTTTGTCTCCTTGCAACGATTATGTCACTACACGAACGAATCGGATATTAACCGCGTTATTCTTTAACGCCGCCAAGCGCTACGCCCGCGATAATATAGCGGGATAACAAGAAGTAGATCACAAACAGCGGCAATGCTGTCAGAGACAGCCCCATGTAAATCGAGCCGAACTCGGTCTTGTAAATATCACCGCGAAGCAGGCTTACCATAATTGGCAGTGTATACTTTGCTTTATCCGTCAGCAGGATCAGCGGCATAAACAAGTTGTTCCAGCTCGCTACAAACGCAAAAATCGCTTGTGTTGCGATAGCCGGCATCATAATCGGCAGGATGATCCGGTTGAACGTAGCGAACTCGCCCGAACCGTCGATACGTGATGCCTCTACAATTTCAAGCGACAGCGTCGCCAGCAAATATTGGCGCATAAAGAACACAATCGCCGGAGATGCAATCGCTGGCAAAATAAGCGGCAGGAAGTTGTTCGTCCAGTGCATATGGTACATGAACTGGTAGAAACCGATGGCGCTTGCTTGTGCCGGAATCATCATAACGCACATGATAAAGGTAAAGAACGGCTGACGCAATTTCCAGTTGTATACCACGAGCCCGTATGCCGTCAAAGACGAGAAATAAACGGCACAAATCGTTGAAAAGCCGGAAACGATTAACGAGTTCAGAAACCCTTTCAGCGGATCGAAGCTTTTGCTGGTCAGGACATGCCAGTTGGTCATCAAATGAGAGGACGGCAGCAACGAGAGACCCCTTTGGATTTCAGGTGTCGAACGCGTAGCGTTCACGAACATGATCCAGAATGGAAGGATGCTGAGCAGCGCCAGGACGATGCAGACGACGTAAATGATCGTTTTGTTAATTCTGCGTGCTGTAATGCTCTCGGTTCTCGCCATGATTACATCCCCCTTGCCGCTGCTTTTGCAGCTTTTTCGATCTTTTTATGCTGTTTTCTGATTTTAGCTTCGCCGCGGTCGCGCATCAGATAGAACAGCAGGGCAGACAGTACAGCCGCAATAATGAACATAATCATACTAGCCGCTGCAGCCTTGTTATACATATAGCTTCCCTTGAACGCTTGCCCGTAAATAAACACGGACGTGGTAAGAGTAGCGTTGTCCGGTCCTCCAGCAGGAGTAATGAACAGCTGCGGAATATCGAACATTTGCAAGCCGCCGATCATTGAAGTGATCAGTGAATACAGCAAAATCGTTCTCAGGCTAGGCAGTGTCACACGGAAGAAGGTTTGTACTCCGCTTGCCCCGTCAATGGAAGCTGCCTCGAAGAGAGCCGGGTTAATCCCCATTACGCCCGCAATCAGAACGATCATGGTATTACCGTACCACATCCAGAACTGGATGAATGAAACGATGCCCCGAGCCGTATTTCTGCTCTGCAGGAATTGGATTGGCGCATCAGACCATCCAAGTGCATGGAACAAGCTGTTTACAGGACCCATCGGGTAAGCGAACAGGGTGCTGAAAAGCACAGCGATCGTACTCGCCGTGATAATATTCGGCATGTAAAGTAAAACTTTGAAAGCGCCTTGTCCTTTAATGTTGAGACGCCGGTTGGTAAACCAGGCGGTAAGCAAAAGCGCCAGCGCGATTTGAGGAATAAAATTGGCAATCCACAAAATAAATGTATTAATGAGAGATTGTCTAAACGAAACGTTATCGACAATAAGTTCTTTAAAGTTTTGGAACGGATTGTCCAAAATATGAATCGGTTTCGGGATTACCCCTTTCATATCCGTAAACCCGATGAAGGCGGTATATAAAATCGGATACAACGAAAAAACGAGAAACACTAATATAAACGGAAGACTGAATATATAGCCGTATTTCGAGTAACTGACTCCTTTGCGGCGCATGCTCTCACCCCATCAATTGATATAAAGGGGCGGAACTTATCCGCCCCTTCGGCGCCAAATTATTCGCTATCGATGCCGAGCTGATCTTTAACTGTTTGTTTGAAATCTGCGAGAGCTTGATCGCGGCTCTTGCTGCCCGAAGTATATGCACGTACTTGGTCACGCCAGATTTGGTTGATCGTTTCGTCATATTGCGTCAGGTTTTTACCTGTTGCATTAGCGTTAGCCGGAACGAATGCGTCAAACATGTTTTGACCGCCGAGCAGCGGCACTTCGCCGTTGGATTTCGCCATAACAACGGAGGATGCAACGCTGTCTTTCGTGCCTTGCTCGCCGTCTTTCATCGTTCCGTTAGCCCAGTAGTATTGGAGGCCAGTGTCGGAAGTATCCAGTGTTACCCATTTGATGAAATCGGCAACAGCTTGTTTTTTAGCATCGTCTTGCTCTACTGCTTTGTTAGCCAGCAGCCAAGTACCGCCCCAGAAGAAGCCGGTTGTTGGTTCCGTAACAGCCCAGTCGCCGTTTGTGTCTTTCACTTGACCGCTCATCGTATAGTTAATCAGCCATGCCGGGCCGAAGAAGCCAAATACCGGTTTAGGGCCAGAGCCGGACATATCTGCAAACCAAGCATCTTGCCAGTCTTGCGTATCATTGCTGTAACCGTTGTCTTTCAGCTTTTTGGAGAAATCAAGGAATTGTTCACGCTTAGGGTCGATATGCAGCTTGCCGTCTACGATCCAGCCTTTGTCAGAGCTGTTTTCGATTGGGTGCCAGATGTCGCCGTCACCGGAAACAATTGCGTCGCCTTTTGCTTTCAGCTTTTCAGCTGCTGCGAAGAACTTATCCCAGCCTGGGCCGATTTCGTTCTTGATTGCAGCCGGGTCATCCGTACCGAATACGTCTTTAGCAATCGAACGACGATAGATGAACGCACCGCCAGTCGCTTGATAGCCAAGCGCTTTCAATTGGCCGTCTTTCGTACCGATATCAACGGAATATTGAGCAATGCCTGCGTCCTTCACCATTTGGTCAGTAAGACCAAGGTCGGAGTAGTTCGCCGCATAGTCAGATGCGTCGCCTTGTGTATACTTGAGTACAAACGCCGATTCTGCAGCATAGAGGTCCGGAGCATCTTTGCCGCCGCCAGCCAGTGCTTGGTCAAGCGCAGGCTGATACGCGCCGTCTGTCGTGGCGATAACAGTCGTTTTGAATTCAACATTAGCATCTGGATGCGTTTGCAAATATTTTTGAGTCATGTTTGGAATTTCGTCTGTAAAGCTCCAAAGATTGATTGTAACTTTTTTGCCGTCGCCTTTTGATGTGTTGTCGGCTGTGGCTGTGGCAGATGAAGATGGGGCTGGGCTTGAGCTCGAATTTGTGTTTGAGTTCGAGTTTGAGTTCCCGCAAGCTGCGAGAGCAGTCGTCATCACAAGCATTGTAGAGATCCCCACTAGCGTACGTTTCATTCGTTTCATACTTTGCCTCCCTTTTTTTAACTATCTTGTTTTTGTAACCGCATTCAAATTATAAGCTTTACATTTATTGGACATAAGGTGTCCATTATTGGGAAAAATTCCACTTTTATTGGATTTAGATAACAAGATTAGAAGGGAATGCGTTTTTATGTGCAGCCAAAAAAATAACCATCTCACCCTATTAGCCGCAAGGTGAAAATGGTTACGATAAATGATCATGGTCCGGAATGGCTCCGTTACTTTTTGAAAAATAAATCATACGATTCCAACCCTAAAATTTGTCTGGAAACTAAAGCCGCTCCGCCAAACAGCGTTAATTCGTGGATATGGCGGTCAATCGATATAATTTGTGTAGATCCAAGCGGATCAAATGCCGTATATTCCTTAATAATCTCGTCTAATAATTGCGGAAAAAAAGCGATGAAACGCGAGGAAAGAAACACAGCATCAGGGGCACTGTATTGGATCAAATTATAAGTAAGCTGCGCGATAGCTGTAACCCATTGCTCCATGATCGCCAAAATTTGCTCATCCTTTTTCTCCATAAAAGAAATAAAATCTTCCAATGTGAAATCCGGGATGTTCTTCAGCTGGCCAATCTGGTCCAGTACCGCTTTCTCGGAATAGATCTCTTCTAGACGGTGCGTCTTTTTGTTCGCTGACATAATAATCGACCGGCCGATCTCGCCGGATAATCCGTTTAGACCCGTGTACAGGCGCCCTTCAATAATGGTCCCAACACCAATCCCGTTATGGATATTTAACGCTAAAATATTATCGAATTGGACATTCTGGTCATGCCGGTAAAAATCCCGGACATAAATGGCCGTAAGATTAGCTTCATTCTCAATAATGACGGGAACATCAATCAATTCCTTTAGTGCATCAATTAAGTTAAAGGTTTGAAAGTCCAGGAAAGGGCTGTACAATATGCGATTATTGGATACCGGCGCATGAAGCGCAATGGCGATCCCAACCAGTCCGTTTGGGGTATCGTCATTTTTTTTCACATCTAAAATAATTTCCTTCATCATCTCAAAAATATCTTTTACTTTATTCGTATACAATCTGGTGGAAACATGGCGAATGAGCTCGCCATTAATATAATTGATCGAATACCTGAGATGTTTAACACCCAAATCAAACGCCAATACAAATCCGAATTTGTGGTTAAAACGTATTAAGTTTGGTCTGCGCCCGCCGATGTTGGAAGCTTCGCCAATTCCCAGCTCTTCGATCAAGCCTTCGTCTTGAAGCTCACGAATGATGGAAGAAACCGTCGACTTTTGCAGATTAATTTGGTCAGCTATTGAACTTCTTGACGTCTGATCAGTATTAAATAGAGTTTTTAATACCAATTTTTTGTTATTTTCTCTCATAACATCCTGATCAGTTTTCATAATCATTTGTTGTAATCCCTTTCAAATGTTATCGTACTAAGAAGTATAGCATATTAAATAACATTACTACTACTAAGAAAGAGTTGGAAGGCATTCCCTTCCAACTCTTTCTTGACGTCAGGATTCAGTTTAATTCGTGTTAAATGCTGCTGCTGCGGCTTTCGATTTGCTTATTAATTTCATAAATTTTTTCATCAGTTAAATCATATTTGGAAATAATAATCATGGCTACGATCAGCAGAATCGCCGGCAGTACCGCAACCAGCCACAAAATACCTTGCTGCGCAAATGCGGATTGATGTTCGTCTCCAGCTACATAACCGGTCATGCTCAGAACAAATCCCGGTACAACGCCGCCGAGCGCCATGCCAAATTTGAAAAAGAACCCTGTCAAAGCATTAACAACGCCGGAGATGCGTTTGCCGGATTGGAGCTCTCCGTAGGAGATGACTTCAGGAACTAACGCCCACATGTATCCGGTTGCTACAATGATACCTGTCGATTTGATGAATTGAGCTATAAGTACCAGCGTAATATGGTTTTGCGGATTCGGTATGAGATAAATAAAGAGCATCCCTAAAATCGCGATACCTAAAAATACGAGAAACATGCCTTTTTTGCCGATCATTTTTTTGATTTTAGGAACTAAAGGCAAAAAGATAAATGCAGGTATTGAACCTAAAGCATTAAACCATTGAACATCATCCGATGCTTGTACAACATATTGCATATAATAAGAACCGCCGGCATTACCAATCGACATCATGGCAAATGCAGTAATAAAGAAGAAAGCTAAAATCCGCAGCGGTTTATTCCGTTTGAATTCGGTGACCAGGTCCGAAACTTTGACTTCTTCCTGTTTCGCGTCGTCCATGACAACTTTTTCTTTCGTCTGGCTGAAGCAAAACAGCAAAATCAGAAAACCTACGCCAGCATAAATCGCCATTGTGATAAGCCAGCCGGAAGCGCTTGATTTCGTATCCCACGTGCCATCGCTAGAAAACAGCTTTACAAGCACCGGAACGCCGTACGCAACCGCAAGGCCGCCCAGGTTAGCCAGAAACATACGTGTGGTCGTCAGTTTCGTAATTTCATCATTGTCACGGGTTAACGAAGCATTAAGCGCGCCATAAGGCACATTTAAGAACGTGTAAAGCATAGACAAACCTACATAGGTGATGTACGCATAAAGCAGGCTGCCGGAGAAACCGTTCCAAAATATAAGTATGGCCAACACGGATAATGGGAGCCCTGCGAATACGAGATAACCTCTATATTTACCAAAGCGCGTAGAATGCTTATCGACAATTGTGCCTACAACCGGATCCCAAATGGCATCAATAATCCGCACGACCAGAAACATGGTAGCTGCAGCTGCAGGATTTATGCCAAATACATTAGTATAAAAAAACAATAAATACGTGGAAACCGTATTATAAATGAGATTTTGCGCTAAATCGCCGGACCCAAATCCAATGCGCTGCAATCCGGATAATTTATAAAATCCCCTCTCATGATTTCTCGCCAAACTCGCTTCCATTTTAAGTTGGCCTCCTTAACTCGTGATGATATCAGATTTGTGCTTACCCAGTATATCATGGTTAGTTCGACGAAGCAATTAATTGTCGACTGGTAACTTGTCACTTTTTTATACACAAAATGTTCTGCGTATACAACGTCGTTTTGCGCTTGATAGAAGTCAACAGAAATACCCCCTGATGATGTGTATGCAATCATCGGGGGTATCGAAATTCTGTGTGAAAGCATGAGCTTGAATACCATGATTAGAAACGGTAAACCGCTACGAATACGGCTAATGCCAGCAAAATGATATTCATCATTATCCCGCTGTATTCCGCGCGGCGCGCATGGAAAACAGCAGCCAGCAGCATAATGGCCGCTATCCCGATAGCTGCAATCGGCGTCAAGGAAGGGATCACTCCCGTAGCCTGCGGTAAAATTAAGCCGATTCCGCCTAAAAGTTCAACTGCTCCTATAAAGTTAACCAGTCCTTTGGACGATTCCTTCATCCATGGCTGAGACGCCTTTGCTTTCTCATATTGAACGGTTTTCATCATGCCGGCCATTATAAACATAAAGGCCAGAAGTCCTTGAATAATCCACACTGCAATATTCATGATTTGCCCCCCTCCTGAATAATTATAAATGTTGCGCACCTAATCCGATTTTTTTGAGCAAGACAATCATCTGCTCCTTTTCTTCATCGGAAATAAATGATAAATTTCGCGAAATCGTTGAGACATGTCTAGGGAATATATCGTTAAATAATGCGGTTCCTTCTTCCGTCAACACGACATTGGATCCTCTGCGGTCTGTTGGGCTGGCCTGCCTCTCAACAAGTCCCTTTTTCTCTAACTTGTCGACGACATACGTTATACTTCCGCTTGGAATGGATAACGTGTCGCTAATTTTTTGAACAGGATGCGGCCCTTTGCTGTAAAGCAATTCTAAAATCATAAAGTTTTCCGGTGTAATATTGTAATTTTCAATGTCCTTGCGAATATTTACGAAAACGGACTTCGATGCTTTCACCCATGTCCGAAATAATTTTAAATCGAGCTCATTCCGTTCCTGCTGATTCATTCCATTCACCTCGTCATTAATTTCTGATCTGAACGCCTCCCTTAAAGGATATCATGATTTTATCCTCATTCAAACTATCCTAATGATAGGATAAATATATCCTATCATTAGGATAGTTTCCTGTCAACCGGCAATCCTATTATTTGCCCTCTTTCAGGAACAGCTCAATCCTGTTTCTTATTGAATCACGGACTTCGGCAAATGCCGCTGCGATTGCTTCTTCCGTACCGGTCGCCTTTGCCGGATCGTCGAAGCCCCAATGCCATCTTTCGGCTTTGTCGTTACGTACGACAGGACAGTTATCATTGGCATGACCGCACAACGTAATAATGTAGTCTGCTTGTCTTAGTATTTCCGGGTCAATGACATCCGAGATATGATTGGAAATATCAATTCCCGCTTCTTTCATTGTTTGAACGGCGCGTGGATTTAAGCCGTGCGCTTCAAGACCTGCGCTTTTCACTTCATATCGATCGCCTTTAAAAATCCGTCAGCGATTTGGCTTCTGCAAGAGTTTCCGGTACATAAAAAATAAACAAGCGGTTTGTTGTTCATTTTGAACTTTCTCTCCTATCTTTAAGATGGCTAATTTTTACTGTTTCTTGTTGGAATGCTGCATTGTCCATTTTCGAGCTAACGAGTGCTTTGACTAGCCAGGCGATTACGGCAAGCACTATCGTTACAGCAGCAATTAAAACCCAAACATGGAGGCTTATTGCATCAATCACGTATAGCCAGATAGATAAGCCTGTTAATGTCATAAACAATGTCGGGACAGTCAGCGCAATACCCGTTTTCAAGTAACTGCCCCATGTAATTTTAATATCCTTGCGCGACAATACGTGCAGCCACAAAAGAGTAGCAAGCCCGATCGGCGTAATTTTTGGACCCAAGTCACTGCCGATAACATTGGCATAAATGAGCGCCTCCCGGACCCCGCCTGACGTCTCTGTTCCTTTTATGGCTAAAGCGTCAATCATAACCGTCGGCATATTGTTCATAATGGAGGATAAAAAAGCAGCGAGGAAGCCCATTATTGCTGAAAGCTTTCTGGGAGAGGGACGCACGAAGATGAACGGCTGGGTCACTGCAGTTAACGGGATCGGTGGCGCTATCTTTTTGTCGATTGGCGGTTTTGCCGCTTCCTTTGGCTGGAGAAGTGTATTCCTCAGTTACGCTTACGCTATTGTTCTGCTCGTTCTTGTTGTACTTTTCTTGCCCAAGTTCCAGCCCTCTCAAGCTCAGCGTTCGAACCGTACGTCTGCACAACAATCCCTATCGCATTTTATTGGATAGCATTGCTCAGCGGTCTACACATCATGTTGTACTTTATCATTCTAACCGACATGTCCTTATATTTGGCGGAGATCGGCATCGGTACGGCTTCGACCGTCGGCTATTTTTCCGCCGCCTCCATGCTGGTCATTTTTCTGGCGGGACTTGTGTTCTCTGCTCTGACCAAAAAATTGAATCGTTATCTGGTCCCTCTCGGGATTGTTCTTTACGGTTTCGGCTTCCTGCTGGAAAGCCTCGCTCACTGGACGATAGCCATTGCAGTCGTTGCCATCGGTTTTGCTCAAGGCTTGTTTTTCCCGATGTCATTTACCAAGACCGCCCAAATCGTTCCTAAAACAATGAAATCATCATATGAAATCGAAAAAAAAAACGGTTTCAAGAAACTGATGAAGCTGGTATCGAGGGAGTCATTGGGCGATACTCCAAATCAACTCAAATGGCATATGAACTTCGGCTTAAAAGTTGGGATCACGCCGAACGAAATTACAGAAATCGCCACCCATTGCATTCCGTTTTGCGGCTTTCCTCGTGCTTTAAATGCCGTTGGCGTCGCAAAACAACTTTTTGCTGAACAAAATATCGAAGTAAACATCGCGGACGAGCTACTACAAAAACTCGTCACGTTAGGAGCCTTAACTGCTCAAGGCGAGGCGGGTGCGAGCCACAGTTGCATGTTCATCTCAATGCCGCAATTCGTGTAGGTCTTACGAGACAAGAAGCGATTGAGGCACTACTACAATGCTCCCTTACACGGGATTCCCTAAAGTGTTGAATGCTATAAAAGTTGCGAAAAGAGTTCTTCTTATCGCATTAGGCGACCAAGTGGCGGTACAATTCTCAATTAACCGGTACGATAGTTAAACATAAAGGGTTCCACATATTAGTCATGACTAATATGCGGAACCCTTTATGTTATTTTGATCTTCTTAAGTTTAGGTCTTGATCATTTTCAGTCTAATACGTTATTTTCACTGTACACAAAGGACGTCCAAGGACTCTTCCTCTTACTCCACCGTCACACTCTTCGCGAGATTGCGCGGTTTGTCGACATCGTTGCCGCGGGCAAGCGATGCATAATAGGAGATCAGCTGCAGCGGGATAACCGCTACGGCCGGCGCCAGCAGCGGCAGCGTCTTCGGAATCGCAAACAGCTCGTCGACCGACTTCGCCGCTTCCACTTCCGCTCCTGCATTAACTACAGCAAATACGAAGGCGCCGCGCGCTTTTACTTCCTTAATGTTGCTAAGCGTTTTCTCATACAGCTCTTCCTGCGTAATCAGCGCGACAACCGGAATGCCGTCTTCAATCAGTGCCAGCGTGCCATGCTTCAGCTCCCCGGCTGCATATGCTTCGGAATGAATATACGAAATTTCCTTCAGCTTCAGCGAGCCTTCTTGCGATACGGCATAATCGACACCACGTCCGATGAAGAACAGATTGTTGTGCTTCGACAGGTTATCTGCAATTTGGCGCAGCACTGTTTTTTGCTCCAGCACTTGCTCCACTTGCTCCGGCAAATTCTTCATTGCGGCAAGAACCTCAGCTACATACGCCTGGTCTTTCGTGCCAAGCGTTTGCGCCAGATGCAGGCCAAACAGGTAAAAAGCAATCAATTGCGTCGTGTACGCTTTCGTTGAAGCAACCGCAATTTCCGGGCCAGCGGACGTGATGAGCACATCATCCGCTTCGCGGGCAACCGAGCTGCCCACTACGTTCGTAATCGCGAGCACGCGCGCGCCGTTCCGTTTCGCTTCACGCAGCGCTGCAAGCGTATCGGCCGTTTCGCCGGATTGGCTGACCACAATAACAAGCGTATCTTCGGTAATGATCGGCGAACGATAGCGGTATTCCGAAGCTACATCCGTTTCTACCGGAATACGCGCCAGCGATTCGATGACCGTTTTGCCGACAAGTCCGGCATGGTAGGCGGTGCCGCAAGCCACAATCTGTATTTTGCGAATCGCTTTAATATAGTCCGCCGTCATGCCCAGTTCGGTAAGCTGTACCGACTTGCCGTCTTCGGCAATGCGGCCCATCATCGTGTCGCGGTACGCTTTTGGCTGCTCGTGAATCTCTTTCATCATAAAATGATCAAATCCGGCTTTCTCTGCCGTTACCAGGTCCCAGTCGACATGATATATTTCCTTGGAAATAGTTTCGCCGTCCGTCGTCATCAATTCGACACCGCCGCGTGTCAAAACAGCCATTTCACCGTCGTTTAAAATATATACATTACGCGTATGCTCCAAAATCGCCGGAATGTCGGAGCCGATAAAGTTCTCGCCTTCTCCAACGCCGATGACCAGCGGGCTTGCAAACCGAACCGCCACGAGGCGCTCCGGTTCATATTCCGTCAATACGCCAAGCGCAAACGCGCCGCGCATTTTGCTTACCGCCCGTTGAACAGCTGCCACAATGTCGCCTTTGTACTCTTCCGCAACGAGGTGCGAGATGACTTCCGTATCCGTCTCCGACACGAATACATGGCCTTTCGCGATCAGCTCTTCCTTCAAGTCCAGGTAGTTTTCGATAATGCCGTTGTGCACAACCGAAAATTTCGCCGAATTGTCCGTATGCGGATGCGAGTTCACATCCGACGGCTTGCCATGCGTTGCCCAGCGGGTATGACCGATGCCGACAAAGCCGTGAAGCGGCTCATCGCGCAGTTTATCTTCCAGCACCGCAAGGCGCCCTTTCGATTTCGACACTTCCAGGCCGTTATCCGTAAACACCGCAATGCCTGCCGAATCGTATCCCCGGTATTCAAGCTTCTTCAAGCCTTCGATCAAAATATCCTGAGAGTCGCGCTTGCCAATATATCCTACAATTCCACACATAATGAAATAGACCTCCGTTACGGTAATTTGCCGTATTCCGGATGCCCGCCACTAGCGCGACACAGGCTGTATTTGGTTGTCACATATCCATCATCATAATAAAAATGTGTAACCCTTCTGCCCGTGCCCAGCCCTTCAGGCGGCATCGCAGACATACGGGAGCTAAGTTGATCGTTCAAATAAATAAAATAAATCCCTTCTGCCTGCCGTACGTTTGTCGGACCGGTTGCCCTGGTCCATTTGCATATCGGCTTTCGGTTGGCAGCTATAACCGGGAGGTCCCCGCCGAACAATTCGAACACCTCCACCTCGTCAGCTTCCCGTATGAACGTACCTTTGCGATCGGTTATAGTGTTGGCTTAACGCCGTAACGCCATACAAACCGAGTCCCTTCAAAAGCATCATTCATCACGCAAGCTCTGGCGCTTATAAATCAGTAAAACCTCTGTCCTCGCTTTCCTTCCGGAATGATATTACCTAATCATATTCATTTTCATGCCATAACGCAACCTTATCCGCTGCCGTTTGAACGGCAATTTGCCTAATTGGACAGGTTTTCCGCTTTAATCCTTGCCTTGCTCAATTATTTACGCCTTAAATCATTGATTCGCTAAAAAAAAGGCTGTCTCCCGCACGGCTGCGTGCGAATCCGCGTGCCTTGCAGAAACAGCCGATCTTATAAAGCTTCTTGCACTGCCCTGCAGAGCAGGGACAATCCGGTATAACGGGCATGCCGCCGCTAGCGGCACTGGCTTTCACGAGGTGCCGCCGCAAACAAACGGCTTAACTCCGCTCGCGCCGGAGCCTGGCGTTTAGCCAAGCTGCTGCTTCACGACTGCGGCGATTCGCTCCACATACGCTTCTACCGCCGCCTTATCCGGCGCTTCCGCCATGACGCGGATGAGCGATTCCGTACCCGAAGGACGGACCAGCACGCGGCCGTTGTCGCCCATCTCCCGCTCCACTTCTTCAACCGCTGCCGCAATAGCTTCATTGCCGGCGTACAGCGCTTTGTCTGCAACACGCACATTAACAAGCACTTGCGGGTATTTGCTCATCAGCTGCTTCAGCTCGCTTAAGCTTTGGCTCGATTCCACCAGCGTGTCTACCAGCTGCAGCGCGGTCAGAATGCCGTCGCCCGTTGTATTGTAATCGAGGAAAATGACATGTCCGGACTGCTCGCCGCCCAGGTTGTAGCCGCCTTTGCGCATCTCCTCCATCACATAGCGGTCGCCTACTGCCGTTTGCTGCGTGTGCAGCCCCAGCTTGCTCGCCGCTTTAAAAAAGCCGATGTTCGCCATTACCGTCGTAACGATGGTGTCGTTCGCAAGCTTGCCTTTGCGTTTCATGCGGTCGCCGCAAATGCACAAAATATAGTCGCCGTCCACTTCATTGCCTTTATCGTCAATTGCAATCAGCCGGTCTGCATCGCCGTCGAAAGCAAGGCCCAAATGCGCGCCGTATTGCAGCACTTGATCACGCAAATATTCCGGATGCGTGGAGCCAACGCCTGCGTTAATGTTTTTGCCGTCCGGCTCGGCGCCTACCGTAATAATTTCAGCACCCAGCTCGCGGAAAATACGCGGAGCCAGCTCATAGGCAGCGCCGTTTGCGCAGTCGAGCACGATTTTCATGCCATCGAAACGGTTCGACACCGTTGTTTTCAAATATTCGAGGTAACGCAGCTTCGCTCCCTCATCCACCGTTACGGTGCCGATATCGCCGCCAACCGGCCGCGGCAGCGTGTCCTGCTCCGCGTCGATCAGGCGCTCGATCTCCAGTTCCGTTTCATCCGACAGCTTGAAGCCGTCGCCGCCAAAAAACTTTATCCCGTTATCTTGAACCGGATTATGGGAAGCCGAAATCATTACGCCTGCATCAGCCTTAAGCTCCCGCGTCAAATAAGCGACAGCCGGTGTCGATACGACGCCCAGACGGATAACGCTTGCCCCAATCGATAACAGCCCGGCAATAAGCGCCGCTTCCAGCATTGGACCGCTAATGCGCGTATCCAGCCCGATAACGACCTTCGGCTTGTCGGCTTGCCCGGTCAGGACATACCCTCCGCAGCGTCCGATTTGATAAGCCAGCTCCGGTGTCAGCTCTTGATTGGCAACGCCGCGCACACCGTCAGTTCCGAAATACTTCCCCATATTGATTCATGCCCCTTTATCCATTATGTTCAGTTCATTATGTTCATTACCCGTCCTGCTGCAGTACAGGACATTGGCCTACTGCTTCTAGTGTATAGTAAGCACGATAGGCTGTTCTTGTTACCCGGACTTAAGCCAGGCCCGCCAGGAGGATGCACTTCAGTTCATCCGGTTCCGTCAAGCCTTGTACTGCTTTTATTCGCCCGCCGCTGCGCTCTCGCCGGCATTCCCGCTTCCTGCGGCGCCGCCGCTATTCTGGCCGCTTCCGGCTCCTGCGTTGTTCGAGCCGCCATTAGCGCCGTCATGCGGATCGGAAGAGCTTCCGGAACCGCTTCCTGTGCCGGCGCCTTGACCGGCGTTTGCACCGCTGCCAGGACCCGAAGGCGAGCCGCCTCCGCTTGCTGGCACCGATCCGTCCGAGATGACAATCGTAGCATGCAGCTGCTGTCCGTCCGCCAAATGAACAAAAGGAGGCAGCTCTACACCCAAATTTATATCATGCGTCCCCGGCCCAAGCCCGTTCAAATCGGCAGTAAGCTTAATGCTGCTTGGCTGCAGGCCGTTTAATGTATTTGGAGATCCGCTTACCGTTACGTCCATTAAGCCGGATGCCGGCGTTTTCCAAGCTGCCGTCAACCCATCGCCTAAGCCGGTATAGGCAATCGGTACGCCTGCGATCGTATTCGTCTGCGAGCTGCTTACCCGGTAATTTAATGTCACTTCCGACGGCTCGGTTTTGACCACGCCGTCCGCCAGCTTAACTTTGACTTTCATGCTCCCTGATTCCTTCAGCTTGGACAAATCCACGTTGACGCCGACGTAGGAATCAAGGGAATCCAGCACTTTTTGTTCGGCGTAAACAAGCACTGATTTTTCTGAAATATAAACCGAATCAACGCCGATTCCGTCCGGAACGGTACCTGTAAAGCTCATTTTGAGCGGCAGCGATTTAGAAGGAGGCAGCACCGGCAGATCAATGTCCACCGTGCTTGGCTCGACTTTCGCATCCGTCATTTCTTTGCCTTCCGTATCGTAAACGACGATCTCCGCTTTTTTGCTCGTGATCGGTTTATTAGCGCCGTCCACGTTCACCTTCGCTTGTACGGAGCCGACAAACGGCATCTCATCTTTCGGAAGCGTCACGTTAACTTTATCCGGGGTTATAACAGGTGTTCCCGCTTTATAACCATTCGCAGGCGTTCCTTCGGTTATGACCTGCGGCGCAAAAGCTTTTGTCTCAATCTCGACAATTTCGACTTTAACCGTACGCGGCGACATATCCGTCACCTGGACGCCCTTCGGCAGCTTTTCCTTCAGCGTAATGGTATGCTCGCCCGGACCTAGGCCGCTCAAATCCGCTTTGATTTGGTAATCCGAATCCGACGCAGTCAGCAGCTCCGATCTCCTGCCTTCAACGACCATCCGCACGACGGTCGGCTCCATATCGACGAGCGCATACCTTGTCTCATCAAGGCCTTCTGCACGAATCGGAACGGCTTCGAATACTTTCGTTTCGGTGCTTGCCGTTACGACGGTCGCCGGCGTGTCCTGATCAATATGAACGACAGCCCATAACAGGAGCGCTACAAGAAACGAAATGATCTTCAGCGCAGTCGGATGGTTCAACCATTTATCCATGGCGGCCTCCGATCCGCTTCCAGAACGAAGCAACGGTCCGTTCTTTTTCCTTGCTGCTTTCAGGCACCGTCAGCTCATCAAACAGCTTGGAAATAAGCGCTTCTTCATTAATATCGCGGACAACCATGCCGTTCATGGCGAGAGATACTTGTCCGGTTTCTTCCGATACGACTACCGCCAAAGCATCGCTGTTTTCGCTGACGCCAATCGCTGCCCGGTGCCTTGTGCCGAGCTCCTTGCTTATGAACGGATTTTCGGACAGCGGCAAATAACATGCCGCAGCCGCAATTTGGCTGCCCCGAATAATAACCGCTCCGTCATGAAGCGGCGTATTAGGTGTAAAAATGTTAATAATCAGCTGAGAAGTAACCCGCGATTCCAACGGGATGCCGGATTCCATAATTTCGCTCAGCCCGGTGTTCCGCTCAAAAACGATCAGCGCTCCGATGCGCCTTTTGGCCATATGCTGGACCGCCTTCATGATCTCGTCCAGCTGCTGGTTGACCGTGTCTTTGTCATTCATGCCGGAACGCGCAAACAGCTTGCCGCGCCCGAGCTGCTCCAGCGCCCGCCTTAGCTCCGGCTGGAAAATAATAAGGATGGATACTACGCCAAATGTGAACATCTGATTCATCAGCCATTTCAGCGTATACAGATCAAACCATGTGCTGACTGCCCATGTCGCAACTAGGACGAATATCCCCTTCATCAGTTGAACCGCACGCGTTCCCCGTACAAGCTGAATCAATTTATAAATTATATAGCTAACGATCAGGATATCAATAATATCTTTCACCCAATCATGCCAAGTCGTATCTGCAAAATAGTTCATAAACCAACCCCCAAACGCCAATTGCGCGTTTTTCCCTACTGCGTGAACAAGCAAAAGTAAAACAACAACTTTATTGTTTTCTAGAAACGGGATTGGAAATCCTTCATTCCACAAAAAATACCGAAAAAAATGAAGCGGCTTTGCTCTAGTCTGCTTCAGCGCGGCTCTCTCATTCCAAAAGCCCGAAAAAAAGAAACTGCCCCCTCGCAAGGGAGGCAGTTTATCGTTATGAAGCGATATCGTTAAACGTCTCGGTCACTTTGTACCAAAACCAGTCGAGCGCTTGGCTGATCGTACGGCTTTGTCCGATAATATGACCGGTAGAAGCAAGGTTAATCTTGCCGTCAATGACGGTCACATTGCCGTTCACTTCGCCCTGCACATCGGCGCTTCCGTTCTCGACAATCAAATTGCCGTCAACACGGGTACCGGCCGGCACGATAACATTATTGCCTTGAATAATGACATGCTCCAAATCTTCGCCCGATACAACAAGCTTGGTATCCTGCTGCCACATCGCGAGGAAACTCCCGAGCATGACAAGCACAAAAACAGCCGCAACCGCAAGTCCCGGATACCGGTACAAATACCGGAGCGTTTTGGGCCGTACCTGCCGCGGTGCAGGCGGAAGCTGGCTCAATATCCGCTCGTTCAGCCGGCGGGAAGCCTTTGCGTCGTATCCGGCATCCGGCACCGCTGCTTCAATCGTCCGAAACACCATCGCTTCCGTACGCTCCAGCTGCTCGAATCGCGCCATGCAGCCGGAGCAGCTTCGCAAATGGTCCTGCAGTAAAGCTATATCGTCACGCGGCAGCTCGCCGTCCAAATAATCGTGCATCCAAACGTTGGCGACGTTGCAATTCATAGCAGCCAGTCCTTTCCTCAAGTTGCTTCGATACAAATTCATTTCTCTTGTATAAAGTACGTAACGACCCGTACGATGTTTCAAAAAAAGTTCGAACCTCGAAATCCAAATGCTTACAGCTTATGCTCCAGCTTTTTGCGCAAAAACTCCCGGCCGCGGTGTACTCTCGTCTTAATTGTCGTTACCGGCATATCCAGCACTTCGCCAATTTCCTGCAAAGACATGTCTTGAATGTACCGAAGCATCATAATCGTCTTATACTTTGGAGGAAGCGATTCGATAGCCTGATGGACAATCTTTTGCGTTTCCGTCAGCAGCACTTCCGATTCCGGCGTGCGGTTATCGCTTGGGATCATCGAATACCCGTCGAGCCCTTCGTGCTCGGAAGACTCCGCATCAAGGGAATAGGACGGCTTCCGTTTGCGAAGACGGTCGATGCACAGATTCGTTGCGATCCGGTAGATCCAGGTCGAGAACTTTAAACCTTCATCATATTTGTCCAAGTTTTTATAGACGCGCAGAAAGGTATCCTGTACGACGTCTTCCGCCTCCTGGCGGTTATTTAACATTCTATAAGCCATGTGGAACAGCTTGTCTTGATACAGATCCACTAGCTCAGCAAATGCCCGCTGGTCGCCTTTCAATGCAAGCTTGGCGAGGCGGGCTTCCATTACATTCACCGCTTCTCCTCCAACTCTCCATACCGCTGCAATTACCCTTTAACATCCTTCTGAGGGCTGCCTTTAAAAAAAATGGTAATGCACCGGGCACGAAAAAGCAAGCTGCATCCCAAAAATACCAGCCAAAAAGTGCAAATGCAGCGATTCGCTGGCCGCACAGTAAAAAACCGGGCCGCTTCATGCCCGGTTTTACCTTTTTACTTCTTCTGCATTACAAAGAGCCGGACATCATCGTTTTGAGCGCACCTTCAATCGTGCTGGTCGGGATCGCAAAACCGATGCCCTGCGCTTCCGAATTCACTGCTGTATTGATGCCGATCACTTTGCCGCTTGCATCGAGCAGCGGGCCGCCCGAGTTGCCGGGGTTAATGGACGCATCCGTTTGAAGCAAATGCTCGTACTGATGGTCTTCGCCGTCTTCGCCGGTTACCGTAATCGGACGTTCCTTTGCGCTGAGCACGCCAACTGTCATCGTATGGTCAAAGCCGTACGGGTTGCCGATTGCAATGACCCAGTCGCCGATCGGAGCTGTATTTGAATCGCCAAGTTCCAATGTCGAGAACGGCTTGCTGCCGTCTACCTTCAGCACAGCGAGATCCAAATTTTTGTCGCTGCCGACCACTTTCGCCGTAAACGGCTCGTCGTAGCCTTGTACGGTTACTTTCAGCTGCTTGGCGCCATCAATGACATGTTCGTTCGTAAGCAGATAACCGGATTTTTCAAAGAAAAAGCCGCTTCCTTCCCCCGTCAGCACCAGATTCGAGCTGTCTTCATCTTGTCCCTGGGAGCTGTCGCTTTGCTGCCGGTTATGGCCGTCGCCTCTGGAGCTGCCGCCGTGCCGGCCGTCATCGCCAAAAAACGGGCTGAAATAATCGTTCATGCTTTGCTGCTGCGACTCGCCGTAATTTTCGATTTTAACGACGGCCGGGCTTGCCGCTTCATAAATATCCGATATATTTGCTTCCACGCTTTTATCTGAAGCTGTCGTCAGCCCCGACGATTGTCCCGCCATGGATACGGCCGGAGCGCTTCCCGCTCCTCCCGTAAATAACCCGAGCCGGTCTGAGCCGAACATCAGGCCGCCAACCGCAACAGCCCCGACCATAAAAGCGGAAAACATGGCGAGCGCCGGACGGCGGCGTTTCTTCTCCTTGCGTTCTGCCTGCCCGTTAAACCGGCTGAGCTCATTTTCGTACGCAGTAATGAAATGCCGGTTTTCATCTTCATAGCGGTATCCCGCCGGCTGGCGCTCCTCTTCAAACGCTCGGTTATGTTGTGCTGCCGATGTATAATCATCCTTATAATTGCCGTTATGTTCTGTCATTTGTTTTCCCTCCTGTAAGCTGCCGATGTAACAGCTGTTTTCTATGTCTCTATCATGCAGCAGCCACCTTAAACCAAACTGAAAGAAACCTAAAAGGAGGTTAAAACCTGGCGAATCGCGGGTAATATCTATCGTTCAGCACAAAGAGCCACGCTTTAAAAGCGTGGCTCTTTGTCTATTCGCTCGTATAAGAACGTTCGCAGCCGATCAGCCTGTATTGCGCAGGCCGGCAGCAATGCCGTTAATCGTCAAAAGCACTTCGCGAAGCAGCTCGGTGTCATCTTCTTCTTTCTCGCGTACCGCCCGCAAGTCGCTGAGCAGCTGTACCTGCAGGTAGCTGAGCGGATCAACGTACGGGTTGCGCAAGCGGATCGATTCCTGAATAACCGGCACGTTATCCAGAATGTCCTCTTGTCCCGTAATTTTCAAAATCAGCTCGGACGTCAGTTTAAATTCATCTTCAATCAAGCCGAAAATGCGGTCGCGGATCGCTGGATCCGATACCATATTGGCGTATTCTCTCGCAATGAGAAGATCGGCTTTCGCCAGCGCCATCTGCAGATTGTCAATTAGCGTGCGGAAGAACGGAAACTCTTTAAACATCGTTTTTAACGTTTCCAGCTTCGCAGGATCCTCTCCGATATAGCTGCGGAACGCAGTGCCCGCCGCATACCATGCCGGCAGCAAATAACGGCTTTGCGTCCAGGCGAATACCCAAGGAATCGCGCGAAGGTCTTCAAAGCGGTCGCTGTTTTTCCGTTTGGAAGGGCGGGAGCCGATATTCAGCTCGCCTACTTCACTGAGCGGCGTCGATTCTTTGAAGAAAGTCATAAAGTCGGCATCACGGAAAATGAGATCCTGATATTTCGTCAGCGCCGTTTCGGAAATGGTGCGCGAAATATTTTCCCATTCCTGCAGCGCTTCCGGCTCTTCTTCCGGATATTTCGCCAGGCGGGCTGCCGTTATAAGCGCCCACGTTGCTTGCTCCAGGCTCCGGTAAGCAATGCCCTGCATCGAATAACGGGAAGACAATACTTCGCCTTGCTCCGTAATTTTGATACCGCCGCCAACCGTATGCGGCGGTTGAGCGAGAATGCTGCGGTTCAGCGACATGCCGCCCCGGCCAAGCGCTCCGCCGCGTCCATGGAAGAACTTCAGCTTCACGCCGTGTTCGCCTGCAGCGGACGTAATATCGTTCATGGCTACGCGCAGCTCCCAGTTCGCTGGAACAACGCCGCCGTCTTTGTTGCTGTCCGAGTAACCCAGCATAATCTCATGCAGATTGCCGCGCGCTTCTACCGCCTGGCGGTAAATCGGCAGCTTAAACAACCTCTCCATAATCGCCGACGCGGCGTGCAGGTCGTCAATCGTTTCAAACAGCGGCACCGATTGAATCGTACAGGTAACCATGCCGTCTTTTTCTTTGCGGAACAAGCCGACTTCCTTGGCGAAAACCATTACTTCCAGCATATCGCTGGCGCCTTGGGTCATGCTGATCAAGTAGCTGCCGATGCAGCCCTCGCCAAATTCTTTTTGCGCCTTATAAATCGTCTGGAACACATCCAGGCATTCGCGTGTCGATTCCGAGTAGTCAAGATGGCTCGACGTAAGCGGACGCGGATCGTTGAGCAGCGATTCAAGCAAGCTGATTTTCTCGTCTTCGGATAGGGCCGAGTAATCGCTTGTAATATTCATTTTCGCCAAAATTTCCGTCATGGCGTTCTCATGCTCTTTGCTGTGCTGGCGGACGTCCAGCTTGGCCAGGAAGAAGCCGAACAGCTCCACTTGGCGGATAAGCTTGGACACGCTTGAATCCGCCACATAATTCGCAAAGTGGCTGCGCAGGCTCCGGTCAATGATAAACAGGTCGTCCAGCAGCTCTTGAGGCGAATTGTAACGCATCGGCGAACCTTTCAGCGATTCATCGCGGGCATTCGCCAGCTTCTCCAGCATGTAGCCGAGCTTAATGCGGTAAGGCTCTTGCGTATTGCGCCACAGCTCGATATTTTTAATTTCGACCTGCTCGCTGTCTTTGCGGATCGATTCCTTCAGCTCGTCTGTAATATCCACGATAGTCGTGCTGAAGCTGAGCATGCGCATCAGATCTTTCAGCTTCTCTTCATATTTGCGAAGAGCAAGCCCCCGGTGCAGCCTAAGCGTCTGCCATGTAATCGTCGCTTTGACGGAAGGATTGCCGTCGCGGTCGCCGCCAATCCAGGAACCGAAGCGCAAATATGTAGGCGCATGCCAGCGGTGCTCCGGATAATATTTGGTCAAGCAGCGCTCCAGTTCTTCATAAACATCCGGCAGCGCTTCAAACAGCGTTTCATCGAAATAATAAAGGCCGTTGCGTACTTCGTCGATTACCGTCGGTTTCCGGTTGCGAATTTCGTCGGTTTGCCATAAAATTAAGACTTCGTTAACCAGCTTCTCGCGCAGCTTTTCGCGTTCGCGGTGCGTTAAGGAAGGGTTGTCCAACTCCATCATCAGATCGCCGATTCGTTTGTGAATATTGAGCACGACACGTCTCGTAGCTTCTGTTGGATGGGCGGTCATCACCAGCTCCAGCGATATGCCTTCCAGCAGCTCCTGAACAATTTCCGGCGCAATGCCGCGTTCTTTTAATTCTTTCACTGCGCTCTCAATAGAACCGCTCTGGACTTTCTCGCCCGAAGAACGTTCATATTCGCGTTTGCGTCTAATACGATGAATTTGCTCCGCCGTATTTACAAGCTGGAAATAAATAGCAAATGCACGAATAACATTATGGCGCTGCTCCGAGCTGAGCGAAGATACAGTTGATTTGAATTGTTCAAACAATTCAGAATTGAATTCCGCACGAAGCGATTTGCTTGTCTCGCGGATATGCTCAACCGTGTCGAGAAGTTGCTTCCCGCCTTGATGCTCTAATACCTCTCCAAGTATGTTGCCTAGGAAACGGACATCCCGGCGCAGCGAATTGCTGGGCTGCGAACGATTGGCCGTTGTGGCGGCTGAATCCTGTTCCGACATCGTAAATCCTCCTGTAAAGCGTCAACGTGCTGACGCAATTAATCTTTTTCAATCATACTACAAATCGTAAAGCGGTAGAAGCCCGCGAATGAAAGTAATTTCAGCCTCCACCAGCCATTTTGGCGCTTATTCGCCCAACAACTGGACATAATGGCTCTTTCCTCAGCAAAAATGGACCGATACCTTATATTGGAAGGCATTCGGTCCATCCGTATTATCGTTTGACGGCTCTCCGCAGAAAGAAGGAGAAAAACAACCCTACGGCCGCTATGCCGGTTGCAATAATAAACGCATCGTTAATCCCTTTGATCGTCGAGTGGGTTGCCGCTAAACCGTATACGGTCTGAACCGCCAGTGACTGGCCGAATTCAGGCGGCAAGCCGAGCAAAGCGGACATGCCCAGCCCAAGGCCGCTCAGTTCGTTGGCGATTTCGGCATTGGCAAGTGTAATATTGTTGCTGTAATCGGCCAGATGGATGGTCGTCCTTGACGACATGACTGTAATAAGCCAGGCAGTGCCGATGGAAGCTGCAATCTGTCTGATCGTATTCGACATGGCCGTACCGTGGCTGGCTAGATGGGGAGGAAGCTGATTAAGGCCCTCCGTCTGGACAGACATCATGAGCAGCGACATCCCAAAGCTTCGCACCGTATACAGCAGCATAATATGCCCGTAGGTGGTCGAATCGGTAAATTTGCTGAACTCAAAGGTAGAGATGACCGTAATGAGCAGCCCGATAATGGCAAGCGGTCTCGATCCGTACCGGTCATAAAGCGAACCGGAAATCGGCGACATAACCCCCATGAGCAAAGCGCCCGGCAGGAGCATAAGACCGGACTGAAGCGGCGTAAACCCCCGTATGCTTTGCAAATAAATCGGCAGCAGCAGCATCCCGCCGAACATTGCCATATTGACCGCCGAACCCACCAATGTAGAAATGGTGAAAATATCGTATTTGAATACGCGGAACTCCAGCATCGGTTTTTTCATGCCCAGCTCCCGCAATACAAAAAACAAAATAAATACGATACCCAGCGCCAAATTTAAAATAACCGTCAGGCTTGACCAGCCTTTATCCCCTGCCGAGCTGAAGCCGTAAAGTAAGCAGCCGAAGCCGATTGTAGAAAAGATGACGCCCAGCAGGTCAAATCGCGGTTTGCCAAGCTTGGAGATGTTCCGGAGCCATAATCCCGCCAAAATAATATCCAAAACGGCAAGCGGTATAACCATGAAGAACAAAAGTCTCCATGTATAATGCTCCACGATCCAGCCGGACAACGTCGGCCCTATCGCCGGCGCAAACATCATCGCGATCCCCATTGTTCCCATGGCGGCGCCCCGCTTCTCCGGCGGAAATACGGTCAGGAATACGTTCATAACAACCGGCATAATAATGCCCGCTCCGGCCGCCTGCACGACCCGGCCCACCAGCAAAATGCTGAAGCCTGTACTGATTGCGCATATCAAGGAACCCACAGTAAACAGCGACATCGCCAGCACAAACAAAAAACGGGTCCCGTACTTCTCAATCAAATAAGCGGTAATCGGAATAAGCACGCCATTTACAAGCATATAGGCGGTAGACAGCCACTGCGCCGTTGTAGCCGTAATATTCAAATCGGTCATAATGTGCGGAAGGGCTACGTTGAGCAATGTTTGATTCAGGATGGAGACGAATGCCCCCAGCAGTAAAACCCCAATCGTGCGTCCTACCGAAAAGTTTTCCATATCAACACATCCTTTAAATGTGCACTCGGACTGTAGCGTTCATACCAGGAACGATGCCGAGATTGCTGTACCCCTCGATAGATATCCGCACCGGAATGACTTGAACAACCTTGGTATAGCTGGCATCGGTATTGGAAGTAGGCAGCAGCGAGAAACTCCCCGCCGTAGCCAATCCGATCTGCTCCACGCGCCCTGTCAGCGTCTCATCCGGAAATGCGTCTACGTACACATCCACGGTTTGGCCAACCTCGATGTCATTAATTTTGGTCTCTTCGATATTGGCCGTTATCCACAAGTTATTTAAGTCGTACGACTTGGCAAGCGAAGTGCCCGCTCCCACGATCGAATGGTTAACCGCTGTCGACTGGACAATTGTCCCGTTTGCCGGCGCTTTCACATCAACGGTCGTAGTGCCGCTTTTTACGGTGCCAATGGTGTCGCCTTGGTTATATTTTTTGCCGACCTCGCCGCTCCATGATGAAAGCTCTCCTGCGGAAGGGGCTGCGATCGAAACTTGCATTCCGCTTACTTGCGCATTGTCGGTTTTAATGTAATTGGCGGTTTCGACATAATAATAAATCCCCCCGCCGGCTGCCGCCAAAATCACAACAATTACGATAATATTGATCAATATCGCACGTGTATTCATGATCCATTCGTCCTCCCTGTCTGTTTCAGCTTTAGTCTGTGTTGATTTTGTCCGTATTTGGATGAGAGTATTCTCGCCGCTTTGACATAAATTTAGGCCGGAGGGGCATTAATATGTACGAACATCAGGCTAGCGAAAGGAAAGATGACGCATGAAAGTATATGTGGTTTATGACAGCGAAAGCGGCCACACCGAAGCTTTAGCCCGTTCGGTGGCCGATGGAGCGCGAACGGTGGATGGAGCAGAAGTCATATTGCGGCGGGTAGATGAAGCCGATCCTCGCGATCTGGCGGATGTGGATGCCATCTTATGGGGATGCGCCGGCCATTTCGGCACCGTCAGTTCCGGCCTGAAGGAGTTTATCGACAGATTGGGTTACTTATGGGCGCAGGGCAAGCTGGTCGGCAAGGTCGGAGGCGTTTTTTGTACCATTGCAACGCTGCACGGCGGACTTGAAGCGACCTTGCTCAGCCTCATTGTTCCGATGCTTCATCAAGGCATGATCGTAGTCGGGCTCCCGGGCAATATTCCTGAAAATGCGCTATACGGCTCTTATTATGGCGTTGGTATCGTATGTCCGGTTGAACAATCGCGTAATGATCCGCTTAACTTGCCGCACGGCGACGATCTTGTTCTGGGCAAAGCGCTTGGCAGACGAGTAACCGAAACTGCGCATCGGCTGAAATCGGCCAGGTACTAAACGATGATTTGGGTGTTTATTGCTGTCGTTATCGTCGGTTTGATCTTTATCATTGTGTATAACGCCAGATCGTCCAAGCCCGCAGCCAAAAAGGGAAAAGCGGGCAAGGAGGAAGTTCAGGCGCCTGATACCGCATCAGACAACCTTGGCCAGCCTGCGGCATCTGCCGCAGCCGATGCCGATGCGTTCCGGAGCGATAATGCCTCCGCCGGGCAGCGCGAAGCTGGCTCTGCCGGCCAGTATGAAGCGGAGGCAACCGCCGGCCGCCTGGCAGATGCCCCTTCAGCAGCGTCGGCGTCCGGCGAGAGCCACGCGGATACAGGCAGCGGCGGACAGGGCTATCAAGCGCCCAAACGCAACCGCACGCCGTCTTCCGTCAAGCTGGTCAGAGATAATGATTTCCGCAGCTCGCTGCGTCAGCTTTCCAACCAAGAAAACGAGGATCTTCATGAGAAAATGAAGACCGACGACGCTTACCGCGATGCCTTGCGTTCGTTAAACCACCAGGCCGCGTCGAGACGAAAGGAGTAGGCTAACATGAGTGACCATGAGGTTTATGATGTAATTATGTCCATGGAGGCAGACACGCCTGTACCGGACGGAGATCATTCTTTAAGCGACGAGGCTTACCGTCAGGCATTGCGTCAGTTCGCCCATCCGGAAGCTGATCATTCCGCTGAAGATGATTTCGAGCAGTTAACCTGACCCGCTTCTAGCGAAAATCATTCTTGCAGTCCCCGCTATCTCCGGCTGGAGGCCGATGGAGACGCTCCTTTCATTGGATACGATTAGATCATCCAAGAAAGGAGCGTTGTTTTATGAAATCACCTTTATCCGCCGCTGCGCCGGCCGCCGCTGTTTTCCGCAATCGGAACTATATATCGCTTATGGCTTCGCAGCTTGTATCCAATTTGGGCGACTGGCTGTACCTGATTGCCCTGCTTACGGTTGTAGGCTTCAAATGGAATGCTACCTCATGGGAAGTTACGCTGATGATGTTATGTATGGTTATTCCGGTGCTAGTGGGCGGCCCGCTGTCCGGCGTGTTAGCCGACCGGATGGAGCGCAAGAAATTAATGGTTTTATCGGACCTCGCCCGCGTTATCATTATGGCTGCCTTTTTGGCCGCCGGCACGCTTTGGCAAGTTTATGCCCTCCTCCTTGTAAAAGGAATATTTGACACTTTGTTTTCTCCCGCCAAAAACGGCAAGCTGAAGGAGATCGTCCCCAAGGAACAACTCGAGCAGGCTATTTCCATTAGCGCAACCATTGAACAAGGCAGCAAAATTATCGGCCCGGCAATCGGCGGTTTCCTGTATGCTGCTTTCGGTGATAATGCCTGCTTTATGATTAACGCTGTCTGCTTCGCCGTTTCGGCTTTGTTTTTGCTCAAAGTGCCCGGCAAACACCAGCTTGTCACGAATAAGCCCAGCCAGAACGCGCAGAACCCGGCCGCTGTGAACAATGGGGCGCCGGCCAATGCCAAAAAAAGATCCGTTATGGCGGATCTGGCAGAAGGCTTGCGAATCATTGCCGGCATTCCCGTTATTGCATACGGTCTGATGGTGCTGGGCATTGTGCTGCTGGTGCTTCAAATCGCTGATTCCCAGGTCGTTGTGTTGTTCCGCGGCATCGAAGGACTGCCGCATGGCTTGCTTGGTTACTGCATTGCTTTAAGCGGGGCTGGCACGTTGCTGGCCACCCTATCCATCCGTTTCCTCAAGTGGCCTCCGCTGACCAAAATGGCTGCTGGCGGCGCCATAATGGGAGTCGTGTTTTCCGCCGCCAGTTTGCTGGCTGCTCATGGACCGTATAATGGGGTTGGCTATTTCCTTCTCGCCGCTTGTTTTATGGTGGCCGGCTTTGGCGCAGGAATGACTTTTTTACCGTTCCAAATTACCGTGCAGCAGCATACGCCGGAATCACTAACCGGGCGCGTGTTCGGAACGGTATCCAGCGTTACATCCTCCGCTGTGCTGCTCGGCCCCTTGCTCGGCGGCCTGCTCGTAACCGCCTACGGCGTAACAACAGCATTCCTGCTGTCCGGCAGCATTATGGCCGGTATCGGGATTTTGCTCCTCCTGTTCAGCAGACGTATAGCAAACAGCCCGGGCATGCACAGGTCCCCCACAGCGGCTGAAGCTGTATCCAAGATGTGAACAACTTGTTCTGTGGATATGTGTACAACATCTCATTTATCTTTTATTAATGCCGTTTATTATTCGGTTGATAATGTGAATAATATTGTGGATAAAATGATAATGCCTGTGTCCGGAGTGCGGATACAGGCATTATCGTCTGCAATAAGAGAACACTCTGGCGCGGAGCTGCCGGCTTAACTACAGGCGAATCCCCGCTTGCTATTCAACCGGATTCCACCGCTTGGGTGTTTTAACCGCATAAACAACAAAAAAAAACCTTGAGTCCTCAAGGTTTTGGTTATTTGCATATGGAGCGGGTGATGGGAATCGAACCCACGCTATTAGCTTGGAAGGCTAAAGTTCTACCATTGAACTACACCCGCAAATCATGGTCGGGATGACACGATTCGAACATGCGACCCCCTGGTCCCAAACCAGGTGCTCTACCAAGCTGAGCTACATCCCGTTAAACATATGTGGTTGAAGAATGGCGTGCCCTGAGAGATTCGAACTCCCGGCCTTTTGATTCGTAGTCAAACGCTCTATCCAGCTGAGCTAAGGGCACATGGAGCGGACGACGAGATTCGAACTCGCGACCCTCGCCTTGGCAAGGCGATGCTCTACCACTGAGCCACGTCCGCAGGATTGCTGCCTTCTTCGTTCTTCGCCGTTTATCGCGGCGACAAGATATAATATATCATCTCTTCAAATGAAATGCAACTGTTTTTTGAAAAACCTTTTGTAAAATTTTTTATGCATTTATTTTCCTCATACAAAATAAATTTATGCGATTTTGGGCTGCATTTCCGTCGCCATCGAACCTTATTTTCCGCCGTTCCAAAGTCCCTGTAATTAAAAAGGCAGGTTGTTCCGAATGGAATCGGACAGCCTGCCTCCGTCATTTTATAACTTCGCTTAAGCGCCTGCAGCCTGCAGTACCTTTTCATGGCCAAAAGCAACTTTGTTTGCAATAGGTTCGCCAGCCAGCGAATAAGGCAAGCAAAGCGGAACGCCTGTGCGCGGATCTGGAATGATATCCGCTTCGATGTTAAACACTTCCCGTAAAATTTCATGTGTCATTACTTCTTCCGGAGAGCCTTCTCCGGATACAGTACCTTTTTTGATCGCAATCATATGGTGCGCATAACGCGATGCATGATTCAAATCATGCACAACCATAACAATCGTCCGATTGTTCATCTCGTTCAGCTTTTGCAGCAACTGCAGCACTTCGAGCTGATGGGCCATATCCAAAAAAGTTGTTGGCTCATCGAGGAAAAGAATGTCCGTCTCTTGAGCAAGCGCCATCGCAATCCAGGCGCGTTGTCTTTGACCGCCGGACAGCTGGTCGACGGGACGGTCGGAGAATTCGCTCATGCCCGTTGCTTCAATCGCCCATTTCACAACCTCCCGGTCTTCCTTCGTTACCGTTCCGAATCCTTTCTGATAAGGGAAACGACCGTAGGAGACTAGCTCAGATACGGTAAGGCCGTCAGGCGCGGTTGGATTTTGCGGGAGAATAGCCAGCTGTTTCGCCACTTCCTTCGTAGACTGCTTATGGATGGACTTCCCGTCCAGAAGCACACTTCCGTTTGCAGGCTGCATAAGGCGTGCCATCGTTTTCAGGATAGTGGACTTGCCGGATCCGTTGGAACCAACAAGCGCCGTAATTTTCCCCTGAGGAATCGCAATATTTAAGTCTTGAACGATTAGCCGATCATCATAAGCAATATCAAGTTTCGAGGTAGTCAGCCGAATCAATGCGTACACACTCCTTTTCCAACCACGCCATGGTGTTGTTGTTTTTATCATTCAAAAATTCAAATTAAAAAGACCGCATTTGAAGTTCAAATGGCTAATGCCTAAATTAGAATCGTTCCAATTATGAGAACCATTATCAATTAAATCCAATGATAATAGTTCTCAGCAGGAAAGTCAATGCTTTAGCCTTTTATTTGCAACAAAATAGTGTGGATAATCGCGATTATGTCCGCATTTATTCACATGTGGATATTCGCCGCTGACCGTTTATTTCAAATGGAAGCCTTGCCGGCTCAAAAACTCGCGCATATGCGTACGGTTGCGGGAAGCCTTCGCTTCCATCGCCTCGGACCAGGTAATGCCCGATTTCCCCTGCGAACGGCTGATCATATAGCTTCTATGGGCATGGTCGTAAGTATGTACCGCCTCCAACACTTTATCGGGTCTATACCGATTCTCCGCATATACCCCTTCCAGCGGCAATCTTGGACGTCTCAGCGGCTCCTGATCCGGTACGCCGATGCACATGCCAAACACAGGATACACGCCTTTCGGCAGCTCCAGCAGCCGTGCAACCTCAGCAGGATCATTGCGGATTCCCCCGATATAGACAATGCCAAGCCCTAACGACTCAGCCGCAATCGCAGCATTTTGTGCCGCAAGCGCCGCATCTACCGTAGCGACAATGAAGTTCTCCGTCATGCCGGCGGGCTCTGTCTCCTCGTCTTTATGCAGCTTAATCGCCTGATCATAACGGTACAAGTCTGCACACCAGACAAGAAAAACCGGTGCTTCCGCTACATAAACCTGATGGCCGCTTAACTCAGCCAGCTTACTGCGAAGCTCCTTATCCGTTATACCGATAATGGAATAAGCTTGCATATTGCTTGAGGTTGAGGCGCTTTGCGCCGCCTCCACAATATCGCGCAGCTGCTCGGGAGAGACAAGCTCATTTGTAAATTTGCGTATGGAACGATGCTGTTTAAGCAGGTTAATCGTTTCGTTCATCAATTATCCACTCTCCTTATCATTCATGGGCTTAGTCTTCTTAAAGATTACCTAACTCGAAGGAAAAATCCAAATCTCATCCAGCGCGCTGCACAAAAAGCTCTTTTTTTGCATCCACAGCAAAAAGCAGAAGCCCCCTGCTGACCAAGAGCTCCCGCTTTTATGTTCAAGCATCACATCTACTTCGCCTTCCCCGGCACTAAACGATGCCATAGCCAAACTGCAATCGAGGCGGCTCCCAAACCTAAACCTGCCCAAGTAATACCGGCCCAGCCGTTTTTCTCCCAGATTAAGCTGCCGACAAAAGAACCAAACGCTCCGCCTACAAAAGTAGACACCATATAAATCGTGTTGAGCCGGCTTCTTGCATCATTATCCAAGCTGGATATCCGTGATTGGTTAGCGACCTGGGCCCCTTGGATACCAAGGTCCAGCAAAATAATTGCTGCAACAATCCAAATAATGCCCGAAAATGACCGGAGCAGTAGGAACGCAGCCAATATAAAAATAATCATGATACCAACAACAGTGCCTGGTTTGATTCGGTCTGCCAAACGCCCTACAAATGGCGCACAAAAAGCGCCTACCGCCCCAACAAGACCAAACAATCCAATCACTTCGCTTGTATAATGATAGGGCTCTGCTCCAAGATGAAATCCAAGAACCGTCCAAAACAAGCTGAATGTTGCAAAATTGATGGCGCCAATTAAAGTGCCTTCCCGCAATGTCCGGTGTTTCCGGATTAAGCTGCCCATCGAAAACAGCAGCTTACCATACGGCAAAACGCCTGAAGGTTTTGAATTCGGCAACTTATCTTTCAGCAGCAGTAAAAAAACGAACATTATGGCTGCAGCCAAGCCGTACATTAATCGCCAGCCCCATAAACCGCCAACCGCTCCGGCAACCGTCCTAGCCAGCAAAATACCGGTCAGCAGCCCTCCTACAACCGTACCTACCGCTTTTCCTTGCTGATGCCCTTGGGCAATTTGAGCTACCCATGGAATGATCACTTGCGGAACAACAGATGCCAGCCCTACGATAAAGCTGGCGACATACATCCACAACAAGCTGGGTACAAGGCTTGTAGCAAGCAGCGCAACAATAGCAGCAAGCATTAAGTAACGGATCAGCTTCCGCCGATTGACAATATCGCCTAAAGGGACAAATAAAAACAACCCTGAAGCATACCCGATTTGAGTTGCAGTCGATACATATCCGATGGAATCCGAGCTGACATGAAAAGCTTCCTGCATTTGAGTAAGCAACGGCTGGTTGTAGTACAGATTGGCGACACATACACCGGATGCAGTGGCCAGCAACATTAGAAGGCTTCTCGGCAGCCTAGATTCATTAGCCTGGACCATTTCGCTCACGCCATGTCCTCCTTTGTCTAATATGGCATAGATGATTAAGAAAAGTAAAAATGAAAAAACCCGAGAACCTTATTAAGGGCTCTCGGGCTCAGTATGCGCGTAGAGGGACTTGAACCCCCACGGTCTCCCGCTAGATCCTAAGTCTAGTGCGTCTGCCAATTCCGCCATACGCGCAAAATAAATGGTGAGCCATGAAGGACTCGAACCTTCGACACCCTGATTAAAAGTCAGGTGCTCTACCAACTGAGCTAATGGCTCTAACATGGCTGGGGATCAAGGATTCGAACCTTGGAGTGACGGAGTCAAAGTCCGTTGCCTTACCGCTTGGCTAATCCCCAATATCAGTTAAATGGTGGAGGGTGAGGGGATCGAACCCCCGACCCTCTGCTTGTAAGGCAGATGCTCTCCCAGCTGAGCTAACCCTCCACACGAATATAAAGTTAATGGTGACCCGTAGGGGATTCGAACCCCTGTTACCTCCGTGAAAGGGAGGTGTCTTAACCCCTTGACCAACGGGCCGCACTCCTCGTGCGCCTCGATATGTATAAGTACCGAAGCAAATCCTATTGCAACGTTTTGCAAAATGGAGCTCTCAACCGGGATCGAACCGGTGACCTCATCCTTACCATGGATGCACTCTACCTACTGAGCTATGAGAGCAAATGGCTCCCCGAACAGGACTCGAACCTGTGACAACTCGATTAACAGTCGAGTGCTCTACCAACTGAGCTATCAGGGAACATTTCAAACCAAGGTTTTGCGCCTTGAAAACTGGATGCGAAAGGTGATGCAATGAATCTTTAGCTTGATTTAGGATAAGCCCTCGACCGATTAGTATTCGTCAGCTGCACGCATTGCTGCGCTTCCACCCCGAACCTATCCACCTCGTCGTCTACAAGGGGTCTTACATACTGGGAAATCTCATCTTGAGGGGGCTTCACGCTTAGATGCTTTCAGCGCTTATCCCGTCCGTACATAGCTACCCAGCGGTGCTCCTGGCGGAACAACTGGTACACCAGCGGTACGTCCATCCCGGTCCTCTCGTACTAAGGACAGCTCCTCTCAAATTTCCTACGCCCACGACAGATAGGGACCGAACTGTCTCACGACGTTCTGAACCCAGCTCGCGTACCGCTTTAATGGGCGAACAGCCCAACCCTTGGGACCTACTTCAGCCCCAGGATGCGATGAGCCGACATCGAGGTGCCAAACCTCCCCGTCGATGTGGACTCTTGGGGGAGATAAGCCTGTTATCCCCAGGGTAGCTTTTATCCGTTGAGCGATGGCCCTTCCATGCGGTACCACCGGATCACTAAGCCCGACTTTCGTCCCTGCTCGACTTGTTGGTCTCGCAGTCAAGCTCCCTTATGCCTTTGCACTCTCCGAATGATTTCCAACCATTCTGAGGGAACCTTTGGGCGCCTCCGTTACTTTTTAGGAGGCGACCGCCCCAGTCAAACTGCCCGCCTGACACGGTCCCCCTACCGGATTCACGGTAGCGGGTTAGAACTCCGATACGATCAGGGTGGTATCCCAACGTCGCCTCCACACAAGCTGGCGCTCATGCTTCCCAGGCTCCCACCTATCCTGTACAGATCGTACCAAAGTCCAATATCAAGCTGCAGTAAAGCTCCATGGGGTCTTTCCGTCTTGTCGCGGGTAACCTGCATCTTCACAGGTATTAAAATTTCACCGGATCTCTCGTTGAGACAGCGCCCAAGTCGTTACGCCATTCGTGCGGGTCAGAATTTACCTGACAAGGAATTTCGCTACCTTAGGACCGTTATAGTTACGGCCGCCGTTTACTGGGGCTTCGGTTCACAGCTTCGGGATTGCTCCCTAACCGCTCCCCTTAACCTTCCAGCACCGGGCAGGCGTCAGCCCGTATACTTCGCCTTGCGGCTTCGCACAGACCTGTGTTTTTGCTAAACAGTCGCTTGGGCCTTTTCACTGCGGCCCCCTCGGGCTATTCACCCTACCGAGGCACCCCTTCTCCCGAAGTTACGGGGTCATTTTGCCGAGTTCCTTAACGAGAGTTACTCCGCGCGCCTTAGCATGCTCTGCTCGCCTACCTGTGTCGGTTTGCGGTACGGGCACCTTCACCTGGCTAGAGGCTTTTCTCGGCAGCCGGAGATCATGACCTTCGGTACTCTAAATTTCCCTCCCCATCACAGCCCAGCCTTATGATGTGCGGATTTGCCTACACATCAGCCTCACTGCTTGGACGGACTATTCCATCAGTCCGCGTCACTACCCTTCTGCGTCACCCCATTGCTCATAACGGTTTACGGTGGTACAGGAATTTCAACCTGTTGTCCTTCCACTACGCCTTTCGGCCTCGCGTTAGGTCCCGACTTACCCTGAGCGGACGAGCCTTCCTCAGGAAACCTTAGGCTTTCGGCGGACAAGATTCTCACTTGTCTTTTCGTTACTCATACCGGCATTCTCACTTGTATACTGTCCACCAGTCCTTACGGTCTGACTTCAACCTATATACAACGCTCCCCTACCCCTAACACTTCTTAAAGTGTAAGCCATAGCTTCGGTGGTGTGTTTAGCCCCGTTACATTTTCGGCGCAGAGTCACTCGACCAGTGAGCTATTACGCACTCTTTAAATGGTGGCTGCTTCTAAGCCAACATCCTGGTTGTCTTTGCAACTCCACATCCTTTCCCACTTAACACACACTTGGGGACCTTAGCTGATGATCTGGGCTGTTTCCCTTTTGACAATGGATCTTAGCACTCACTGTCTGACTCCCGGTAAACATATCTATGGCATTCGGAGTTTGACTAGACTTGGTAACCCTTGGCGGGCCCCGCATCCAATCAGTGCTCTACCTCCATGATACTCTATACCGAGGCTAGCCCTAAAGCTATTTCGGGGAGAACCAGCTATCTCCGAGTTCGATTGGAATTTCTCCGCTACCCCCACCTCATCCCCGAATTTTTCAACATTCGTGGGTTCGGGCCTCCAGTGCGTGTTACCGCACCTTCACCCTGGACAGGGGTAGATCACACGGTTTCGGGTCTACGACCACATACTCATTCGCCCTATTCAGACTCGCTTTCGCTGCGGCTCCACCTCTTCGGCTTAACCTCGCATGGGATCGTAACTCGCCGGTTCATTCTACAAAAGGCACGCCATCACCCGGCGTTTTTCCAAAGGAAAAGACGCACATGGGCTCTGACTTCTTGTAAGCGCACGGTTTCAGGTTCTTTTTCACTCCGCTCCCGCGGTGCTTTTCACCTTTCCCTCACGGTACTGCTTCACTATCGGTCACTAGGGAGTATTTAGCCTTGGCAGATGGTCCTGCCGGATTCCCACGGGGTTCCTCGTGTCCCGCGGTACTCAGGATCCGTCTCGGAGGGTGCTGACTTTCGGTTACAGGGCTTTTACCTCATCTTGCGGGCCTTTCCAGACCTCTTCGCCTACCCAACACCTTTGTAACTCCATGTGAGACGTCCTACAACCCCAAGAAGCAAGCTCCTTGGTTTGGGCTGTTCCGCTTTCGCTCGCCGCTACTGACGGAATCACTTTTGTTTTCTCTTCCTCAGGGTACTTAGATGTTTCAGTTCCCCTGGTATGCCTCCCTCTGACCTATGTATTCAGTCAGTGGTGACTGCCCATTACGACAGCCGGGTTTCCCCATTCGGACACCCCCGGATCAAAGCTTGCTTACAGCTCCCCGAGGCAGTTTCGTTGTTCGCCACGTCCTTCTTCGGCTCCTAGTGCCTAGGCATCCTCCGTGCGCTCTTATTAGCTTAACCTTGCATTTTTCCAGTGGAAAAGTGCATCGTTTGCGTTTCTCCAA
>NZ_CP035492.1:3682500-3745000 GCF_004135365.1 Paenibacillus protaetiae | reverse complement strand
TCGTTGAACAGTATTCCGAGCATAACAGTAAATAGCCTCCTTAAATTGCGGCAGCGTCTGACAAAGCGCATGCATACAATGAATGGTTTCATTCAACCTCGCATTCAAACGAAAGGTTGTCATCGCTTTACTGTTATGCTCAATTATTGGCAAATTTATTACAGGGCAATAAGCCATCGTGTAAGTGTGCTTTCGATAACGGCGGCAACAAGCAAAACTGCGACTAAAAGGACGGCAACCGGGATGCTCCGCTGCACAAAAGCCGAGATCTCGCCTCTCGTTCCGGCTGCTCCTCCTGCAGCTTGCTTTAATCCATTAAAGAATCCTTTCCAAACCAGCGCTCCGAATTTGATTCCATACGCCGAAGCCACGATGATTGCCGGAATCTCCAATATCCCGTGCGGCAGTAATCCGCGGAATATCAGATCGGCTAGATGCCCGGCTCCTTGCTCCAGTTCGACCTTATGAAGCAAGTATCCGATAATCATCCCGTTTAGTATTAAGAAGAAAATAGGGAACACAGCGAGTGCGGCCCCCGCATAAATGACCATCACAGCTTTAATCGCATTGTTTAAAAAGATGAACAGGATGAAGCTGAATGTCGGGCTGTTGGTCTCGCTAATGGTGCTCGATAATTTGCGAATCGCTTCCACTTGCGAATCCAAATAAGAAAACAACGACTGGTTGGTGGCTCCGACAACAAGTCCAGCCAAAAATAATACAGCGCTAAAGGCAATATAGCGCCGCATTGCTTTTAAATGGGCAATTATCCCGCTCCATCTCCACATAAAGCTTCCTCCTTCTTATTGTTCAATCGAAAAGTTGAACAAGCATGAATAACTTGAGTGTACGAGCATAGATTGTACAAGAACAAGCTTTATGAGGAAAGGAGAGCTTTATCCATGAACTTCTTCTATGTACTGAATGGTAAAAGATTAAAGCAATATTTTCTAATTGCAATCGCAGTTGTGTTCTCCGTCGGTGTTATTTATGCCGAAAGAGACAACATCACCGTATTTGCCCCGCAGCAGCCGGCTGCAATCTACAGTGTGCCGACAGACAAGCAGGTAGTCGCTTTAACGTTCGATATCAGTTGGGGAGACAAGCGTACAGAACCCATTCTTAATGTACTTAAAGAAAAAGGCATTACACAGGCAACTTTCTTTCTTTCCTCACCGTGGAGCCAATCCCATCCTGAAATCGTCAAAAAAATAATGGATGCGGGATATGAAATTGGCAGCCATGGCCATAAGCACGATAATTACAGCAAGCTGAGCGATGATGAAATCCGCAAGCAAATTACAACCGCCGATACGATCATATCGGGCATCACAGGTAAAAAACCTACGCTTATCCGCCTACCGAACGGCGATTTTGACAAACGGGTACTTCGTATTGCGGACGAGCTTAACTACAAAGTGATTCAATGGGACACCGACTCGCTGGACTGGATGAATATCGGGACGGACAAAATTATTAACCGCGTCGTTAACCGCACTCATCCCGGAGACATCATCCTGCTGCATGCAAGCGATTCCGTAAAACAAACCCACGAAGCGCTGCCGGTTATTATCGACCAGCTGCGCGCCAAAGGCTATGACTTCGTATCGGTATCCCAGCTATTGGCGCAAACCGAATTAAGCGGAAAAAGCGTGCAGGACAAGACCTCTTCCTCCGCCGGTATATTAAAAGCTTCTTCCGATACTCCGTAATTATTGGGCCGATTTCACAGCAGCCGCTGGGGAATCGGCCGTTTGATTGCCAAGAATGCGGTGCAGCATCATGATCTGGTATGCATTGCAGGCAAACAACGGGATCATCATAAAAATAATGGCTGCTACATTAAGCTCGCCCTGAAGCGCTGGCCATGCTTCAATAAATGTAATGGTAAACAACAGAAACATCGAAGGAATAAATGCACTGCTGTTCGTTTGTTTGATTTTCACGTAGGAGACGATCGCAGCGCATGCAAGCAGCCCAAGCGGCAGCAGCCAAAACAAAACGCCTTCGGAGCGTTCCTTATACAGCATGTAGCCCATCCATCCCGCCGCAAATAAAGTACTGTAGCCTTGCAGCGCATTCCACAAATAGCTTTTGCGGAAAATGCTGAGCGCAATATAATTTAACGTTAAATAAGCGAAAAAGCCCATATGGCTGAAGGCGCCAAACATTAACCCTACAATGGCCATCATAAACGCATTAAAACCTGCAGCCTTTAACCCCATAAAGCCAAAATCATGGTCCGTCCATTGCATGATCGAACCCGTAATGACAGAAGCCGCTAAACCAACAAGCATACATACGCCGAACAATAAACCCCATTTCTTCAAATTCAAGGTCGAGTTCCCTCCTTCGCATTACTCCTTATTTTACCACGTTCGCAATAAAAAGCTAATCCTTCCGGTCATAATACGATTCCGCTGGGCGCATACTAGGTACACCTTAAAATTAATGCACCAAGACGTTACTGCCAGAAGGGAGACCATGGGACATGCGTCACCGCTATATACTGATTGCTGCTGCAGCCGCTTGGCTTCTTATGCTTGCAGGCTGCGGCTCGGAGCCTGCACCCAATAATCAACAAGTCAGCTATAAGGATCTCAAATCAATGGTCATCGACATTTTGAAAACCGAAGATGCTCAAAAGGCGCTGCAGGAATCCAGCCAGCAGATGTCCGGCTACAGCGGAGGCAATGCCAAGTTGCTGTCGGTTCAGGACCAGGAGCAAGTTCGCCTTGCTGTCAAGGATGTACTGGTATCTCCGGATTACGACAAAGTGATACGCAGCTTGATGACCGATACCCGGTTTGCCGGCGAATTCGCCAAAGCGGTAAATAAGCAGAACAAAGACATTCATAAGCAATTATTAAAGGATCCAAGTTACCAAGCTGATCTGGTCAAGACGCTGAATACGCCGGATATGAAAAAGATGATACTCGAGGTGCTGCAAGGATCGGACTATCGCAAGCAAGTGATGTCGATTATGCAGGAATCCATGAGCAATCCGATCTTCAAGCTGGAAATGCTTGATCTGATGAAAAGCGCTGTGAAAGAACAGCTCGAGCCAAAAGCGGAGGATAAGAAAAAAGAAGGCGGCGGAGAGGATAAAAAAGACTCCGGAGGCTCTGAGGGCGAAGGGGAAGGCGAAGGCGACGGCGAAGGAAATGAACAAGAAGGTTAAAACAAGCCCGGATGGAGATCACGTTTCTCCATCCGGGCTTGTTTTTTATTGGGCGGTTTTATGAATGACTTGATCAGCCAGCTCATCATACAATCGTCCGATTTCGGTATCCGATTTATAAACGGAAGGCGAAAAGTCAGGTTCGAGCGGGTGATTGTCCGGCTGACCCAACGGAATTTGGGCAAGCAGATCCACGTGCAGCGTTTCCGCCAGCCTTGCTCCGCCATCACGGCCAAATACGTACTCCACTTCACCGTTTTTGTTCTGGTAATAAGACATATTCTCAACGACGCCGATAATGTCGTGATTTGTCTTGACCGCCATAGCGCCGGCCCGCGCCGCAACAAAAGCTGCTGTCGCATGCGGCGTCGTTACGATAATTTCTTTGCTTTGCGGAATAATCTGATGGACGTCCAGCGCTACATCGCCTGTACCCGGAGGCAGGTCGAGGAGCAGGTAATCCAGCTCTCCCCATTCCACTTCGGCAAAAAAGTTGCGCAGCATCTTGCCGAGCATTGGTCCGCGCCAGACGACCGGGCTGTTATCCTCCACGAAAAAGCCCATCGACATCACTTGTACGCCAAAGCGTTCGATCGGGATGATCCGGTCGGACTCTACAGCCGGCCGCTCCTCAATCCCCATCATATCCGGAACGCTAAAGCCGTAAATATCGGCGTCGATGATACCGACGCGTTTGCCTTTGCGGGCAAGTGCCGTCGCCAGGTTAACGGTGACGGTTGATTTGCCGACGCCGCCTTTGCCGCTGGCGATGGCGATGAACTGCACCCCGCTGCGGGGATCCAGCAGCGGGGTTTGCAGTCCGGTCCCGTGTCCCTTCACGGGACCGTCCGCTTTGGCGCCTGCGGCGGCCGGCTCTGCCTGCGCCGCAGCTTCAAGCGGGCGAAACCGGCAGTGCACGGTTTCGGCGCCAGCCTGCGCGAGAGCTTCGCGCAGCGCTCCTTCAAGCGATGACTTCAGCTCATCGCTTGCCGTCAAGATCGTCAAGGACACTTGACGGTCTTTGACCATCACATCCCGTACCGCAACATGGTACGAGCTATATTGAGCCGTCACGGCATTCACGGCTTCTATAGCTTGCTCGCGTGTCAACATTGTGTATAGTCCCACCTTTTATGTGCAATAACGTTTTTTATTATGAAACCTATTCCATTATAGCACAGTTTGAAAGGCAAGCTTCAGCTTCAGCCTGAGCTGCTCACGTTAATCTTCTCGCCCGATGCATACCGCAATATGCCTTGGTAAATCGCCGCCGCGATCTGTTTCTGATAAGCCGGATCTACTAGCCGCTGCGACTCGCCCGGATTGGACAAAAAGCCGACCTCCACAAGCACAGTTGGAATATCTTTCACAGCTTTCAGCACATAGACATCCTGCTTTACAGCGGGCACACGGCTTGTATTCTCGAGATTCCGGCGAATTTCGTTTTGAATGAAGGTGGCCAGCATCCCATTATCGGTTCCGTTCGGGTAATAAAAGGTTTGAGCGCCCGACCATTTGTCGGAAGGTATGCTGTTCATGTGAATGCTGACTGCCAGTTTAGCCCCGCTGTTCTGAATGACCGATACCCTCTTGAGCAAATCCTCGGTTTTTCTTTTGCGCACGACGTTTGTATCCTGGCCAGCCAGGTCATAGTCGCCTTCCCTTGTCATCAGCACGGAAGCGCCGGACTGCTGCAAATAATCGCGCAAATATAAGGCGATCGCTAAATTCAAGTCTTTTTCGATTGCGCCCGATTTGCTGACCGCCCCGCCGTCAATCCCGCCGTGCCCGGCGTCGATCACTACGGTCTTGCCGGAAAGCGGCATAGACCAGTACGTCCACGTATGGACGGAAGGCATGTTATGTCCTAGCAGCATAAAGGTTAGCGTAACAGCTATCAGCCCAAGCGCAATCCGCATTGCGCCTTTGTAGGTCATCCAAACGACGAGCCTTCCTCCCGCCGACGCATAATAAAAACCACCCCGTCCCCCAAAAAGATAAATGCTTCGCATACGGACAGGCAAGCCCTGTACACATTATCATTTATATGGGACGAGGTGGTCAGATATGTGTTGCCGGACAAGAATAACACGCGGTTTTAAGTTACGCTTCCACCGCTGCACTCATGCCTTCGATCAAAATTTTGGCTACTTCCGGACGGGAAAATTCCGGCGGCGGGCATACGCCGTCACGCAGCATCGCGCGTACTTTCGTGCCGGACAATGTCAGATGGTCAGCTTTGTCATGCGGGCATGTTTTGGTTGTAGCCATATTGCCGCATTTGGTGCAGAAAAAGCTGTGCTCGAAGTAAAGCGGCGTAATGCCCAAGTCTTCGGCAGGGAACGTCTTTAGCAAATCTTGCGCTTCATAGGTGCCGTAATAATCGCCAACGCCTGCATGGTCGCGTCCTACAATAAAATGCGTGCAGCCGTAGTTTTTACGGACAAGCGCGTGGAAGATGGCTTCCCGCGGTCCCGCATAACGCATCGCAGCCGGGAATACGCCAAGGAATACGCGGTCTTCCGGATAATAGTTGTCGAGAAGAGCCAGATAGCTTTTCATCCGCACATTTGCCGGTACGTCATCCGATTTCGTTTCGCCTACAAGCGGGTTCAAGAACAAAGCATCCACGATTTCCATCGCCGTCTTCTGGATATACTCATGCGCACGGTGAACCGGATTACGGGTTTGGAAGCCTACGACCGTTTTCCAGCCCTTGTCTGCAAATATTTCGCGCGTTTGCGACGGGTCAAAATAATACTGTTCGAATTTGTCCGGTTTCGGACGGTTCAATACCGTAATATCTCCGCCAACATACGTGTCCGGACGTTCGAACAGCTTTTGGACACCTGGGTGCTCCAGATCGTCGGTTTTGTACACTTGAACCGCTTCATGCTTCTGATCTGCTTTATAAATGCTTTGCACATCGATTACGCCGTAAATGACGCCGTCTTCGCCTACAAGCGCAGCGCGCTCGCCGATTCGAAGAGAGGAAGCTTTCTCCTCATCGACCGGCAGCGTAATCGGAATGCTCCATACCGTGCCGTTCGCAAGGCGCATACGATCAACGACCGATTGATAATCTTCTTCGTTCAAAAAGCCCGTCAGCGGCGAAAAAGCACCGATACCAATCAAATCAAGGTCCGAAATCGCCCAGTTGCTAATTACGATTGCCTGCAGCTCTGCTGCTTCGGCAAGCAATTGCTCCCGTTGTTCTCCGGCAGCAATCCGGTTAACCAAAACGCCGCCATGCGGTTGGATTTGAGTCATGCTGATGTAAAGCCTCCTCCGTTATTTGAAAAAAGATGATGGCTATCTTATTTATGAAGTCCGCATTCGGTTTTGTCTTGGCCGGCCCAGCGTCCTGCGCGCGGATCTTCGCCCGGCATAACTTGACGCGTGCAATATTCGCAGCCGATGCTCGGATAGTTCTGATCATGCAGCGGGTTATAAATAACTTCATTCTCACGGATATAATTCCATACGTCTTCGGAAGTCCAGCTTGCAAGCGGGTTAAACTTGATCAAGCCAAACTTCGTATCATATTCAACTTTCTTTGCATTCGCACGGGTCGGCGCCTGATCGCGGCGGATCCCCGTAATCCATGCTTCATAATTCGAAAGGACACGCGTAAGCGGTTCGACTTTACGGATATTGCAGCATGCATTGGCGTCTCTCGTCCAAAGTTCCGGTCCATGCTGCTCCGCTTGCTCTTCCGGTGTAAGGAGCGGTTTTACTTGGACAAAAGGGATTCCCGGATAACGTTCGATCAAGCGGTCGCGGGTTTCATAGGTCTCTTTGAAGTGAAAATCGGTATCGAGATAAAAGATGTCGGTCTTTGGACTAACCTTTTGCAGCATATCAACAAGTACAACGTCCTCCGCGCCAAAGCTGCACGCAAACGTAATATTCGGGAAAGTTTCTACTGCATAAGCCAAAATCTCCTCGGGAGTTGCGGTTTCAAGCTCTTCCGCTTTTTGCTTCACGAGCGCTTCCTTTTCAAACAAGTTCATTTGCTTATCCCTCCATTTTAATCCCAAGTAAAATCATCTGTATTAATAAGTATTATAATCCGAGCGAATCGTTAATTCAATGCTTATTTGATAAAAAGTCCCTGAAGAACATGCCTATTTAGGCCCAATAATTGAGAATTGTTCCCATTTATCCAGGGTGTTTATTTCATATTGAAATTATCTCTCAATTAGCCGCTTCTGGAGGTCTTTTGAACATATAAGCATCGGCAAGCTTTTACGGAAAACAAAAAGAAGGCATCTCCGGAAACCGGAAATGCCTTCTTGTATAATCTTGTCTTAACGTTTCGAGAACTGTGGAGCGCGACGTGCAGCTTTGAGACCGTATTTTTTACGTTCTTTCATGCGTGGGTCGCGAGTCAGGAAGCCTGCACGTTTCAGAGCTGGACGGAATTCAGGGTCAGCTTTCAGAAGCGCACGGGAGATCCCGTGACGGATAGCGCCGGCTTGACCGGACATGCCACCGCCGTTAGCGATTACGATAACGTCGTAGTTGTTAAGAGTTTCTGTAAGAGCCAGCGGTTGTTTAACAATCAGCTTAAGCGTCTCCAGACCAAAATATTCATTCAGGTCGCGTTTGTTAACGATGATTCGTCCTTCACCCGGCACAAGACGTACGCGTGCAACAGAGTGTTTACGACGACCGGTTCCATAGTATTGTACTTGAGCCATGAAACTGTCCTCCTCTTTTATTAGCCGCGAAGTTCGTAAACTTCAGGGTTTTGTGCTTGGTGTGGATGCTCCGAACCAGCGTATACTTTCAGTTTAAGCTTCATTTTGTCACCGAGACGGTTTTTAGGCAACATGCCATGTACAGCCAGCTCGATAACACGTTCAGGTTTGTTCTGAATCATTTCTTGAGCTGGAGTTACTTTCAGACCGCCTGGATGCAAGGAGTGACGGTAGTACATTTTGTCCGTCAGTTTTTTACCAGTCAGGTGAATTTTCTCTGCATTGATTACGATGACGAAATCGCCGCAATCCACATGTGGAGTAAATTCAGGTTTGTGCTTGCCACGGATCAGGCTTGCAGCTTCGCTAGCCAGACGACCAAGAGTTTTGCCAGTAGCATCGATTACATGCCATTTGCGATCAACTTCATTCGTCTTAGCCATAAAGGTCGTACGCATGGATGGTCCTCCTTCAATGTTCACGTTTCTAAACGTTTATGTCATTAAATTCTCAACTTATTTCGTTCAGTTAGATGTTGCTTTGATATTACATTTGGTGGTGTATTCTTAGTCGGGGCTGTGGGAGAGCCACTAAGAAAGCACAAGTTATATTCTACTATAAAGATTAGGCATGTGCAAGCGAATTTGGCGTATTTCCAATCTTTTAAACCATATTGGAGGCTGACTCCCCTTACGATCCAGGCTTTATCTCAGCATAATGGACATCCCACAGCATCAGCCCTTGCGGAATCGCCGTCGGTCCGGCTTTGGAACGATCGCATGCTTGCAATATCGCCGGAAAACGCTCCGGCGGTATGGCGCCAATCCCAACCTTTATTAAAGTTCCTACGATGATCCGCACCATGTTGTACAAGAAGCCGTTGCCTGTTACGTAAACATGGACAAACGGACCTTCTTCTTCGATGTAAGCCTCGTAGATCGTCCGGACATGGCTAGGTTTCGTAGAACGCGTAGAAGTAAAGGACGTATAATCATGAGTTCCAATCAAATGAACGATGGCTTGACGCATCGCAGCGACATCCAGCGGCCGGTAATGGTGAAACCGGTATTGCCGCCCAAACACATCCGGGTATTTGCCGGTGTCAATGGTGTAGCGATAGGTTTTCCGTTTAGCGGATCGCCTCGCATGAAAGTTTTCCGGAACCTCATACGCTTCCAGAATAACAATATCGTCCGGCAAACGGGAATTAATCGCAACCGGCCATCTTTCGATCGGTATCGCAGAAGCTGTATGAAAGTTGAACATCTGTCCCCTCGCATGTACGCCTGCATCCGTTCTGCCGGAACCGATAATAAGAATCTCCTCTCCCGTAAGCATAAGGAGCGCTTTCTCGATCTTATCCTGGACCGTGTTACCGTCGGGCTGCGACTGAAAACCGTTATAGCCGGAGCCGTCATAACTTACTTTCATACAGATGTTGCGCATGGCAAACCAAACCTTTCACTAAAAGAACTCTCCCAGCATCGCATTCGCTTGAATAAAAAAAGGTGGCCTCAAGGGCCACCCTTTCTCAATTACGCGCGGTCAACCAGTTCCAGATATACCATTGGCGCAGAATCGCCACGGCGGGGTCCCAGCTTCAAAATCCGCGTGTATCCGCCCGCACGTTCCGAGTAACGGGTGGCCAGCTCGGAGAACAGCTTTTGGATTGCGTCTTGCTCTCCATCTACGCTTTCACGACGAACGTAAGCAGCAACTTGGCGACGAGCAGCCAGATCGCCTTTCTTCGCTTTCGTGATCAGCTTTTCAGCGATCGAACGAACTTCTTTCGCTTTCGCTTCAGTCGTTTGAATGCGTTCATAAAGGAACAGGTCAGTAACGAGGTCACGGAACAATGCTTTACGTGCACTTGCGTCACGGCCCAATTTAGAGTATGCCATCTATATTTCCCCTCCCTTGCCCAAGTCTAACTTGCAAGCTCTTTACTCTTCCGTCCGAAGGCCGAGGCCCAGTTCTTCGAGTTTCTCTTGCACTTCCTCGAGCGATTTGCGGCCCAGGTTGCGGACCTTCATCATGTCCTCTTCGGATTTCGTAATCAGCTCTTGCACAGTGTTGATGCCTGCACGTTTCAAACAGTTGTAAGAACGTACGGAAAGATCCAGTTCTTCGATTGTCATCTCCAGAACTTTCTCTTTCTTATCTTCTTCCTTCTCGACCATAATTTCCGCGTCTTTGGCTTCATCGGTCAATCCAACGAACAGGTCCAAATGCTCGGTCAAAATTTTAGCGCCGAGGCTTACAGCCTCTTCCGGTCTAATACTGCCGTCTGTCCATACTTCAAGCGTCAGCTTGTCGTAGTTGGTCACTTGACCCACACGGGTATTTTCAACGCTATAGTTGACACGTGTAATTGGCGTGTAAATCGAATCTACAGGAATAACACCAATCGGCTGGTCTTCTTTCTTGTTGCGGTCCGCTTGCACGTAACCGCGACCACGATTGGCGAAAACCCGCATATGGAGCCGCGCGCCGGAGGCCAAGGTTGCGATGTGAAGATCAGGGCTTAAAATCTCGACATCGCTGTCGGCTCGAATATCGCCCGCCGTAACGTTCCCTTCGCCCTCCGCGTCAATTTCCAGCACCTTTTCTTCATCGGAATGGATTTTCAACGAGAGGCCTTTCAGGTTAAGAATGATCTCTGTTACGTCCTCGATCACTCCCGGAACCGTAGAGAACTCATGAAGAACTCCATCGATCTGTACAGATGTCACTGCCGCGCCCGGCAGAGACGACAACAGAATGCGACGAAGCGAGTTTCCGAGCGTTGTGCCATATCCGCGTTCCAACGGTTCTACAACGAAACGTCCGTATGTTCCTTCTTCGTTCAATTCTACGGTCTCGATTTTCGGCTTTTCGATCTCAATCACTAATAGTACCCTCCTTCAAACGTCGCTCCGTTACCGTACCGTAATCTAGTCTAAACTTGTAGTATGCCAAACCTTCACAACCATTATTCACAAGTTGCATTAATTTGATACCACAGAAGCTAGGTTATACGCGACGACGTTTCGGCGGACGGCATCCGTTGTGAGGAATTGGCGTTACGTCTTTAATCAGGTTAACTTCCAGACCTGCTGCTTGCAGCGAGCGGATTGCCGCTTCACGACCAGCGCCTGGGCCTTTAACCATAACTTCAACGGCTTTCATGCCATGTTCCATAGCTGCTTTAGCTGCGGATTCAGCTGCCATTTGAGCAGCATAAGGCGTGCTTTTACGGGAACCTTTGAAACCAAGGTTGCCGGAGCTTGCCCAAGAAATCGCATTGCCATGCGGATCCGTGATCGTAACGATCGTGTTATTGAAAGTCGAGCGGATATGAGCTACGCCCGATTCAATATTTTTACGGTCGCGGCGTTTCGTACGTACGACTTTTTTAGGTTTAGCCATAATCAGTTATCCTCCCTTCTTATTTTTTCTTATTCGCTACAGTCCGACGAGGACCTTTCCGAGTACGAGCATTCGTTTTCGTGCGTTGTCCGCGAACCGGCAGACCACGACGATGGCGAACACCACGGTAGCATCCGATCTCGATCAGACGTTTGATGTTAAGGGAAATTTCACGACGCAGGTCGCCTTCCACTTTAACGGTTTTGTCGATCGTTTCGCGCAAACGGCTTACTTCGTCTTCCGTCAAATCGCGAACACGAGTGTCAGCGTTAATCCCAGTTGTGCTCAGGATTTTTTGGGAAGTCGTTTTGCCGATCCCGAAAATGTACGTCAGGGCGATTTCGACGCGTTTGTCACGCGGCAAGTCAACACCAGCTATACGTGCCATATATGGTTTACCTCCTTATCCTTGTTTTTGTTTGTGTTTCGGATTTTCACAAATCACCATAACATTACCTTTACGGCGAATGACTTTGCATTTTTCGCAAATCGGTTTAACCGAAGGTCTAACTTTCATTGTGATTACCTCCCGAATCTTATCAGAGCAGGCCTAAGCCTACTTCCGATAGGTGATGCGCCCTCTTGATAAATCATAAGGCGATAACTGTACGACCACTTTGTCTCCAGTCAGAATACGGATAAAATGCATTCTGAGTTTACCGGAAACGTGTGCGAGGATCTGATGACCGTTCTCCAGTTCCACCTTGAACATGGCATTCGGCAATGGCTCTAGCACCGTGCCTTCGACCTCAATGACGTCTTCTTTAGCCACAGTCAATCTCCTTTCGCATACGCAAACTTCTGAATAGCATAACGCAACTTGGCATTGGTTACCCGGCCTGTTTCGTTTATGCTGTTTACAACTTCGCTGCTGACGGTCTCCTGCAACTCAAGATGCAGAACGTTCTTTTTCTTCGGGCGGTCAAAGCGGCGCTTATGCCCGTCGGCGATCCATACGAACCGCTCATCCTCAATGCGGATAATGACAGCCAGGCTTTCCTCTTCTTTACCCCGAAGCACTTTGACGATTTGACCGATCTGCGGACGTATCTCCATAGAATCTACACCTCAACCGGCAATGCTGTCAAAATTTCAAAACCGTTCTCCGTTACAGCTACTGTGTGCTCAAAATGAGCGCACCAGGAACTATCCTCCGTGACGACCGTCCAATTGTCCTCGAGCGTGCGGACATACCGCTCGCCGATATTGACCATCGGCTCGATGCAAAGAACCATTCCAGGCTTCAGCAACGGTCCTTGGTTTGGCAATCCGTAGTTCGGAATTTGCGGCTCCTCATGAAGGTCTTTACCAATTCCGTGTCCTACAAACTCCCGTACGATGGAGAAACCCGCCGCTTCGACAACGCGCTGAATCTCATGCGATACGGTAGACAGCCGAACATCCGGCCTTATGAGCGCAAGGCCCGCATAAAGCGATTGCTCCGATACTTCCAGCAGCCGTCTAACCTCACCGGATACCGAGCCAACCGCGTAGGTCCATGCGGAATCTCCGTGGTAGCCTTCGTATTGGGCGCCGATATCGATGCTGATAATATCGCCTTCGTTCAGCTTGCGAGATCCCGGGAAACCATGAACCAGCTCGTCGTTAACAGAAGCGCAAATGCTGGCAGGAAAACCATTGTAACCTTTGAAGGATGGAACGGCGCCTTGGCTGCGAATATACGCTTCGGCAATTTCATCAAGCTCAGCCGTCGTAATGCCCGGCTTCACCGCTTGCGCCATTATGCGGTGCGTATCCGCAACGATTCGGCCGGCTTCCCTCATATGTCGCAGCTCCGATTCGGATTTGCAAACGATCATTACAATGAACCACGCAAGTAGGACTCAATATCGGCTGTTACCGTATCGATTTCCTTCTCGCCATCGACTTCGCGGAGAAGACCTTTCTCGCTGTAGTAGTTCAAAAGCGGAGCCGTCTTCGAAATATATTCGTCGAGGCGTGTTCCGACTTTCTCTTCCGTATCATCCGAACGCTGATACAATTCACCGCCGCATTTATCGCATACGCCTTCCTGCTTTGGCGGATTGAACAGCACATGGTACGTTGAACCGCAAGATTTGCAGATGCGTCTTCCAGTTAGTCTGGCAAGCAGCAAGCTGCGGTCTACTTTCAGGTTGATCACATGGTCGATGCTGCGGCCAAGTTCCTTCAGCATACCGTCAAGCGCTTCGGCTTGCTGCAGCGTGCGAGGGAAACCGTCAAGCAAGAAACCTTTGTTGCAATCTTCCTGTTCAAGGCGTTCTTTAACAATGCCGTTCGTGATCTCATCAGGTACAAGCAGCCCTTGATCGACATACTCTTTCGCTTTGAGACCGAGCGGTGTTCCTTGCTTCATCGCAAGGCGGAATGCATCGCCAGTCGAAATATGCGGCACGCCGAAAGTATCGACGATTCGCTCGGCTTGCGTACCTTTACCGGCTCCCGGAGGACCCATGAATAAAATGTTCATTGGCATGTTCCTCGCTTTAAGCACAATAGGCTCGGGCGGGCCCCGCACCAGCCTTCGGACGAGAGCGGCAACCCGGTCAGAACCTATTGTTATTTATTGATAAACCCTTTGTAATGGCGTTTGATCAATTGGCTCTCGATTTGTTTCATCGTGTCGAGTGCTACACCGACGATAATCAGAAGCGAAGTGCCGCCCAGCATAACCGTTCTTGGCAAACCAGCCACCGCACCGAACAGAACCGGCAGGATGGAGATAACCGCCAAGAATAGCGCGCCTGCAAGCGTAATACGCGACATGACACGCGTCAGATAATTAGAAGTCGGTTTACCAGGGCGAATGCCCGGGATATATCCGCCATTCTTTTTCATTTGATCGGCCATTTGAACCGGATTAATTTGAACGAAGGTATAGAAGAAGGTGAAACCGATAATCAGCAGCACGTACAATACCATGCCAAGTGGCTTGTCGTAGTACAGGTTGTTGATAATCCAGTTCGCCCAATCATGTCCAGCCCAGAATTGTGCGATCGTAATCGGGAACATAAGCAGCGATACAGCGAAGATAACAGGAATAACGCCTGCGCCATTCACTTTCATCGGGATATGTGTCGATTGACCACCGTACATTTTCCGACCCACTACGCGTTTGGCGTATTGAACCGGAATTTTCCGGATGCCTTGTTGAACAAAGATAACACCAACAAAGATGAAAATGACCGCGATCACGATCAAAGCCATTTTGCCGATATTCCAGAACAGCTGGTCGGATTTGCCGACAAACTGATCTTGGTAAAGCGTACGAATATGGCCAGGCAAGCTTGCGGTAATACCGGCAAAGATCAGGATCGAGATCCCGTTGCCGATACCGCGCTCCGTAATCTGCTCGCCAAGCCACATCATGAAGGCAACGCCTGCCGTCAAAATGATGGCGATGAGCAAGTAGTCTCCGAAGCCAGCTCCCGGAACCATATCGTAGTTATACTGACGATTGAAACCGATCGCTGTAGCAAAGCCTTGAACCAAACCAAGGATAACCGTGCCATATCTCGTAATTTGCGCGAGTTTCTTTTTACCGATCTCGCCCTCTTTCGCCCATTGAGCGAAACGCGGAATTACATCCATCGACAACAACTGTACGATGATCGAAGCTGTAATGTAAGGCGTAATTCCTAGTGCGAAGATGGAAAAATGGAACAGCGCACCGCCGGAGAACGTGTTCAGCAAACCAAACAGGTCTGTTCCAGCTTGGTCAACTTGCTTAAATACGTCTTTATCTACGCCCGGAACCGGTATGAAGGAGCCGATGCGATAAATCAAAAGAATGAAAAGGGTGAACAAGATTCGATTTCTCAAATCCGACACTTTCCAAATGTTTGACACGGTTTTGAACAATTAGATCACCTCGGTTTTACCGCCGGCAGCCTGGATTTTCTCTACCGCAGATTGAGAGAACTTATTCGCTTTTACAGTCAGCTGTACCTTGATTTCGCCGTTACCCAAAATCTTGATGCCGTCCAGAGCATTTTTGACAATGCCTTGTTCAAGAAGAACTTCTGGTGTGACTTCGGTGCCTGCTGCAAAGTTGTTAAGATCCTCAATGTTCACAACGGCATATTCCGTACGGAAACGGTTGTTAAATCCACGCTTTGGAACACGACGGTAAAGAGGGTTTTGACCGCCTTCAAAGCCTGGACGAACACCACCGCCGGAACGAGCATTTTGACCTTTGTGACCGCGTCCCGCAGTTTTACCGTTGCCGGAACCGATACCACGTCCAACGCGGTTACGTTCCTTTTTGGAACCCGGTGCTGGAGCGAGCTCATGCAATTTCATCGTTCGTGCACCTCCTTAATGATTTCTGTTCGATCTATGTTACACTTCTTCGACTTTAACCATGTGGTTAACTGCGTTAATCATGCCGCGAATGGCCGGGCTGTCCTCATGAACAACCGATTGACGAATTTTAGTCAAACCGAGCGACTTTACAGTTGCACGTTGCTTTTCGTTACGGCCAATCAGACTGCGGACGAGGGTGATTTGCAATTTTGCCATCGTATACCCCTCCTTAACCTAAAAGCTCTTCGACGGTTTTTCCACGCAGTTTAGCAACATCCTCCGCGCGTTTCAGGCGGGAAAGACCTTCCAGCGTTGCGTTTACCATGTTCATGGAGTTGGAAGAACCAAGCGATTTCGTCAAGATGTCACCTACACCAGCAAGTTCAAGAACGGCACGAACCGGACCGCCGGCGATAACACCGGTACCTTTGGAAGCTGGTTTCAGAAGAACTTCGCCAGCGCCGAAATGTCCCAGTACAAGGTGAGGAATCGTTGTTCCAACGAGAGGAACTTGGATCAGGTTTTTCTTAGCGTCTTCGATACCTTTGCGAATTGCATCAGGTACTTCGCCCGCTTTACCGATCCCTGCGCCGACGTGGCCATTGCCGTCACCGACAACTACAAGTGCGCTAAAGCTGAAACGGCGACCGCCTTTTACAACTTTTGCGACACGGTTGATGTGAACTACTTTTTCAGTCAGTTCTAACGTATTCGGATCTATACGCAAGTCATTTTACCTCCCTTTTTGAAAAATGATTAGAATTCGAGGCCAGCTTCGCGAGCTGCGTCAGCAAGCGCCTGAATTCTGCCGTGATACAAGTAACCGCCGCGGTCGAATACGACCTCAGTTACGCCTTTTGCTTTTGCACGTTCAGCAATCAGCTGACCTACTTTACGAGCCGACTCCACGTTGCCGCCGTTGCCGATTTGAGCAGCCAATTCCTTGTCTGCTGTCGAAGCGGATGCAAGCGTTACGCCTTGAACGTCATCGATCAGTTGTGCATAGATATGCTTGGAAGAACGGAATACGGACAGACGCGGACGTGCTGCCGAACCGTTGATTTTTTTACGAACACGAAGGTGTCTTTTCAGACGTGCCTTGTTTTTATCGCCTTTTGTAATCATCGCCAGGTACACTCCTTTCCTGAGTAGATCAAGCCGTGAGATTAAGCAGCTTTAACGAGCTGCTTATTTCTTCTTACCAGCTTTACCTTCTTTGCGAATAATGCGTTCGCCTTCGTATTTGATACCTTTGCCTTTGTAAGGCTCTGGTTCGCGTACAGAACGGATTTTAGCAGCCGTAGCGCCGACAAGTTCTTTGTCGATGCCTTTTACGATAATTTTCGTTACAGCTGGAACTTCAAACTCGATACCTTGATCGGGAACAATCTCCACAGGGTGCGAGTAGCCAACGTTCAGAACAACTTTGTCGCCGGCTTTGTTTGCACGGTAACCTACGCCAACAAGCTCCAGGCTTTTGGAGTAACCTTCAGTTACGCCATTAACCATGTTCGCGATGATGCTGCGAGTTGTGCCGTGCAAAGAACGATGCAGTTTATTATCAGACGGACGTTCAATGACGATCGTGTCAGCTTCGATGTTCACTTTCATATCTTTATGAACAGGGCGGGACAGCGAGCCTTTAGGTCCTTTTACAGTAATTACGCCGTTATCCAAGCTAACGTTAACGCCGTTAGGTACTTGAATCGGTTTGCGGCCAATACGGGACATTGTTACACCTCCAATCTTTGTGACTTGTTATTACCAAACGTAGCAGACAACTTCGCCGCCGGATTTCACTTGGCGCGCTTCTTTATCTGTCATAATCCCTTTGGACGTAGAGATGATCGCAATACCCAGACCACCCAATACGCGTGGGATTTCAGTCGATTTTGTGTAAACGCGAAGACCTGGTTTCGAAATACGTTTCAAACCGGTAATAACGCGTTCTTGGTTCGGGCCGTATTTCAGGAAAATACGGATAATCCCTTGTTTGTTGTCCTCGATAAATTCAGCATCGCGGATAAAGCCCTCACGCTTCAGAATGTCAGCGATTTGCTTCTTCACTTTCGAAGCAGGCATTTCCACTGTCTCATGCCGAACGACATTCGCATTACGGATGCGAGTCAACATATCTGCAATCGGATCAGACATAACCATTCTTGTTAACCTCCTTCCCGAACTAAGCTAATTACCAGCTTGCTTTTTTGACGCCAGGAATCTGGCCTTTATATGCTAATTCGCGGAAACAAATCCGGCAAATTTTAAACTTTTGCAAAACTGAGTGCGGACGGCCACAACGTTCACAGCGTGTATAAGCACGCACTTTGAATTTTGGTGCACGTTGTTGCTTCACTTTCATCGAAGTTTTTGCCACTGGGTATTACACCTCCCTGTAAGTGGATTACTTCGCAAACGGCATGCCCAGTTGGGTCAGCAGTTCACGGGACTCTTCGTCCGTTTTTGCCGTCGTGACGATAACGACGTCCATGCCGCGTACTTTATCAACCTTGTCGTATTCGATCTCCGGGAAGATCAATTGCTCTTTCAAGCCAAGCGTGTAGTTACCGCGGCCGTCAAATGCTTTCGTCGATACGCCGCGGAAGTCGCGAACGCGAGGAAGCGAGACGTTAAACAGCTTGTCAAGGAAGTAGTACATACGCTCACCGCGCAGTGTTACTTTAACCCCGATTGGCATGTTTTCGCGGAGTTTGAAGCCTGCAATAGACTTCTTCGCACGTGTTACGACCGGTTTTTGACCGGAAATGAGACGAAGATCTTCTACAGCGACATCAAGCACTTTGGAGTTAGCGACTGCTTCGCCTACGCCCATGTTGATAACCACTTTTTCAATCTTCGGCACTTGCATGACTGTCGTATAGTTAAACTTCTGCATCAGAGCAGGAGTAATTTCATTAAGGTAACGATCTTTCAATCTTGCTGCCATGTTCGATAGTCCTCCTTTCTAACGTATCGTTTAGTCGATTACTTCGCCGGAACGTTTAGCGTACCGGACTTTTTTGCCGTTATCGAGCACTTTGTAACCGATACGGGTTACTTGGCCGCTCTTCGGATCGATGTGCATCACGTTGGAAGCATGAATCGGAGCTTCTTGCTCAATGATTCCGCCTTGCGGATTAACCTGCGAAGGACGCGTATGCTTCTTCACCATGTTAACACCTTCGACCAGGACGCGATTTTCACGTGGGTACGATTCAATTACGCGACCTTTTTTACCTTTATCTTTGCCGGAAATAACGATAACTGTGTCGTCTTTTTTGACGTGCAGTTTATGGTTATGGGATTCAAGCACTTTTTTCAGCTTTGGCATTTGTTACACCTCCTGCTATATAGCTTCAGGCCCTCTCCTGTTGGGGAAGGTATTAGATAACTTCCGGTGCAAGCGATACGATCTTCATGAAGTCTTTATCGCGAAGCTCACGGGCTACTGGTCCAAAGATACGAGTGCCGCGAGGGCTCTTGTCTTCTTTCACAACTACAGCTGCATTCTCGTCGAATGCGATGTAGGAACCGTCTTTACGACGAACCGAACGTTTCGTACGAACGATTACCGCTTTAACAACGTCACCTTTTTTGACAACGCCGCCTGGTGTTGCTTGTTTGACGGAGCATACGATCAAGTCGCCGATGTGACCAACACGACGTCCAGTACCGCCAAGCACGCGAATGCACATCAGTTCTTTAGCGCCGGAGTTGTCAGCAACAGCCAAACGTGTAAATGGTTGAATCATCTGAATGTCCTCCTTTCAGATCGAGCTTTACATTCCTGACGCTTCTTAAAGAACAATCGCAGACTCCACGATTTCTACGAGTCTAAAGCGTTTGTCTTTGGAAAGCGGACGAGTTTCCATGATTTTAACAACATCGCCGATTTTAGCTTGGTTGTTTTCGTCATGAGCTTTGAATTTCTTCGTGTATTTGATGCGTTTATGGTACAAATCATGTTTTTTGTAGGTTTCTACAGCTACCACGATTGTTTTATCCATTTTATCGCTAACGACTTTGCCGATTTGGACTTTACGTGCGTTGCGTTCGCTCATCTTCTTCCTCCTTCCTGAAGGCCTATGAACCAATCAAAGACAGGATCATCTGCTTAGCTGCTGATTCCGAGTTCTCTTTCACGCAGAACGGTCTTAGCACGAGCTATTTCCTTCCGCACGTCACGAATCCGGGTTGGGTTATCCAATTGGCCTGTAGCCAGTTGGAAACGCAGGTTGAAAAGCTCTTCTTTAAAACCAGCGACTTTTTGCTCAATCTCAGCAGAGGTTAGGTTGCGAAATTCACTAGCTTTCATTTGCTTCACCACCCACTTCTTCGCGTTTCACGAACTTCGTTTTGATAGGCAGTTTATGGGATGCAAGACGCATAGCCTCACGAGCGATCTCTTCGGATACGCCAGCCAGTTCAAACAGAACTTTGCCTGGTTTAACAACAGCAACCCATTTCTCTACGTTACCTTTACCGCTACCCATACGAACCTCAAGAGGCTTTTGAGTAATCGGTTTGTCAGGGAAAATTTTGATCCAAACTTTACCGCCACGTTTAATGTAACGGGTCATCGCGATACGAGCGGACTCGATCTGACGGTTTGTGATCCATGCCGGTTCAAGCGCTTGAAGACCGTATTCGCCGAAAGCTACTTCGGTACCACCTTTAGCGCGACCTCTCATATGACCGCGTTGTTGTTTGCGGTGTTTGACACGTTTAGGCACCAACATGATTAGTTGCCTCCTTCCTGTGGAGCTTTCTTCTTAGTTGGAAGGATTTCACCGCGATAAATCCATACTTTTACGCCGATACGGCCATAAGTAGTATGAGCTTCAGCAGTTCCGTAGTCAATGTCTGCACGCAGCGTATGAAGTGGAACTGTACCTTCGCTGTATCCTTCCGTACGCGCGATTTCAGCACCGCCGAGACGACCGCTTACCGAAGTCTTAATCCCTTTAGCACCTGCGCGGATAGTACGTTGAATAGCTTGTTTCAGAGCACGACGGAAAGATACGCGGCGCTCAAGTTGTTGTGCGATGCTTTCAGCTACGAGAATAGCGTCCAGATCGAGTTGTTTGATTTCAGCGATGTTGATGTGGACTTTTTTGCCCTTCGTGATTTTACCAAGTTCCGTACGAAGGTTTTCCACTTCAGAACCGCCTTTACCGATTACCATACCAGGTTTGCCTGTGTTAATCGTTACGTTAACGCGGTTAGCTGCACGCTCGATTTCAATGCGAGATACAGCAGCGTCTTTCAGCTTGTTTTTCAGGTACTCACGGATTTTAACGTCTTCCAAAAGAAGATCGCCGAAATCTTTGCCTGCGTACCATTTCGATTCCCAGTCACGGATGATCCCGATGCGGAGACCGACCGGATTTACCTTTTGACCCACACGTTATCCCTCCTTATTTTTCAGATACCACCAAAGTGATGTGGCTGGTTCTTTTATTGATACGGCTTGCGCGTCCCATAGCACGGGGACGGAAACGTTTCATCGTAGGACCTTGGTTCACGAATACTTGCGATACAACCAACTTGTTCACGTCCAGTTGGTAGTTATGCTCAGCATTAGCGATCGCCGAGTTAAGCAGCTTTTCAACGATTGGAGAAGCAGCTTTCGGCGTATGGCGCAAAATTGCAATCGCTTCGCCCACTTGCTTGCCGCGGATAAGATCCACAACGAGCTGTGCTTTACGAGGAGCAATGCGGACATGGTTAGCATGCGCTTTAGCTTCTGGCATGGATGAACCTCCTCTCATAACATAAAGGTATTAAAGGGCAAATTAACGTCTGCCCGTTTTTTTGTCGTCGTCATGGCCTTTGTACGTACGAGTTGGTGCGAACTCACCAAGCTTGTGTCCAACCATGTCTTCCGTAACATAAACTGGAACGTGCTTGCGACCATCGTATACGCCAAAAGTGTGGCCGACGAATTGCGGGAAAATGGTCGAACGGCGGGACCAAGTCTTAATAACAGCTTTTTTACTGGACTCGTTCATATCCTCGACTTTTTTCAGCAGGTAACCGTCGATAAACGGACCTTTCTTCAAACTGCGACCCATTTGTTGTCCTCCCTTCAATAAAGCTCGCGCGAGCCGGTAAGATCACGCGGCTTTGATCAAGCAGCTATTATTTCGTGCGACGACGAATAATGTATTGGCTCGATGCTTTTTTCTTTTTGCGAGTTTTGTAACCAAGGGTTGGTTTGCCCCAAGGAGACATAGGCGACTTGCGTCCGATTGGAGCACGGCCTTCACCACCACCGTGTGGGTGATCGTTAGGGTTCATAACTACGCCGCGAACTTCAGGACGTTTGCCGAGCCAGCGAGAGCGACCAGCTTTACCGATTTTAACGAGTTCGTGGTCTTCGTTGCCCACAGAACCGATCGTTGCACGGCAAGTGTTCAGAATGCGACGAGTTTCGCCAGAAGTCAGACGTACGATTGCGTAGCCTTCTTCTTTACCAAGCAATTGAGCTTCTGTACCAGCAGCACGAACCAATTGTCCGCCTTTGCCTGGTTTCAGCTCAATGTTGTGGATAACGGTACCAACCGGGATGTTAACCAGCGGAAGTGCGTTACCAATTTTAATGTCGGCTTCAGCGCCGGACATGATTTGATCTCCGACTTTCAGGCCTTTAGGCGCGATGATGTAAGCTTTCTCACCATCAACGTAATGAATCAAAGCAATGTTGGATGTGCGGTTTGGATCGTATTCGATCGTAGCCACTTTACCAGGGATGCCGTCTTTCGTACGTTTGAAGTCGATAATGCGGTATTTACGTTTGTGTCCGCCGCCTTGGTGACGAACCGTAATTTTACCTTGGTTGTTGCGGCCCGCTTTATTATAAAGAGGGGCAAGCAACGATTTCTCCGGCGTGCTTGTCGTAATCTCTTCAAAAGTCGATACGGACATGGCACGGCGGGCCGGAGATGTCGGTTTGTACTTCTTAATTGGCACTTCGATTCCCTCCTTCTTTATACCGATTCAAAGAACTCGAGTTCTTTGCTGTCTTCGCTCAATTGAACGATTGCTTTTTTCCATTCGGAAGTATATCCGCTGTAGCGGCCATAGCGTTTCAATTTGCCAGGAACGCGCATCGTGTTAACGCCCGTTACTTTCACTTTGAAAATTTCTTCTACAGCTGCTTTAATTTCGGTTTTACTAGCGCGAAGATCGACTTCGAAAACATAACGTTTGTTCGCCATGTAATCGCTCGTGCGTTCCGTAATAACCGGGCGCTTGATAATATCGCGAGGATTTTTCATTACGCAAGCACCTCCTGTACTTTCTCTACTGCATCTTTCGTGATGATGAGCTTATCGTGAACCAATACATCCAGAACATTAATGCCGTTAGCAGCAACGAATTTAACACCTGGGATGTTGCGAGCCGAAAGAGCTACATTATCTTCATAGTTAGCCGTTACAACAAGTGCTTTGCGTTCAACTTTGAGGTTATTCAAAATTGCTGCAAATTCTTTCGTTTTCGGCTGAGCCAGCGCCAGTTGATCCAGAACGATAATTTCGTTGTTGATCACCTTGGACGAAAGCGCGGATTTAATCGCCAGACGACGAACCTTCCGTGGAAGTTTGAAGCCGTAAGAGCGTGGAGTCGGTCCGAATACCGTACCGCCGCCTACCCATTGTGGCGAACGAATGCTACCTTGACGAGCGCGACCCGTACCTTTTTGTTTCCAAGGTTTACGGCCGCCGCCGCGTACTTCGGAGCGTCCTTTAACTTTGTGCGTTCCTTGACGTTGGGAAGCTTGCTGCAATACTACAGCGCTGTGCAAAACATGAGCATTGGGTTCAATACCGAACACGTTGTCAGCCAGTTCCAGCTCGCCAACTTGCGATCCGCTCACGTTATATACAGTAACTTTAGGCATTTGTTGTTCCTCCTTTCTTTATGAGCAATTAGTTCTTAACCGTTTGTTTGATTTTAACAAAACCGTTTTTCGGTCCTGGAATCGAACCTTTAACGAGAAGCACGTTGCGTTCTGCGTCAACTTTAACGATTTCGAGTTTTTGGATCGTAACTGTTTCATGACCCATGTGACCTGGAAGGTGTTTGCCTTTAGGTACGCGGTTCGCTTGAATCGAACCCATCGAACCTGGACCGCGGTGGTAGCGGGAACCGTGGCTCATAGGGCCAGTGCTTTGTCCCCAACGTTTGATAACGCCGGCAAAGCCTTTACCTTTCGAAATACCCGTTACGTCAACGAATTCGCCCTCTGCAAACAGGTCAGCCTTCACTTCTTGGCCAACTTCATATTCGCCCAAGTTAATACCGCGAATTTCACGAACGTAGCGCTTAGGAGCAGTGTTAGCCTTTTTGGCATGGCCAATTTCAGGCTTAATTGCGTTTTTCTCTTTCTTATCAGCGAAACCAAGCTGAACAGCTTCATAGCCATCGTTTTCTTGGTCTTTCTTTTGGATTACGACACAAGGACCAGCTTCGATAACCGTTACTGGAACGACATTACCTTCAGCAGTAAACACTTGAGTCATACCAAGTTTTTTACCTAAGATACCTTTCATGTTGACACCTCATTTCCCTTCTAAAATCAGATATGCTTATTACAGTTTGATTTCGATATCCACACCGGATGGCAGATCCAGACGCATCAACGCATCAACCGTTTGCGGCGTTGGATTCACGATATCGATCAAGCGTTTGTGCGTACGCATTTCGAATTGCTCACGGGAATCCTTGTACTTATGCACAGCGCGCAGGATAGTGATAATTTGCTTTTCCGTTGGAAGCGGAATCGGTCCGGATACGCCAGCACCGGAACGTTTTGCAGTTTCCACGATTTTCTCTGCGGACTGGTCAAGAATTCTATGATCGTATGCTTTCAAGCGAATACGAATCTTTTGCTTTGCCATATAAGTCCCTCCTTTTATCGCCCAATTTATTATCGGACATACTCCGCGGGAAAACCCGTCACACAACCCATGGCAAAGGGGCCGGGTGTGTCGGCAACCTCTCGCATCATCGCAACGTCACAGACCAACAGTCAATATTATACCGAAATAGCTAGGCAAATGCAACATAAAGTTTAGCCTTGCATCGTTTCAAAACATTTACCGTTCGATCGGCGTTTTACGCCCACAGGTATATATCTTAATACACAATAAGCCGCAGGTATAGTGGTGCTTCTTGCTATCCCTTTATGTAGCAATAATGCTGTCTTTTGGCCGGTTCCGCACGGTTTCTTCTATTATAATGTAACTTTATTTTCCCGATTGCCTCAAAGCTGATCATGCGGCTGCAGGAGCGATAATATGCCAGCAGCTGTCCCGAATAACCGATTAAGCAGCAGTTAAAACTAAAACCATTCGCTAAACGGATAAGATCCGCTTCGAGCAGTAACATCCCTCGTCATCGTGCTGTTTACACAGCCGCTCTTAAAACGCTAAGCGGCGTCTGCACATAAATACCTGTTTCATCCAATCATCGGTTTCAATCCTTCATTATACATACACTTAACCCATCGCTGTCCTCTTCAGCTTTAACAAAAAAAAGCTATCCCGACCGAAGCCGGGATAGCTCGCAATTCCTTTGCGGCTATTGCCGCGCGGAATTATTTTTGAATTGTTGCTACAGCGCCAGCGCCTACAGTACGGCCGCCTTCACGGATGGAGAAGCGAGTACCTTCTTCAACCGCGATTGGAGCGATCAGTTCAACTGTAACCGTGATGTTGTCGCCAGGCATAACCATTTCAGTACCTTCTGGCAGGTTGATGATGCCCGTAACGTCAGTTGTACGGAAGTAGAACTGTGGACGGTAGCCCGTGAAGAAAGGCTTATGACGGCCGCCTTCTTCTTTCGTCAGAACGTAGATTTGAGCCGTGAAGTTCGTGTGCGGTTTAACGGAACCTGGTTTAGCAAGTACTTGGCCGCGTTCGATTTCTTTACGATCAACACCACGAAGCAGTGCGCCGATGTTGTCGCCAGCTTGAGCGCTGTCCATCAGTTTACGGAACATTTCAACGCCCGTAACAACGGATTTGCGGGATTCTTCGTTCAGACCGATAATTTCGATCTCGTCGCCAACTTTAACTACGCCGCGCTCGATACGACCAGTTGCAACGGTACCACGACCAGTGATCGTGAACACGTCTTCGACTGGCATAAGGAAAGGCTTAGCTGTGTCGCGTTCTGGAGTTGGGATGTAAGTGTCGATTTGTTCGAACAGCTCAACGATTTTGTCAGCCCAAGGACCGTCTGGGTTTTGCAGAGCTTCACGAGCAGCGCCACGGATAATTGGAGTGTCGTCGCCTGGGAACTCATACTCGGACAGAAGGTCGCGAACTTCCATTTCAACCAGTTCAAGAAGCTCTTCGTCTTCAACCATGTCGCATTTGTTCAGGAATACAACGATGTAAGGTACGCCTACTTGTTTCGAGAGCAGGATGTGCTCGCGAGTTTGCGGCATAGGACCGTCTGCAGCGGATACGACGAGGATAGCGCCGTCCATTTGTGCAGCACCCGTGATCATGTTTTTAACATAGTCGGCGTGTCCTGGGCAGTCAACGTGTGCGTAGTGACGGTTAGGAGTCTCGTACTCAACGTGTGCAGTCGAGATCGTGATACCGCGTTCGCGCTCTTCTGGAGCTTTGTCGATTTGGTCGAATGCGATTGCCGCACCGCCGTATTTTTTGGACAGAACAGTCGTGATTGCTGCTGTCAAAGTTGTTTTACCATGGTCGACGTGACCGATCGTACCAATGTTAACGTGTGGTTTTGTACGTTCAAATTTAGCCTTTGCCATTGAACTTAATCCTCCTCAATATACATAAAGTTATATGTGTAGGCCGGCACTAACGCTTCAAGCAATATTGCCGGCCAAGCGCAACCTTAAAAGCTGCTATTAAGAGCTTTTCTTAGCGATGATCGCTTCGGAAATCGAACGTGGTACTTCTTCATAGTGCGAAAGCTCCATGGAGAATACGCCACGGCCTTGCGTACCGGAACGAAGCGTAGTCGAGTAACCGAACATCTCTGCAAGAGGCACCTTAGCACGGATAATTTGTGCGCCGGAACGCGTATCCATACCTTCGATGCGACCGCGACGGGAGTTCAGCATACCCATTACGTCGCCCATGTATTCTTCAGGAACGGTAACTTCGACCTTCATGATTGGCTCAAGCAGTACAGGAGCACATTTCTCCTTCGCTGCTTTCAGCGCCATGGAACCAGCGATTTTAAACGCCATTTCCGAAGAGTCGACGTCATGGTACGAACCGTCGAATACGGTAGCTTTAATATCAACCATTGGGAAGCCGGCAATTACGCCGTTTTTCATCGACTCTTCAATACCCGCTTGGATAGGAGCGATGAATTCACGAGGAATTGCGCCACCAACGACTTTGTTTTCGAAGATAAAGCCTTCGCCTGGCTCCAGTGGAGTAAACTCAACCCAGCAATGGCCGTATTGACCTTTACCGCCGGACTGACGAACGAATTTACCTTCAACTTTTGCTGCTTGACGGAACGTTTCGCGATAAGCAACCTGAGGTTGACCAACATTCGTCTCAACCTTAAATTCGCGAAGCATACGGTCAACGAGGATTTCAAGGTGAAGCTCACCCATACCTGCGATGATCGTTTGGTTCGTTTCTTCGTCGGTGTAAGCGCGGAAGGTTGGATCTTCTTCAGCAAGCTTGGAAATCGCGATACCGAGTTTATCTTGGTCAGCTTTCGTTTTAGGCTCGATAGCAACTTCGATAACCGGTTCAGGGAAGTTCATCGATTCAAGAATGATAACATTCTTTTCGTCGCAAAGCGTGTCGCCTGTGATCGTGTCTTTCAGACCAACCGCAGCAGCGATGTCACCCGCGTAAACTTCCGTGATTTCTTGACGGCTGTTCGCGTGCATTTGGAGAATCCGTCCGATACGTTCACGTTTGTTCTTCGTCGAGTTCAGAACATAGGAACCGGATTTCAGGATACCCGAGTATACACGGAAGAACGTCAATTTACCAACATAAGGGTCAGTCATGATCTTGAACGCCAAAGCCGCGAACGGCTCTTCATCGGAAGAATGGCGTACCGACTCTTCGCCGTCTTCGAGCGTACCTTTAATAGCTGGTACGTCAAGCGGGGATGGCAGGTAGTCAACAACCGCGTCAAGCATCATTTGAACGCCTTTGTTGCGGTACGAGGAACCAGCGATAACCGGGAAGATTTTAACTTCGCAAACGCCTTTGCGGAGTGCTGCTTTCAGTTCCGGAATCGAAATTTCTTCGCCTTCCAGGTACTTCATCATCAGCTCTTCGTCGAGTTCTGCTACTTTCTCAACCAGTTCCATACGGAGCTCTTCGACTTGGTCTACAAGCTCAGCAGGAATTTCGACTTGCTCAGGCTCTTTGCCGAGGTCGTCTTTGTATTTGTACGCTACGCGCTCAACAATGTCGACTACGCCAACAAAGTCACTTTCAGCACCAATTGGAAGCTGGATAGCTACCGCATTGGCTTGCAGACGTTCACGCATGTCTTTAACAACATTCAGGAAGTCCGCGCCGATAATGTCCATTTTGTTGATGTAAGCGATACGAGGTACGCCGTAACGGTCAGCTTGACGCCATACAGTCTCGGACTGCGGCTCAACGCCTTCTTTTGCACTGAAAACCCCAACGGCCCCGTCCAATACGCGCAGGGAGCGTTCAACTTCTACTGTGAAGTCAACGTGTCCCGGGGTGTCAATGATATTAATGCGGTGACCCTTCCACTGAGCGGTCGTTGCGGCAGACGTAATCGTGATGCCGCGCTCTTGTTCTTGTTCCATCCAGTCCATCGTCGCAGCGCCTTCATGCACTTCGCCGATTTTGTGGGTACGGCCCGTATAGAACAAGATCCGTTCAGTCGTTGTGGTTTTACCAGCGTCAATATGCGCCATAATCCCGATATTACGCGTATTTTTCAAGGAGAACTCTCTTGCCATGAATATAGTCTCCCTTCGTTATCCTACCAACGGTAGTGAGCGAATGCTTTGTTTGCTTCCGCCATTTTGTGCGTATCTTCACGTTTCTTAACAGAAGCGCCAGTGTTGTTGGATGCATCGATGATCTCAGCAGCCAAACGTTCTTCCATCGTTTTCTCACCGCGGTTGCGCGAGTAGTTCACGAGCCAACGGAGACCAAGCGACGTACGGCGTTCTGGTTTAACTTCGATCGGTACTTGGTAGTTGGCACCGCCGACACGGCGAGCTTTAACCTCAAGTACTGGCATGATGTTTTTCAAAGCAGCTTCATAAACTTCCATCGGATCTTTACCCGTGCGCTCTTGAACCAGCTTGAATGCATCATACAGAATCGTTTGTGCAACACCGCGTTTGCCGTCAAGCATGATGCGGTTGATGAGGCGCGTTACCAGTTTGCTGTTGTAAACCGGATCCGGCAGCACATCGCGTTTTGTTACAGGACCTTTGCGTGGCATGATAAAGTCCCCCTTTCTTTAGTAATCGGATAATCTGCATATATTATGCGGATATTATTTTTTAGCTTTAGGACGTTTCGTGCCGTATTTCGAACGAGATTGCATACGGTTGTTCACACCTGCAGTATCAAGCGCACCACGAACGATGTGGTAACGTACACCCGGAAGGTCTTTTACGCGGCCCCCGCGGATCAGTACAACGCTGTGCTCTTGCAAGTTGTGACCGATACCTGGAATGTAAGCTGTCACCTCGATGCGGTTCGTCAAACGTACACGCGCATATTTACGAAGTGCGGAGTTCGGTTTCTTAGGAGTCATAGTACCTACACGAGTGCAGACACCACGTTTTTGTGGAGCGCTAATATCCGTAGCTTCCCGTTTCAGAGCGTTAAAACCTCTTTGCAGGGCTGGAGATTTCGACTTTACCACTTTTGCTTGACGTCCTTTACGAACGAGTTGGTTAATTGTTGGCATTTTGTGCCACCCCCTTCCAATATCTTGATGTCTTTTTGTATCAATGGTAGACATTAAACCCAATTGTTAAGCCCACAGATCCAGGCGGTTCATAAAAGAGCAAATAAAAATTTCTGCCGAACACCACATTCATGTTGTAGAGCCAGCAAAAAAGGTGTCATCTTTATTGTTCCGCATGTACGAGTGCAGCTGTTGCAGCCCCTACGTCAATTCCGCAGGTTTCGCCAAGCAGCTTCATGGTATCGATCCATCTGATCGGCACCTCTAAACGTTCACACAGATGAGCGATCTTGTCTCTCATCTTCGGATCTGCATCACGGGCAATGTAGACTTCGATTGCACGACCTTGCTCGAGCATCTTCGTCGTCTGTTTTGCGCCAACTTTAAATTGCATGGTATCACCATCCTCTATCAAAAAAGAAGGCTTAGCCACTAGGCACACTTCGATATATTATCACCTAATGCCCTGCTATGTCAAGGCGGCATTGCAAAATGCTCATTGCTAACATTTGTAACTTTTCGCACAGCAAGCGAAAAGCGGGCAGCCGATTGTCAGAGACATCCGGCTGCCGCGCTGCGTTCGCCATGCTTTACAAGGAAGGGAGCAAGCGGTCGATTAATCAACCGTAACCGCTTCGGACTCCAGCTCGCCTTGCGCTGCTTCTTGCTCTTCTTCGATACCGGCAAAACGGATATTCCGGTAGCGGGTCATCCCCGTACCTGCCGGAATCAGCTTGCCGATAATGACGTTTTCTTTCAGGCCGAGCAGCTGATCGACTTTGCCTTTGATGGCAGCGTCGGTAAGCACGCGGGTCGTTTCTTGGAACGACGCAGCGGACAAGAAGGAATCCGTTTCGAGGGAAGCTTTGGTAATACCGAGCAATACCGGTTTTGCAACGGCAGGTTCTTTGCCGGCCAAGATTGCATCGCGGTTTGCTTCTTCGTATTCATGCATATCAACAAAAGCGCCTGGCAGCAGCGTCGTATCGCCCGCATCAACGATACGGATTTTGCGAAGCATTTGCTTAACCATGACTTCGATATGCTTGTCGTTGATTTCTACGCCCTGATTCCGGTATACGCGTTGAACTTCCTGAAGGATGTAGTTCTGAACGCCACGGATACCTTTAATGCGCAGCATGTCTTTCGGGTCAATGGAACCATCGGTCAGCTCATCGCCGGCTTCTACATGCTGCCCTTCGGTTACACGGATACGGGAGCCGTAAGTAACGGCATAGACCTTCGTTTCCGCTTCGCCTTGCACTTCGATTTCGCGGCGGTCTTTCGCTTCGCGAATCTCTTTGATTACGCCGTCAAGCTCCGTAATGATCGCTTGGCCTTTCGGGTTACGCGCTTCGAAAAGCTCCTGGATACGCGGCAAACCTTGCGTAATATCGTCGCCGGCAACGCCGCCGGTATGGAATGTACGCATGGTGAGCTGGGTTCCCGGCTCGCCGATCGATTGGGCAGCGATGATGCCGACAGCTTCGCCGATCTCTACGTGCTTGCCTGTTGCCAGGTTGCGGCCGTAGCAAATTTTGCACACGCCATGGCGGGCGCGGCAGCTCAAGATCGAACGAATTTGGATCTTTTCGATACCAGCATCTACGATAGCTTCTGCTTTGTCCGAATCAATCAATTCGTTGCGGTTCACAATAATTTCTTTCGTCACTGGATGACGAACCGTCTCGAAGGAGTAACGGCCTTCAATACGGTCGTACAGATCCTCGATAACTTCTTTGCCGTCCTGGATTTTATGAACGGTAAAGCCTTTGTCCGTACCGCAATCGTCTTCACGAACGATAACGTCTTGCGCAACGTCAACCAGACGGCGGGTCAAGTAACCCGAGTCGGCTGTACGAAGAGCCGTATCGGCGAGACCTTTACGCGCACCGTGCGTCGAGATGAAGTACTCGAGGACGGTCAGGCCTTCGCGGAAGTTCGATTTGATCGGCAACTCGATGATGCGGCCGGCCGGGTTGGCCATCAGGCCGCGCATGCCGCCAAGCTGCGTGATCTGCGATTTGTTACCGCGCGCTTTGGAATCAACCATAAGCATGATGTTGTTGTAGCGGTCCATTGATTTCATCAGCACGTCGGTAATGCGATCTTTCGCTTTACCCCAAATATCGATAACACGGTCATAACGTTCGTCATTCGTAATCAAACCGCGACGGTATTGATTCGTAACAACTTTCGCTTGATTTTCCGCTTCGCTCAGGATATCCGCTTTTTCTTTCGGCACGACAACGTCGGATACGGCGATCGAAACGCCGGCACGCGTGGAATACGTGAAACCGAGCTGCTTGATGCGGTCAAGCGTAATCGACGTTTGTGTCGTATGGTATTTGCGGAAACACTCGGCGATAATCGTACCGAGGTACTCTTTGCCGACACCGCCGGCAATCGGCAGCGCTTCTGCAAATTTTTTCAGGTCAGTACCTTTTTCATGCACGAAATATTTATCAGGTGTACCTTGAAGCAGATTAACTTTCGTTGCCTCGTTAATATACGGGAAGTCTGCAGGGAAAATCTCGTTAAAGATCACCTTGCCGACCGTAGTCGAGATAAGCGATTCGTTCTGCTCTTTGGTAAAGCCTGTTTTGTTCAACACGCGCGCAGGGATGAAGATACGGGCATGCAGCGAGACAATCTCGCGCTGATAAGCCGATACTGCTTCATTTACGGTTGCGAATACCGATCCGGCGCCTTTGGCTTCGTTATTGTCCATCGTCAGATAGTAGCTGCCAAGAACCATATCCTGCGAAGGCGTAACGACAGGCTTGCCGTCTTTCGGGTTCAAAATGTTGCCTGCAGCAAGCATCAGAAGACGTGCTTCCGTTTGGGCTTCTGCGGACAGCGGAACGTGAACGGCCATTTGGTCGCCGTCGAAGTCGGCGTTGTACGCCGTACATACGAGCGGATGGAGGCGGATAGCGCGGCCTTCCACCAAAATCGGTTCAAACGCTTGAATACCGAGTCTGTGAAGCGTAGGGGCACGGTTCAGCAGAACCGGATGTTCTTTGATAACTTCCTCCAGAACGTCCCACACTTCTGCGCTTACGCGTTCTACTTTGCGTTTTGCGCTTTTGATGTTATGAGCAAGACCTTTATTAACAAGCTCTTTCATGACGAAAGGCTTAAACAGCTCCAAAGCCATCTCTTTCGGCAGGCCGCATTGGAACATTTTCAGGTCCGGACCTACGACGATAACGGAACGGCCGGAATAGTCAACGCGTTTACCGAGCAAGTTTTGGCGGAAACGGCCTTGTTTACCTTTCAGCATATGGCTGAGCGATTTCAAAGGACGGTTGCCCGGGCCAGTTACCGGACGGCCGCGGCGGCCGTTATCGATCAAAGCGTCAACGGCTTCTTGCAGCATCCGTTTCTCGTTTTGCACGATAATGTCCGGTGCGCCAAGATCCAGAAGGCGTTTCAGACGGTTGTTGCGGTTAATAACGCGGCGGTACAGATCGTTCAGGTCAGACGTTGCAAAACGTCCGCCGTCGAGCTGAACCATCGGGCGAAGCTCCGGCGGAATAACCGGCAGCACATCAAGAATCATCCAATCCGGCTGGTTGCCGGAATTACGGAATGCCTCGATGACTTCCAGACGTTTGATCGCACGGTTGCGGCGTTGGCCTTGCGCCGTACGAAGCTCTTCTTTCAGCGTCTCAAGCTCTTTTTCCACATCAATGTCCTGCAAAAGCTTTTTAACCGCTTCAGCGCCCATGCCGGCTTGGAATCCGTAGCCGTATTTTTCACGGTAGCTGCGGTATTCTTTTTCGGACAGCAGTTGTTTTTTCTCGAGCGGCGTATCTCCAGGGTCGGTTACGACATAGGATGCAAAGTAGATAATTTCCTCAAGCGAACGAGGAGACATATCCAAAGCAAGACCCATGCGGCTTGGAATCCCTTTAAAGTACCAAATATGCGATACAGGAGCAGCCAATTCGATATGGCCCATCCGTTCGCGGCGAACTTTCGCGCGGGTTACTTCAACGCCGCAGCGGTCGCACACGACGCCTTTATAACGAACCCGTTTATATTTGCCGCAGTGACATTCCCAGTCTTTCTGCGGTCCAAAAATTTTCTCGCAGAAGAGCCCTTCCTTTTCCGGCTTCAACGTTCTGTAGTTGATTGTTTCCGGTTTTTTCACTTCTCCGCGGGACCAAGAACGAATTTTATCCGGCGATGCCAGACCAATTTTCATATACTCGAAGTTGTTCACGTCCAACAAGGAGCAACCCTCCTTCGTCATGTATAGCTGTAGTCATAGGCTGACTCCCGATGAGAACCATTGCCGTCGGGAGCCGTGCCTGAAATCGTTATTTATTCCGCGCCAACTTCTGCGCCTTCAAGGTTGAGATTCAGTTTATCGCCCGCTGCATCATCTTCATCGTCCGATTCTTTCATCTCGATTTCCTCTTCATTCTCGGACAGGATTTTTACGTCCATGCCAAGGCTTTGAAGCTCTTTGATCAATACCTTAAACGATTCCGGAACGCCTGGCTCCGGTACGTTCTCGCCCTTCACGATCGATTCGTACGTCTTCACGCGGCCAACCACGTCGTCAGACTTAACCGTGAGGATTTCTTGCAGCGTATGAGCGGCACCGTAAGCTTCAAGCGCCCATACTTCCATCTCCCCGAAACGCTGGCCGCCGAACTGCGCTTTACCACCCAGCGGCTGCTGGGTAACAAGCGAGTAAGGGCCTGTCGAGCGGGCATGGATTTTATCATCGACCATGTGCGCCAGTTTGATCATGTACATGACGCCTACAGTTACTTCACGTTCAAACGTTTCGCCTGTGCGGCCGTCGTACAGAACGGTTTTACCGTTGCGCTGCATGCCGGCTTCTACAAGGGTGTCAAATACGTCATTTTCACGCGCGCCGTCAAATACCGGCGTTGCCGCATGAATGCCGAGCAGCTTGCAGGCCATGCCAAGATGGACTTCAAACGCTTGACCGATGTTCATCCGGGAAGGTACGCCCAGCGGGTTCAGAACGACCTCAACCGGCGTGCCGTCCGGCAGGAACGGCATATCTTCTTCCGGCATGATGCGCGCGATAACCCCTTTGTTACCGTGGCGTCCTGCCATTTTATCGCCTTGCGAAATTTTACGCTTCTGAGCGATGTAAACACGGACAAGCTGATTAACGCCCGGAGGCAGCTCGTCGCCGTTCTCGCGCGTAAATACTTTCACGTCTACAACGATGCCGTCCGTACCATGCGGTACACGGAGCGACGTATCGCGAACTTCGCGTGCCTTTTCGCCAAAGATGGCATGCAGCAAGCGTTCTTCTGCCGTAAGCTCCGTTACGCCTTTAGGCGTTACTTTGCCGACCAGAATGTCGCCCGCGCCAATTTCGGCGCCGACACGGATAATACCGCGTTCGTCGAGGTTTTTGAGCGCTTCTTCCCCAACGTTCGGGATGTCGCGTGTAATTTCTTCCGGCCCCAGCTTCGTATCGCGGGCTTCGGATTCATATTCCTCAATGTGAATGGACGTGTACACGTCTTCTTTCACAAGTTTTTCGCTAAGCAGGATGGCATCCTCGTAGTTGTAACCTTCCCAAGTCATGAAGGCAACGACTACGTTGCGGCCAAGCGCCAATTCGCCTTGTTCCGTCGAAGGGCCGTCAGCCAGAATGTCGCCTTTTTTGATTACTTCGCCTTTGCGGACGATTGGGCGCTGGTTGATGCAGGTACCTTGGTTGGAACGCATAAATTTATGAACTTTATGTTTAATCAGGTCACCGTGAACTTCGCGGCCGTCGATTGTCTCAACACGACGCAGCCAAATTTCATTTGCCGTAACCCGTTCAATAATACCGTCGTACTTGGATACAATACATACACCCGAGTCTTTCGCCGCTTTATGCTCCATGCCCGTTCCGACGAACGGAGCTTTCGGAATAAGAAGCGGTACAGCTTGGCGTTGCATGTTCGATCCCATCAAGGCGCGGTTCGAGTCATCGTTCTCAAGGAACGGAATAAGAGCCGTCGCCACGGAAACAACCTGTTTCGGCGATACGTCCATATAGTCAATCCGGCTGGACGGCATCGTCAAAATGTTATCGGCTTGCTTATTGTAACGGACAATGTTGGTCTCTTCCACAAATGAACCGTCTTCGTTCAGCAAAGCGTTCGCTTGGCCTACAACGTAGTTGTCTTCTTCATCGGCAGTCATATAGGTAACTTGATCCGTTACCCGACCTGTCTTCGGATCGATCCAACGGTATGGCGCTTCAATAAAGCCATACTCATTGATCCGGGCAAACGTCGACAAGGAGTTGATCAGACCGATGTTCGGACCTTCCGGCGTCTCGATCGGGCACATCCGTCCATAGTGGGACGGATGGACGTCGCGGACTTCCATGCCAGCCCGTTCACGCGTCAAACCGCCAGGTCCAAGAGCGGACAAACGGCGTTTATGCGTAAGCTCGGCAAGCGGGTTCGTCTGGTCCATAAACTGCGACAGCTGCGAAGAGCCAAAAAATTCCTTAATGGACGCAATGACCGGGCGTATATTAATAAGAGCCTGCGGCGTAATCGCATTCGCGTCCTGAATGGACATTCTTTCGCGGACAACGCGTTCCATACGGGACAAACCGATACGGAACTGGTTTTGCAGCAGTTCGCCAACGGAACGAAGGCGGCGGTTGCCCAAATGGTCAATATCGTCCGTGTTGCCTACGCCATGCAACAGGTTGATGAAATAGTTGATGGATGCGATAATATCGGCCGGCGTAATATGCTTCACCGCTTTGTCGATAATACCGTTCGAGATGACTTTGATCACCTTCGTCTCATCCAGCGGCGAGAATACGTTAACGGCTTGAAGCGGAATGCTGTCGGATTCCAGAACGCCGCCTGCAACATGGTAGGTTTTGAAACCTACGTTGGTTTCAAGACGGTCCAAAATTTCGTCAAGCAGTCTGCGGTCAATCACTTGACCAGCTTCAGCGATAATTTCGCCTGTGTCCGGATCAAACAGCGTCTCAGCAAGACGTTGGTTGAACAAGCGATTTTTGATGTGAAGCTTTTTGTTTATTTTGTAACGGCCTACGTTTGCAAGGTCATACCGTTTTGGATCAAAGAAGCGCGCAACGAGCAGGCTTCTTGCGTTGTCCAATGTCGGCGGCTCGCCTGGACGAAGACGTTCATAAATTTCGATCAATGCTTTTTCCGTCGAGTCGGTGTTATCCTTGTCGAGCGTATTGCGGATATACTCGTCATTGCCAAGCAGCTCCAAAATTTCGGCATCGGTGCCGAAACCAAGCGCACGCAAAAGAACCGTTACCGGGATTTTGCGCGTGCGGTCGATCCGAACGTAAATGATATCTTTGGCGTCCGTTTCAAGCTCGAGCCATGCGCCGCGGTTAGGAATGACAGTAGCCGTGTATGTCTTCTTCCCGTTCTTATCAACCTTCGTGCTGAAATATACACTTGGGGATCGAACCAATTGACTGACGATAACCCGTTCCGCCCCGTTAATAATAAACGTGCCGGTCTCGGTCATCAGCGGGAAGTCACCCATGAACACTTCTTGTTCCTTCACTTCGCCGGTTTCCTTATTGAACAGCCGCACCTTAACGCGTAATGGAGCAGCATACGTCACATCGCGCTCTTTCGAATCGTCAACCGAATACTTAGGTTCCCCCAAGCTATAATCGATAAACTCAAGTGATAGATTCCCCGTAAAGTCCTGAATCGGCGAGATATCCTGGAACAGTTCTAGCAGATCGCTTTCCAGAAACTTCTCGTACGATTTTTGTTGGATCTCAATTAGGTTTGGGACTTCCAGCACCTCGTTGATTCGGGCATAGCTTCTACGCGTGCGCCGACCATACTGAACAAGTTGTCCTGCCAACTTTACCTCACCCCTCATGTCTGTCTCACAGCATCGATATTTTACTCCCGACACATGTTCTTCTTTCAAATAAAGAAAAGCCCTTATCGAATAGCTTCGAAAAAAGAGCATGTTCCGGGAGCCGGCCACGCGCGAACGAAGGCGCCACGGCCTCATATCAAGTAATTTTGCCCAAAATGTAAACATTATACGTCATACGCCGGCCAAATATGCATTCGCCTCAAAAAAATCGCGCTTGACATTTTAACTGACTAAAGATATTGAGCCCAATTTAATGCTGACATTTTATAATACTATCACATCGCAAATGTCAAGTCAAGATTTTAAATTCATTCCCAAAAAGATCCATTTACGCATTTTCCTGCTTCACTCGCCGGATTTAACGGCACAAAAGATGCGGTAGCCTTTATCCTTTGTTATTTCATCCACTTGGCCAAAAAGCGACAGCAATTTAGCTTCCGCAGAAGGCGCGCCCTGCTTCTTCTGAATAACGACCCACATGCGGCCGCCCGGCACAAGCCGTTCATAACCTTCTTCGAAAATCCGGTGGACAACGGCTTTGCCCGCACGAATCGGCGGATTAGTCAAAATAGTATCAAATGCTGCATCTTTTACTTTCTCATATAGATCGCTTTGAACAATCGTCACATTGGCGATGCCGTTCAGCTTGGCGTTATGACGGGCCAGCTCGACAGCTCGCTCGTTAATGTCGATCATCGTAACATGGCCTTGCGGCGCCAGTTTTGCTGCCGTTAGTCCAATCGGGCCGTAACCGCAGCCGACATCCAGCACCTTGGCGTCCGGATTAATCGTTAATGTTTCAAGCAGCACTCTGCTTCCGTAATCTACAGCAGACTTTGAGAATACGCCCGCATCCGTCACAAAACGAAACGAAAAATCCCGAATTTTCGTTTCAACCGTTTGCCGGTCCGACTTCACGTCCGGTTTTGCCGAATAATAATGGCCAGCCATCGTGGACCCCCCGCTTAGTAATATACAATGAACCCCTTGAAACTTAGCGTTCCAAGGGGTTCATATGGTGAAACCAAAGCTTGTTAGCTTTTATTATTTCACTTCTACAGTAGCGCCAGCTTCTTCGAGCTTAGCTTTAACAGCGTCAGCTTCTTCTTTAGCCACTTTTTCTTTGATTGGTTTTGGAGCGCCGTCAACCAGGTCTTTTGCTTCTTTCAGGCCAAGACCCGTGATTTCGCGAACCACTTTGATTACGTTGATTTTCGAAGCGCCTGCGTTAGTCAGGATTACGTCGAATTCAGTTTGTGCAGCAGCTTCAGCAGCGCCGCCGCCAGCAACTACTGCTACTGGTGCAGCAGCTGTTACGCCGAATTCTTCTTCGATTGCTTTAACGAGATCGTTCAGTTCGAGAACGTTCATGCCTTTAATGGCTTCCAAGATTTGCTCTTTGCTCATTAGATAAACCTCCAAATAATTGTTTATAGTTTTTTGTTGGTCTGTCCGGCGCTAGCCGGCAGAAAGGTAAACCGGAACGTCAAGCTTACGCTTGTTGTTCTTGTTTTTCAGCAACTGCTTTAACCGCAAGGGCGAAGTTGCGCATAGGCGCTTGCAGGACGCTGAGGAGCATGGAGAGCAAACCTTCGCGGGAAGGAAGTTCTGCCAGTGCTTTGATTTGAGCGAGGTCAACGACTTGACCTTCAACGACGCCGCCTTTCAGCTTGAGCGCTTCGTTCTTCTTCGCGAAATCGTTCAAGATTTTCGCTGGAGCGACAGCATCCTCTTTGCTGAATGCGATAGCTGTAGGACCTGTCAGAATTTCGTTCAGACCCGACAACTCAGCTGCTTCCGATGCACGGCGAACGAGCGAGTTTTTCAGAACTTGGAACTCAACGCCAGCTTCACGAAGCTGTTTGCGAAGTTCTGTTACTTGCGCTACGTTCAGACCGCGGTAGTCAGCAACGACCGTGCTGGAGCTTTCGCGCAGTTTCGAAGTGATTTCTTCAACTGCTTGTTGTTTGCCTTGAATAATCTTAGCGTTAGCCAAATTGTACACCTCCTATAAGGTCAGTTGTACATGCCGTTCATGACAAGTCGATTGACTAGGGTGCATGAGAAAGGCCCTCGCAAACTCGCGAAGGCCATGATCGTCCGTTTCCCGGCATCGGCTTATTAGCCAATGCCGTACACAAACATTTTATCATAACACCTCGGTAGGAAATTAAGCCTCGCGGCACCTACTGTCTACGGTATGCATATTCGATATTCAGTTCCGGATTTCTTAACGGAAGGAAGCCGTGGAAACACGAGCGCCAGGACCCATTGTCGAAGATACGGAAATGTTTTTCAGGTAAACCCCTTTAGCAGCAGCCGGTTTAGCACGGTTCAGCGCGTCAACAAGCGTACGAAGGTTTTCGTTCAGCTTCTCTGCGTCGAAGGATACTTTACCGATTGGAGCATGGATTTGACCTGCTTTATCGAGACGGTACTCGATTTTACCGGCTTTAATCTCTTGCACAGCTTTTGTAACGTCAAACGTTACAGTGCCGGCTTTAGGGTTAGGCATGAGGCCTTTACCACCGAGAATACGACCGAGTTTACCAACTTCAGCCATCATATCCGGCGTTGCTACGCAGACGTCGAATTCGAACCAGCCTTGTTGGATTTTGTTGATCATGTCTGCATCGCCAACAAAGTCAGCGCCAGCAGCTTCCGCTTCCTTCGCTTTGTCGCCTTTAGCGAATACGAGGACGCGTTTTGTTTTACCAGTACCGTGCGGAAGTACAACTACACCGCGAACGGCTTGGTCTTGTTTACGAGGGTCAACACCCAGGCGAACTGCTACTTCAACGGACTCGTCGAATTTGGCAGTTGCAGCTTTTTTCACGAGCTCGATTGCTTCTTGCGGCTCGTAAGTTGCTTCGCTGTCAATCAGCTTAGCAGCTTCAAGATATTTCTTACCGTGCTTAGCCATTATACATTCTCCTCCTTATGTGGTATAGCGGAAAATCCTCCTAGGGAAAATCCTCCCACCCTTCCAAGCATCCGCTTGGCCGGTTTGGGCTGCGCCTTGCGGCTCGGCCCGGAGCGCTTGCTTCCAAGACGAAAGCAGCGCATTACGCCATTAGTCAGCGATCGTGATGCCCATGCTGCGAGCAGTACCTTCGATCATCAGCATAGCTGCTTCGACGGACGCTGCGTTAAGGTCAGGCATTTTTTGTTCAGCGATTTCACGGACTTTATCACGTTTAACCGTAGCGACTTTCTTTTTGTTAGGCTCGCCGGAACCTTTCTCGATTCCTGCTGCTACGCGAAGAAGGACAGCTGCCGGCGGAGTTTTAGTTTCGAACGTAAACGAACGATCCTCAAACACCGTGATAACGACCGGAATGATCAAACCAGCTTGATCTGCAGTACGAGCATTAAATTCTTTACAGAATGCCATAATGTTAACGCCTGCTTGACCAAGTGCAGGACCAATTGGAGGAGCAGGATTCGCTTTACCAGCTGGCACTTGCAATTTAACGAGCTTGATGACTTTCTTTGCCATGACTTACACCTCCTTGCCTTGATATCCAAGCGGTATTCCGGAAACCGGATGTTTATATCTTCTCCACTTGAGTGTAATCCAGCTCAAGCGGGGTTTCCCTGCCAAACATGTTCACATGTACCTTAAGCTTCGCTTTGTCGAGCAGAATTTCTTCTACGGAGCCAACAAAGTCTGCAAAAGGGCCTACTTTGACGCGGACGGTTTCTTTCAATTCGAATTCGATTTTCGGTTTTGGCTCATCCATACCCATGTGCTTCAGAATTTGTTCCACTTCTTCAGGCATGAGCGGAGTCGGCTTGGAACCGGAACCTGTCGAACCAACAAATCCCGTTACGCCCGGCGTATTACGAACAACATACCAAGAATCATCCGTCTGAATCATTTCCACAAGGACGTAACCCGGGTAGACTTTACGCATGACCGTTTTCTTCTTGCCATCCTTGTCTACCAGTTCCTCTTCCATAGGGACGAGTACGCGGAAGATTTTGTCTTCCATACCCATTGATTCAACGCGACGCTCGAGATTGGCTTTCACCTTGTTCTCATAGCCAGAGTAAGTGTGCACGACATACCATCTTTTTTCCATCACAATCCACCTTTGGACCCTTCTTAAACAATCAGTTCAACCAAACTTGAGATCCCGATGTCAAGAACCCAAAAGTAAATCGTCACAAACAGGACCGTCAAGAGTACAACGATCGAATAGCTTGTCAACTCTTTACGATTTGGCCAGCGGACTTTCTTGAGCTCTGCCCAGCTGTCGGTAAAGAAACCAAACGTTTTGCCGAAGCTACGCTTCACATTAGCAAAAAACGCCACGCTCACACCTCCATTTGACTATCGCGTCTCGCGATGAGGAGTCTGCTCGTTACAGAACTTGCAAAACTTCTTCAACTCGATGCGGTCGGGGTGGTTGCGCTTGTTTTTATTGCTCGTATAGTTTCTTTGTTTGCAGTTTGTGCAAGCCAACGTGATAATTACCCGCATTGAAGTACACCTCCCGAACTGCTACTAAATATGAATCATGATGCTGCTATAACACCTTCGACTCATTGGGGCCTAACCAAAAAAAACCTTGATTTTCAGGCCTACCTAAACACTTTATCACATGGCATTTTCACTGTCAATGCAAATGAACCGCCCGCTATTTATTGGAAGCGGCGGCAACATCGGGATTCTCTAGCAGTATAGTCACAATCCCAACATCATAAACTACAAAAGGCCGCCCTCCCGCTCCGCATGTGGCGGATGGTCAGACAGCCTGGATGATCCATTCCTATACATTTCAACTCATTAACCGCTAATATCGCGGACTTCCAAATAACGCTCCAGCTTCCGTTTCACGCGCTGCAAAGCATTGTCGATCGACTTCACATGCCGGTCAAGATCAACGGCGATTTCCTGGTATGATCGCCCATCCAAATAAAGCATCAGAACTTTGCGCTCCAGATCGCTTAAAATTTCGGACATTTTGTCCTCGAGTCCGGTAAACTCTTCACGGTTAATAATGAGCTCCTCGGGGTCAGAAACGCGAGTGCCGCAAATGACATCAAGAAGCGTCCGGTCCGAATCCTCATCATAAATCGGCTTGTCCAGCGACACGTACGAGTTCAGCGGAATATGCTTCTGCCTTGTTGCCGTCTTAATGGCCGTAATGATCTGCCTCGTTATGCACAGCTCCGCAAACGCTTTGAAGCTCGCAAGCTTGTCCCCGCGAAAATCACGAATAGACTTATACAAGCCTATCATGCCTTCCTGCACAATATCTTCACGGTCGGCGCCGATGAGAAAGTAGGAACGAGCCTTGGCACGAACAAAATTTTTATACTTATTAATCAAGTATTCCAGTGCTAAGCTGTCGCCATTGCGTACCGCTTCGACGATCTCCTCGTCCGTACTGCAACCGTATTCCAGCGTACTCCACTCTCTGAGGTCGATGCTCACGAACTATCCCTCCGGCCTGCAAGGCGTACACTGCCAGATGGGCTAGCATCTAGCAAATATAGAGTCAGTATACATTATGTAACCTTTTACCGTCAACCGATTTGGCTGTATAAACTATAAAACTATGCCTAATTTTGTAACAAAACGGTAATTTTGTTGCTAGGAATCTCCCCGCCGCCATTTCTCCAGCTGCGACAGCACATCCGGCTTCACATTGCCCTGCAGCGTATTGCGTTTGATCTGGCTGTTGTCTTCGCTCAACCGCCGTTCGATGTTTTTCCGGTTTTGCACAATTTCGATTAACAGTTCCCTGGCCGATATCCGGAGCGCTCCTCTTCCGAAGGTGACATGCTGCTCAACCAGGTCGGAGGTGGCAACATAGATGTCACGGCGGCGAAGCGCCAGCTCAGATACGAGCCGTTCAATGCATTCATCCGCCGTTTCTTTCTCTTTTGTAAAAACAATGTTCAGCTTATGCTGGGAGTAGGAGGCTCCAAGTCCGGGAACTTGATGGGCGTCAAAAATAACGTAAACTTTCCTGCCGGTGAAGCCCTGATAGTCGGCCAGCATGTCGAGAAGCTTGTCCCTTGCCTCCTCCAGTCCTTTGTCCTTCAGTTTGGCGAGAACGGGCCAAGCCCCGATCATATTGTAGCCGTCAACAAGAATAATATCGTCGCGACGGCTCATGCGCTAACCTTGCCGCCGCTGCCTTACAACCTCATACATCAGCACACCTGCTGCAACGGAAGCGTTAAGCGAGTTCAGCTGGCCCAGCATCGGAAGCTTGACGAGGAAATCGCATTTTTCTTTAATTAAGCGCCCCATTCCTTTGCTTTCATTGCCAATGACTACGGCAAGCGGCAGATCAAAACCGGTATCGTATACATCCTGTTTCGCAGCAACATCCGTACCGGCGATCCAGACGCCTTCTTCCTTCAGGCGGTCAATGGTTTGGGCCAGGTTGGTTACCCGGGCAACCGGCACGTGTTCGGCAGCGCCTGCCGACGTCTTAAGCACTGTTGCGGTCAAGCCTGCGGAACGCCGCTTTGGAATAATGACGCCGTGAACGCCGGTGCATTCCGCCGTGCGGAGAATGGAGCCCAGGTTATGGGGATCCTCGATCTCATCAAGCAGCAGCAGAAACGGCGTCTCTCCCCGCTCTTTGGCCACAGCCAGAATATCCTCAATCTCGGCATATTGATAAGCAGCCGCCTGGGCAACGATTCCCTGATGCGGCACGTCCTGCACCATGCTGTCCAGCTTGCGCTTGTCCACATGCTGAACGACGATGCCCAGCTTTTTCGCCTCGGTCATGATCGGAATGGTCAAATGCTTTTGCGCATTTTCCGCAATCCAAATTTTATTGATTTCCCGGCCGGAGCGCAAAGCTTCCATAACCGGGTGTTTACCCGCAATTAGTTCCTGCGTATCGGTGTCGTGGTTCGACATTGTTCTTCCTCCTCCATAACGGGATGTCCTAGTCCGGCAATCCCGCTGCAAACAGTTCCTGCAACCGTTCCGTTTTCCCTTGATAAAATAAATGGCCGCATAAGCATTCCAGCGCCGTCGCCTGTCGATAATCGGCAGGGTCGGCGTTTTTCGGCGGCGCTCCCGATTTGGAGTTGCGTCCGCGGCGGACGATCTCCGCTTCTTCTTCGGTCAGCAGCGGCTGCAGCCGCTCCAGCATGGCGCGCTGGGCTTTGGCCGACACAATCGCCGTTGCATCCTTGTGCAAAATATGCGACTTATGGTTAGGCCCGGCGACGAGATATTGCCGGACCAGCAGTTCGAATACCGCGTCCCCGACATAAGCGAGCACTACCGGGTTCATCAGGTTCACCTGCTTCGAAGGCGGATAGAACAGAAGCGGGCTTGCGCCCGCATGGTCTACTCCGCTCTCCGGCAAAAGCGAAGCGGCACTCCGCTTCGCTTCTCCGTCTGACGCTTTGTGCTGCGTCAGCTTATGATCGTTACCGCTCATTTGCGCCGCCAGCGGATCCCTTGCGGGGTATCCTCCAGAACGATGCCTTTGGCCGTCAGCAAATCACGGATCTCATCGGCTCTTGACCAGTTTCTGCTGGCGCGCGCTTCCGTGCGCTCCACAATGAGCTGCTCGATCTCGCCGTCAAGCAGTTCATCATCGGCGCTGCCTGGCAGCAGGCCGAGCACCCGGTCCAGCGTTTCCAGCAAGTGCAGCAGCGACTTGAGTCCTGCAGCCGAAGCCTCACTGCGGTTCATGTACTGATTCGCTTCTGCTACCAGGTCGAACAAAGCGGTAATCGCATCCGGCGTATTAAAGTCGTCGTCCATTTTCGCCTGGAACTGCTCCAGAATAGCCGCAAGCTTCGCATCCAGTTCCGCTTCGCCGGAAGGCAAAATCGTTCCCGCTTCAGCTGCGGCCGCCGGCTGCTCGCCCAGCGCGGCCAGACGATGCTTCAAGTTCGAAGCGCTGTTGGCGATGCGCTCCACGCTTTTTTCCGCTTGTGCGATCGTATCGTCGCTGAAATTGATTGGGCTGCGGTAATGCGCCGACAGCATGAAGTAACGAATTGCCTGCGGCTTAATCCGCTTCAGCAGCTCATGCACCGTAATGCCGTTGCCCAGCGACTTGGACATTTTCTCATTATTAATATGAATGTACCCGTTATGCATCCAATAATTCGCCAGCGGTTTGCCGGTCAACGCTTCCGACTGTGCCACCTCGCATTCATGATGCGGGAACTGCAAGTCGTGGCCGCCGCCGTGAATATCCAGCGTATCCCCCAAAAACTTGCGGGCCATTGCGGAGCATTCGATATGCCAGCCTGGACGGCCCGGCCCCCAAGGGCTTTCCCAATTGATTTCCCCGGGCTTAGCGCCTTTCCATAACACAAAGTCGGCCGGGTTCTCTTTCCGCTCGCCTACTTCAATCCGGATGCCGAACTGCAGCTCCTCCAAATTTTGATGGGACAACTTGCCGTATTCCTCAAATTTGGAAGTGCGGAAATAAACATCGCCATCGCTGGCATAAGCGTAATCCGTGTCGACCAGCCCTTTGATGAAAGCGATAATTTCCGGAATCTGCTCTGTAACCCGCGGATTAAGAGTCGCCGGGCGGATGCCCAGCCCTGCGATGTCTTCCCGGAACGCTGCAATAAACCGCTCCGCCACTTCCGGTACGGTCTCGCCCAGCTGCTCCGCTTTGCGGATCAGCTTGTCGTCCACATCCGTGAAGTTCACGACATAATTCACATCATAGCCTGTAAACTCCAAATACCGGCGCACCACATCAAAAAAGATGGCAGGGCGCGCATTGCCGATATGGATATAGTCATAAACGGTTGGGCCGCATACGTACATATTCACTTTTCCCGGTTCGAGCGATTTGAACGCTTCCTTCGAACGGGTCATCGTGTTGTAAATCGAAACCGTCATTGTTTGAATTCTCCTCCTGGAACAGGCTGCTTCTTCAGCAGCTCAAGCTCTTGATGAAGCCTGTCGATTTGGGTTTGCATCTCGCGAAACATTTCTACCACCGGGTCCGGCAGCTGATTATGATCAAGCCTGCTGACCCGCTCTCCGTTTCTTTTTACGATCCGTCCGGGATTGCCTACAACCGTACAATTGGGAGGCACTTCACGAAGAACAACCGCATTGGAACCTACATTGCAATTATCGCCAACTGTAAACGAACCTAGTATCTTTGCTCCGGAACCGATAACCACATTATTGCCGATAGTGGGATGCCGTTTCCCTTTCTCTTTACCTGTACCGCCCAGCGTAACCCCCTGATAAATGACAACATCGTTCCCGATTTCACATGTTTCGCCTATCACAACGCCCATGCCGTGGTCAATGAAAAACCGCTCGCCGATGCGGGCGCCCGGATGGATTTCGATCCCGGTCATAAAGCGGCTGATTTGGGAAATAATACGTGCGATAGTAAACAAGCGCTTGCGGAAAAAAGCGTGAGCGATTCGGTGCGCCCACAAGGCATGAAGGCCGGAATACGTAAAAATGACTTCGAAGCGGCTCCGGGCAGCGGGGTCGTTCTCAAATACTGTCTCAATATCCGACCGGATACGGCGAAACATGATTCATTGCTCCTCTCCATCCGCGTGTACAAAAAATAAAAGCCTCCGCAGCCATAGGCTGCAGAGGCGTAACATTACGCGGTTCCACTCTGCTTGGATAGGCCGTCCCCATCACTCCGGCGTACAGCGCTAGCAGCACAACCTGCTGCGGCGCTATGCGGGCCATCCATCTTATCCGCCTGTAACGAAGGCTAGACGCTGCTTCCTACCCCGCTTCCGCCAGACAGTTGCCGTGCGGGCCAACCGCGCCCCGCAGTGTCCGCTGCGGCTGCTGTCATCGGAATAACGTATCGGAACAGAGCTCCCAGGTGCATTTCGGTTTATACGGAATAGACAACTTACAGCCTACATCTTGCACTTACACCGCAAAGCAGCGCCGGTTTGGATGACGGTTGTCCTCTCTGCAAATCCAGCATAAACGTACTATCCTGTTCACAGCTGTTAAGTTTGTAAGTAAAGAAAACGAACGTTCTCGCAATTTCAAATACAGTATACGCCAATACAATCCAAAGTGACAAGGGTATTGGAAACAATTGCCCGCTTCCCGCCCATATCGTTAAGGCCGCCCAAGTTCATTTAAGCCAAGCGGCTTTTCAAGCGGGAGATCACTTTGTCCCTGCCCAGCAGCACGATCGACTGGTTCAGGTCCGGTCCATGCGTCTGTCCGGTCAAGGCAGCACGAATCGGCATAAACAGCTGTTTTCCTTTAAACCCGGTTTCCTTCTGTACCGCCTTGATCGAATCTTTAATGCCGTCAACCGTAAAAGAAGAAGCCTCTGCTTCGAGACGGGCCAGGAATGCGGCCAGCACCGCCGGCACCTGTTCTTCCGCCAGCACCTCCGCCGCTTCCGCTTCATCTGTCACTTCATCCTGGAAGAACAGTTCCGTAAGCGGCACGATTTCGCTTGCCGAACGAAGCTTATCCTGATACAGCGCCACCAGGCTCGTTACCCATTCGCGCCCTTCGGCATCAAGGTCATCCGCTGCGCGGCCGGCCTTGCGCAAATGCGGCAGGCACATATCCACGAGACGGTTCAAGTCCGTTTTCTTGATGTATTCACCGTTCATCCAGCTCAGCTTGTGCGTATCAAAAACAGCCGGGCTTTTGCTCAGGCGCTGGGCACTAAACGCGGCGATCAGCTCTTCGCGCGTAAAGATCTCCTGCTCGCCTTCCGGCGACCAGCCAAGCAGGGCGATAAAGTTAAACATCGCTTCCGGCAAATAACCAAGCTGATCGTATTGCTCGATAAACTGGATAATCGACTCATCGCGTTTGCTCAGCTTTTTGCGGCTCTCATTCACAATAAGCGTCATATGCGCGAATTGCGGCGGTTCCCAGCCAAACGCTTCGTAAATCATCAGCTGGCGCGGCGTATTGGAAATATGGTCTTCCCCGCGCAGCACGTGGCTGATGCGCATCAGATGGTCATCCAGCACAACCGCAAAGTTGTACGTCGGGATGCCGTCTTTTTTCACAATGACAAAATCGCCCGTCTCCGCCGTATCAAATGAAATCGTGCCCTTCACCATATCGTCCCAAGCGTATGTTTTGCCTTCCGGCACACGGAACCGGATGCTCGCTACGCGGCCCTCCGCTTCATACGCCTTGCGCTGCTCTTCCGTCAGGTCACGGTGCTTGCCGGAATAACGAGGCGTTTCGCCTCTTGCAATCTGCTCCTCGCGCTCCTGCTCCAGTTCTTCCTCCGTGCAATAGCAGCGGTAAGCAAGGCCGCGGTCCAGCAGGTCCTGCCAATACTTCTCGTAAATATCGAGGCGTTCGGTCTGGCGATACGGTCCGTATCCGCCGCCTACATCCACGCTTTCATCCCAGTCCATGCCCAGCCATTTCAAATAGGTCAGCTGGCTTTGCTCGCCGCCTTCCACATTGCGCTTCACGTCCGTATCCTCGATGCGGACAATGAGCTTGCCGCCCAAGTTTCGTGCAAATAAATAATTAAATAAAGCCGTTCTTGCATTGCCGATATGTAAATGGCCCGTCGGAGACGGAGCATAACGTACGCGCACTTCCTGCGTCATCTTCAAAGCTCTCCCTTCCAATTTTACCTGCCTGTTTCATTAATGTGAGTAACTATAGCACATCCCGGACCAAACAAACAACCGATTGAGCGGCAATGCCTTCTCCCCGGCCGGTAAAGCCAAGCTGCTCGGTTGTAGTCGCCTTTACATTCACCTGCGTCACGTCCGCTTCAAGCGCTTTGGCGATCACTTCCGCCATTTGGGGGATATACGGCGCCATTTTAGGCTTCTGCGCAATAATGGTAGAATCAATGTTGCCGAGCTTGTAGCCCCGCTCCTTCGCAAGCGCCCATACATGGTCCAGCAGCTTCAAGCTGTCGGCGTCTTTAAACGCTTCATCCGTATCCGGAAAATGCTTTCCGATGTCGCCTAAACCAAGCGCGCCCAGCACGGCATCCGAAATGGCATGCAGCAGCACATCCGCATCGGAATGGCCGAGCAGCCCTTTCTCATACGGAATCGTAACCCCGCCTATAATACACGGCCTTCCTTCCACCAGCTGATGAACGTCAAACCCTTGACCAACCCGTATCATCCTTCTGTTCCCCTCTCCTGTAGCCGGCTTTATTCCGCGGCTTCCCGCCTGTCCCGCTGGGACAGCAAAAATTCCGCATAGGGCAAATCGTCCGGCGTTGTAATTTTAATGTTTGTATAGTCGCCTGCAGCCACAGCTACCGGAACGCCCATCCGTTCCACCACCATCGCATCGTCCGTGCCTACAAATGACGCTGCGGCAGCCTGCTCATGCGCTTCCGCCAGCAGTTCGCGCCGGAACGCCTGCGGTGTCTGGATTGCCCATAAGCGGCTGCGGTCAGGCGTAGCCGTAATGATACCCGCTTCATTCACTTGCTTAATGGTATCCTTAACCGGCACAGCAAGCACGGCGGCACCATGCTGTTCCGCAGCCGAACAGCATGCCCGGACGGCTTCAGACGTCACAAACGGACGGACAGCGTCATGCACCATGACCCAGTCCGCCCGATTACCAAGCGCTGCTATACCTTTATAGACCGAATGCTGCCGCTCGCTTCCTCCGGCAACGACATGCCGCACTTTGTGCAGCCCGTATTGCTCCGCCAGCTCCCGGCAGCGTCCGATTTCCCCGCTTCCCGTCACGACAACAATTTCCGCTATTTCCGCCATTGATTCGAATAGTTCAAGCGTATGAACCAATATCGGCTTATTGCCCAGCAGCAAATATTGCTTGCTTTCGCTTGTGCCCATACGCGTGCCGCGGCCGGCCGCTACGACAACAACTCCCCATTTTGCTTCCATGCTGCCATCAACCTGCCTCGCACTGTACTTCCCCGCCGTATCTCAAACGGCGACAATATCATTATCATACCTCGTTACAGCGCTTTTTCCAACAGCTTCGGCTTTGCGAAAATCATCCGGCCCGCTGACGTCTGCAGAACGCTTGTCACCAGAACTTCCATTGTCGTACCGATATAGTCCCGGCCGCCTTCGACGACAATCATCGTCCCGTCATCCAAATAAGCGACGCCTTGCCCGTGCTCCTTGCCGTCCTTGATCACTTGAACAATAATTTCTTCGCCCGGCAGCACAACCGGCTTCACAGCGTTTGCCAAATCGTTAATGTTCAGCACCGAAACGCCTTGCAGCTCACATACCTTGTTCAAGTTAAAATCATTCGTTACCACTTTGCCGCCAAGCACTTTAGCCAGCTTCACGAGCTTGCTGTCCACTTCGCCGATTTCCTCGAAATCGCCTTCGTATATAAGCACTTTCACATCCAGCTCTTTTTGAATCTTGTTCAGGATGTCCAGGCCCCTGCGGCCGCGGTTCCGTTTCAGCAAATCCGAAGAGTCAGCAATATGCTGCAGCTCTTCCAGCACAAATTCCGGAATAACAAGTGTGCCTTCGATAAATCCGGTCTTGCAAATATCCGCAATTCTGCCGTCGATAATAACGCTTGTATCCAAAATTTTATGCTCTTCAAAACCTTTGCCCGTTTCGTTCGGCCGTTCAGCCTTGCGCGGCTCCAGCAGCATGCTCAGACCGGCTGCGAGCTCTTCCTTTTTCCTCAGGCCGATGCGCATGCCGATATAACCAAATCCAAGCGCCATAACCGCGGGTACAGCTTGTCCGATGCCTTTAAGCCCCGGCACAGCCGGATACAGCAATACCGCAAGCAGCAGCCCCATAAGCATCCCGCCCGCCCCGGCGAGCAAATCCTGCATCGGCATCGCAGCCGCTTTCTCCGAACCGCGTTCCAGCAGACGGATAATGGTGCCGGCAAATAGCGTAGCTACAATGATACCGATCATCGCGCCGGCTCCCACATATAAATAATAGCTTCCCGACCGTTGCATAAGGCCGCTTTCCGACCACATTCCTAAACCATTTATTGAACCATACCATTCATTGCCCAACAATCCGCCTATCAGTAACCCCATAAATTGAATTATTCGTTTTATCATTCATTTTCACCTCCACTACCAATTATGGTCCAATAAATGGCAGCCTAATCGTAGCGCAGGCATAAAGTATGGAAAGAAATAAACTTTTTTTCATTTTGAAAAGCAGCCACTGGAGGTCTATAATAGGTGACAAGGTAAATATAGTCATGGGAACTGATTGAACATACTGATGAAAGAGGTGGACCGATGAGCACGCCAACGCTGGATCAGTATCAAACGCAGGTGTCTGAGCTGCTGCTCCGACATCGCAGCTTGATGGATGTCATGTCTAAGTTTGGCCAATCCGGTGCATCCGTCAACCGTGCCCTCTCCAAGGCTGTCACGGATTGCGGCTGCATTGAATTGCATGCACGCAAGCAGCAGTATTCCAATGATTTAAATTTGGAAAACGCAAAAATAACGCTTGAAAGCCACCTCTACGGCGACCTGTGCGAAAACTGCCGGGATGTCGTCAAATCGGAGCTGGGTCGCAATCTGTTTTATATGGCAGCGATGTGCAACCTGCTCGATATTAAACTGGATGAAGTTGTTGCAGACGAATATAACCGATGCTCCACGCTTGGGCTTTTCAACATGACCTGAACGAGTACAAAAAAAAGGATGTGCCTTGACGCTGATCCCAGCGTATCAAGGCACATCCTTTTTGGCTTCTGCAGCCGGGTTATTAACCATGTTAATGCAAATCAAGCTGTATGCTCCGACTGGTTCTGCTCTTCGTTCCGGTCGGTACTGTCCGTTCTGACAAGCGGCTCCCGCTTCCAAACACGGCGTTCAACGTTTTTTTTTAATCCGTAAATCGCATACAGCAACAGCGGGATAAAAATAATTTTGGACAAATCGTCCGGGAACAACAAGCCCAGCAGTACCGTTACCGCAATGATAACCGGAACTGCCCAAAGCGCTTTTTTGGAAATGCCGACCTTTTTAAAATTCGGATATTTAATCGTGCTGACCATTAACAAGGCAAGCACAAGCATCGTCGCAACCAATACGGAAACACTGATATCCCCTTCAAACAAAGCAAGCGTTGCAAGCACTCCGCCTGCTGCTGGAATCGGCAAGCCGATAAAGTATCCCGCCGAGCTTGTTATGACATTAAACCGCGCTAAACGAAGCGCGCCGCAAACCGGGAACAATGCGGTAATAATCCAAGCGAGCGTTGGATTTAAATCCTGAAAAGCCGTTACATACATCAAAAACGCAGGGGCTACCCCAAATGAAATCACATCTGCAAGGGAATCAAGCTCTTTGCCAAACTCGCTTTGAGCATTAAGTGCACGGGCTACCCGCCCATCCACGCCATCAAGCAGCATGGCAATAATGACCATCATCGCGGCATTCTCCGGCTTATCGTTAAACACCAGAATAATCGAAATAACGCCTAAAAATAAATTTCCAACCGTGAGAAGGCTCGGTATCGATTTAATGATCATCTGTTCCACCTCTTCTCTACTATGCCCTAAAAGCCTTCAACCAAGTATACTAACGCTTCAAGCAAGCAATCCATTCATTGTAAGCGGATTAGATATGCCTGTCAATGAACATTTGCTCTTGAATCCGTTTCATACCGTCTTTAATCGCCCGGGCACGCACCTCGCCGATGCCGTCGACCTCGTCCAGTTCTTCAATCGTTGCCATTAAAATATGCGGCAAACGCCCAAAACGTTCCACCAAATTATTCATAATGACAAGCGGCAGGCGCGGAATTTTGTTCAGCAGCCGGTAACCGCGCGGAGAAACAACTTCTTCCGCCATCGAACCGGTATGCGTATAGCCAAGCAGGCGCAAGATCGGCGATGCTTCGAGCATTTCGTCGGCGCCAAGTTTCTTCAGCCCCAGCCGGATTTCCTTCAGTTTCTCATCCGAGTTGTCTTTGGCATAATCCTTCAGCAAAAACCATGCATCTTCCTCGACGCCGTCCACCAGCTCATCCATCTGCATGCTGATCAGACGCCCTTCCGTCCCCAGCTCATTGACATACCGCTTAATTTCCATCTTAACCCGCAGCACCATCTCCACACGCTGAATCGCGTGAGCGACATCCTGCAGCGTCACCAGCTCTTCGAATTCAAGGGCGGACAAGTTCGTGAACGATTGGTTCAATACCGCTTTGTACTTCTCCAGCGTTTGAATAGCCTGATTGGCTTTCGTTAATATGACGCCGATATCTTTCAGCGAGTAACGCAGATTGCCTTGGTACAACGTAATAATATTGCGCCGCTGCGAAATGGATACAACAAGTTTCCCGGTTTGCTTCGCGACCCGTTCAGCCGTACGGTGCCGGATTCCCGTCTCGATGGAGGGAATGGAGCTGTTCGGAATGAGTTGTGTATTGGCGTACAAAATCCGGCGCAAGTCCTCGCTCAAAATAATGGCGCCGTCCATTTTGGCAAGCTCATACAAGTAGTTAGGCGAGAAATCGCAGTTGATCGAAAACCCGCCATCCACTACTTCCATTACTTCCGGGCTGTAGCCGACAACCAAAAGCGCTCCGGTCTTGGCGCGAAGAACGTTCTCAAGTCCATCGCGGAATGGGGTTCCTGGTGCGACTAATTGCAATAATTGATTCATGACTTCCATCTGGTTCTGCTCTTTCATCATTTGCCCCCTATTCAAGCGCTGCAGAAAGTGCTTCCGCAACCGTGTTTACGCCGATAATGTCTATACCTGCAGGCGGCTTCCAGCCCTTTAAGCTTTTTTCCGGCATAATGACCCGCTTAAACCCCAGCTTCTCCGCCTCCTTTACCCGCTGCTCTGCTCTGGATACAGCCCTTACCTCGCCCGTCAAGCCAACTTCTCCGAAAATAACGTCATACGGACGCGTTGGCGCATCCTTAAAGCTGGAAGCCAAGCTTACTGCAACGGCCAAATCAACCGCCGGCTCATCCAGTTTGACTCCTCCTGCGGCGTTCACATAGGCATCCTGGGTTTGCAGGAATAATCCGATCCGTTTCTCCAGCACCGCAATAATAAGCGCCATCCGATGATGGTCAAGACCGGCCGACATCCGCCGCGGCGAAGGAAAATGCGTGGTTGCAACAAGTGCCTGCAATTCGACCAGCATCGGGCGCGTCCCTTCCATACTTGCGACAACTGTCGAACCCGATACGCCAAGCGGCCTTTCCGACAGAAACAGTTCCGAAGGATTATCCACTTCCCGCAGTCCGTCTTCGCTCATTTCAAATATGCCGACCTCATTGGTTGAGCCAAACCGGTTTTTCACTGCACGCAGCAGCCGGTATGTATGGTGGCGTTCTCCTTCAAAATAAAGTACGCAGTCAACCATATGCTCCAGCAAACGCGGACCCGCGATTGCCCCTTCCTTCGTAACATGGCCAACAAGGACTGTAGCGATTCCTTTAATTTTGGCAATCCGCATAAAATGGGCGGTACATTCCCTCACCTGCGCCACACTGCCCGGAGCGGACTGCACATTAGGATCAAATACGGTCTGGATGGAATCAATCACGAGAAAATCCGGCTGAATCGTTTCGATCGCTTCATTAATGTTCTCCATATTCGTCTCGCATAGTACAAACAAGCTTTCGGTCAAAGCGCCCAGCCGGTCTGCTCTCATGCGTGTTTGGCGTACCGATTCCTCGCCCGAAATATAAAGCACTTTAAGCCCTTTGGATGCAAGAGCATGTGAAGTTTGCAGCAGCAAAGTCGATTTGCCGATGCCGGGGTCCCCGCCAACAAGAATAAGCGAGCCGGGAACAACACCGCCTCCAAGCACGCGATTCAGCTCCTTCATGCGTGTTTCAATGCGGGGTTCCTGCTCACTTTCTATATGTATGATGGATTTCGGCTTTTCTTTCATCTGAACGCTTGATAAGCCGACCCCTTGCGTTTTAATAACCGTTTCGCGTTCCTCGACCATAGAATTCCATGAGCCGCAGCCCGGGCATTTCCCGAGCCATTTAGGCGATTCGGTGCCGCATTCGGTACACACGAATTTCATTTTTATTTTTGCCATAGCCGGCTCCTTCTGCATTGAGCATGACATGAACAGTTCAAACGATTCAACCTGTTGCATACATAACTCCCGTATTCTCTTGAATTTTACCATTTAATGCGAATGGGATAAACCCCCTCCCTTTCCTGGCGCAAACTGCAATAGCTATGCTTTTCTCCGGCTTTTGGCTTTGTTCTGCGGTTTTGGGCAGCAATAGGCGCTGCAATGAAACAAAGCGCGTCAGCATGCAAAAAAGCTTTCTCCTTTTACGGGAGAAAGCTTTTTTGTGCTTATGCGTTTTTAACGGGCCGCAGGCTCTGTAGGCGCAGCTTCAGCTTCCGTTTTCGTGACGGTCAATTCGCCATCCTTCTCATCAATTGTGAAGGTATCGCCTTTGACGATTTTGCCGGTGAGCAGCTCTTCCGACAAGCGGTCTTCAATATGCTTCTGGATCGCTCTGCGAAGCGGACGCGCCCCGTAAGCCGGATCGAAGCCTTCTTTGGCAAGGAACGCCTTCGCGCTGTCCGTCAGCACAAAGTCGATTTCCTGCTCACGCAGCCGTTTGCGGAGATCGTCGGCCATCAGCGAAACGATCTGCGAAATATGCTCCTGCTCCAGCGAATGGAACACGATTGTTTCATCGATCCGGTTCAGGAACTCCGGACGGAAGCTTTTCTTCAGTTCCGCCATCACTTTATCTTTCATTTGCGCAAATTCGCGGCCGGAATCGTGTACGGCTGTGAATCCAAGCGACGAATTGCGTTTAATTTGGTCTGCGCCTACATTCGACGTCATAATGATCAGCGTGTTGCGGAAGTCGACCACACGGCCTTTGGAGTCCGTCAAGCGGCCATCCTCAAGCACCTGCAGCAGAATGTTGAATACTTCCGGATGCGCTTTTTCGATTTCGTCCAGCAAGACGACCGAATACGGCTTGCGACGTACTTTTTCGGTCAGCTGGCCGCCTTCCTCGTAGCCGACATATCCCGGAGGAGCACCGACCAGACGGGACGTCGAATGTTTCTCCATATATTCCGACATGTCGATGCGGATAACGGCATTCTCGTCGCCAAACAACGCTTCTGCCAGCGCTCTTGCGAGCTCCGTTTTGCCGACACCGGTTGGGCCAAGGAAGATGAACGAGCCCATCGGGCGTTTCGGATCTTTCAGCCCCGCGCGTGCGCGGCGGATCGCTCTCGATACCGCTTTAACCGCTTCGTCCTGACCGATGACGCGGTCATGGAGAATGGATTCCATTTTGAGCAGGCGCTCCGTTTCTTCTTCCTTCAGCTTAATGACCGGAATACCGGTCCAGCTGGCAACAACCTGCGCAATATCTTCAGGTGTCACTTCGGAATCGGTGCGGCCTTGTTTTTCTTTCCATTGGTTTTTCGTTGTATCAAGCTCTTCGCGGATTTTTTGCTCCGTATCACGAAGCGCCGCTGCTTTCTCAAACTCCTGGCTTTGCACCGCCGCGTCTTTTTCCTTGCGGATATCTTCAAGGCGGTTTTCCAGCTGTTTCAGATTAGGCGGTACCGTATACGTGTGAAGTCTCACTTTGGAGCTGGCCTCGTCGATGAGGTCAATCGCTTTGTCCGGCAGGAAACGGTCCGTAATGTAACGGTCAGACAGCTTCACCGCCTGCACAATGGCTTCGTCCGTAATTTTTACACGGTGATGCGCTTCGTAACGGTCACGGAGACCCATCAGAATTTGAATCGCTTCTTCCGGCGAAGGCTGGTCGACCGTAATCGGCTGGAAGCGGCGTTCAAGCGCAGCATCCTTCTCGATATATTTGCGGTATTCGTCCAGCGTGGTGGCGCCGATGCATTGCAGCTCGCCGCGCGCCAGCGCCGGTTTCAAGATGTTGGAGGCGTCAATGGCGCCCTCCGCGCCGCCTGCGCCAATGAGCGTGTGCAGCTCGTCGATGAACAAGATAATGTTCCCGGCTTGGCGGATTTCATCCATAATTTTTTTCAGGCGGTCTTCGAATTCGCCGCGATATTTGGTTCCGGCTACAACAGAGCCCATATCAAGCGTCATAACGCGCTTGTCGCGCAATGTTTCCGGAATTTCATTTTCAATAATTTTTTGGGCGAGGCCTTCAGCAATGGCGGTTTTACCGACCCCAGGTTCGCCGATCAGCACCGGATTGTTTTTCGTGCGGCGGCTGAGCACTTGAATAACACGCTCAATTTCTTTGCTGCGCCCGATAACCGGATCCAGATTGCCTTCGCGGGCAATTGCAGTCAAGTCACGAGCCAAGCCGTCCAGCGTTGGCGTGCTGACATTGGCTTGCGTGCCATGATTGCTCGATACCGCTTCGCTGCTGCCAAGCAGCTGCAGCACTTGCTGGCGCGCTTTGTTCAGGCTGATGCCCAAGTTGTTGAGCACTCTTGCCGCAACACCTTCGCCTTCACGGATGAGGCCAAGCAAAATATGCTCCGTGCCCACGTAAGTGTGGCCCAGCTTGCGGGCTTCGTCCATCGACAGCTCAATCACTTTTTTCGCCCGCGGCGTATAAGCGATATTCGTTGGCTGCTCCTGTCCGCGGCCGATAAGCGCTTCTACCTCATCCTGTATTTTTTCGAGACCAAGCCCTAGGCCAATGAGCGCTTTCGCTGCAATGCCTTCGCCCTCCCGAATGAGACCAAGCAAAATATGCTCTGTCCCGATATTATTATGGCCAAGTCTGACCGCTTCCTCTTGCGCTAAAGCCAATACCTTCTGTGCGCGTTCCGTAAATCTTCCAAACATCATGTTCAAGCACCCCCAAATTCAGTTTGCCCCCGCAATTGCTTGCGGATAAGTTCGGCGCGTCTTACATCGCGTGTTTCCGGATTCATCTTCTCCTTGAACGTTTGCTGCAAAAAGCCTGGCTGAGTCATCACCATTAATTCATTCATCACCGTAGGCGTAACTTCCTGCAACAATCCTAAATCTACTCCAAGCCTAACATCGGATAACCGCTGCGAAGCCTCTTTCGAGTCCATAATCGCCGCATATTTTAATATGCCGTAGGAACGTTTGATCCGGTCTTCGACCTTCAGCCGCGACTCTGTCAGCAGCCTTGATCTTGCCGCACGTTCATGCTCGATAATTTGCTTGGCTACGCCGTACAGGTTATCGATAATTTCCGTTTCCGATTGTCCCAGCGTAATCTGGTTCGATATTTGAAACAAATTGCCAAGCGCCTCGCTACCTTCGCCGTATTGACCGCGAACGGCAAGGCCTACCTGCGTAATGGCGGACAAAATCCGGTTAATTTGCTGCGTCAGCACCAGCGCCGGCAAATGCATCATGACCGAAGCCCGAATGCCCGTCCCGACATTCGTAGGACAAGTCGTCAAATAACCAAACTTTTCATCAAAAGCGTATTCCGCTTTCTCCTCAAATATATTATCAATTCTGCCAGCCAGTCCCCAAGCTTCTTGTACTTGGAATCCCGGATACAAACATTGAATGCGCAGATGGTCTTCTTCGTTAATCATAATGCTGACGGATTCATTATCGCTTAATATAACCGCCCCGCCGCGTGAATCATTGGCCAAATTCGGGCTGATTAAATGTTTTTCCACCAGCACTCTGCGCTCCAGTTCATTCAAGTCCGATAAAACAATCGTCTCGAACTTGCCCACTTGGGCGAGCTGATCGGATTTGCCGATTTCAATCAGCTGCTTCATCACTTCTTCGGACTGACTGCTGGTCGCAAGCATTGGAAAAGGATGCCGCCGCAAGTTGCGGGCCAGCCGAACTCTGCTGCTGATCACGATATCGGAATCGGGACCATCATGCTTCATCCATTCGCTTAACGCTTGCTGCGAGAAATGGCGTTGTTCCACAGATACGCCCCTCCTTCCTGCTTTACAAATCGCTGATCTTTTTTTCCAGTTCACGAATCCGGTCGCGGATTAAAGCCGCGCTTTCGAACTCTTCCCTTTCAATACGGCCTTGCATATCCCGTCTAAGCTGCTCAATTTCGCGCTTATACTGGATTTGCCCGCCGTATCTTTTTGGTATTTTCCCGACGTGCACCGTGTTGCCGTGAACCCTCTTCAACAACGGATCCAAATGATCTGCAAAATGCTTATAGCATGAGCTGCAGCCAAAACGGCCGATTTTGCTGAACTGCGCATAAGTAAGGCCGCATTCATCACACCGGGCAGCCTTTGGCTTTACCCCGCCGCCTGCTGCTCCTGCAGGCTCAAAATCAAGCAGCCCCGACAGCAAGCTATGGATGGAAAAGCCATTGGGCGCACCGGGTAAACTTTCGCCTTTTTCCCTCGCGCATGCCTCGCATATATGAAACTCCGTTTTTTCACCATTAACGATTTTTGTAAAATGGAGTGTTGCCGGCCTTTTACCGCATTCCTGACAAATCACGAATGTTGCCCCTCCTTTCGAGCTACACTACTCGCCTAACGGATTAGCAGCGTAATTAACATCGATTTCAGAAGGCGTGCCCGAATCTCATCGCGAAGCGGAAGCTTGACTGCAATCGTGTCTCTGGATATCGCTGCCCGGATCAGATTGGCTTCCCGTCTTGTAATCAATTCCGCTTCCTCCAGCTGATAAATGAGTCCTTCGGCAACACTTTGTTCCACACAATCACCAATCGTTTCATTAATGTGGAACTGAATGTTTTTTAATGCCGGCAGCTCAACCCGCTGAATGCGCACATAACCGCCGCCGCCCCTTTTGCTTTCCACCATGTAACCTTTCTCCAAGGTGAAACGGGTGCTGATGACATAGTTAATTTGCGAAGGAACACACGAGAATTGGTCAGCAAGCTCGTTCCTCTGAATCTCAACAGCTCCATCCGAACTGTTCTGCAGCAATTGCTTCAAGTACTGCTCAATGAGATCGGAAATGTTGCGCATATCACCAACCTCCATGAAATGCTGCAAATATCGCTGTACCGGCTGAATGAAACTTTAGCCTGGATTTGGCTGTAATCCGCCTGCGTTTAGCAAGAAGATTACCGCTGCGGAACAGCTCTATTCAGCAGCTGCAATTGACTTTGACTTTCTTTGACTTTAAATTCATTATACGCAAAAATCAAAAAAGGTCAAGAGATGGAGTTTAAATTTTCAGACGATTTTCAAATCCTTATTTTGAAAGCCGTTATGATCTAGCATGATGCGGTCCATGCTTATTTATACCCATAGACAGCGCCGGCCGGAACTTATTCGATCATTCATTTATTATGTGGTGTGAAAGCATCGTTCATTCACATAAATAAACAGCTTGTGAACAAAAGTGTGTATAAGAGGAACTGCATGCTGGGGGTAAAATCTCAATAAGAAGGCTTTTGCGGAATTTAGACAACTATTCACATGTGCATAATTTCAGCTGATGCAGCCGGTTATCCCGTTTATTCTAGATGATCTGCTGCTGCTAACCATGAAGTTATGCAGACTTGTGGGCAAACAAGGGGATAACCCGAGTCGATTTCGCTGCTAAAGCGCCTGCTCACAGGAGGTAATGCATCGGTTAATCAATGCTGCTTATCCTTCGGTGCACCAAGGGCCAGTTACCCCCCATTGTGCGTGATGTGGACAACAGTAAGCTGTTTGTGATGCTTTGCCAATTCACAACCGGAAACAAACCATAATGCTAAACCATTATTTAATCCATTAATTATTAAGGACACAAAAAAACCTGCCACAAGACTGTGACAGGTTCTTCGTGCTTGGCGACGTCCTACTCTCCCAGGACCCTGCGGTCCAAGTACCATCGGCGCTGGAGGGCTTAACGGTCGTGTTCGGTATGGGAACGCGTGGTTCCCCTCCGCCATCGCCACCAAACGTGGTTTACAGCGTAAACCTTCAAGGTTTTGCGCCTTGAAAACTGGATGCGAAAGGGTATGCAATGAATCTTTAGCTTGATTTAGGATAAGCCCTCGACCGATTAGTATTCGTCAGCTGCACGCATTGCTGCGCTTCCACCCCGAACCTATCCACCTCGTCGTCTACAAGGGGTCTTACATACTGGGAAATCTCATCTTGAGGGGGGCTTCACGCTTAGATGCTTTCAGCGCTTATCCCGTCCGTACATAGCTACCCAGCGGTGCTCCTGGCGGAACAACTGGTACACCAGCGGTACGTCCATCCCGGTCCTCTCGTACTAAGGACAGCTCCTCTCAAATTTCCTACGCCCACGACAGATAGGGACCGAACTGTCTCACGACGTTCTGAACCCAGCTCGCGTACCGCTTTAATGGGCGAACAGCCCAACCCTTGGGACCTACTTCAGCCCCAGGATGCGATGAGCCGACATCGAGGTGCCAAACCTCCCCGTCGATGTGGACTCTTGGGGGAGATAAGCCTGTTATCCCCAGGGTAGCTTTTATCCGTTGAGCGATGGCCCTTCCATGCGGTACCACCGGATCACTAAGCCCGACTTTCGTCCCTGCTCGACTTGTTGGTCTCGCAGTCAAGCTCCCTTATGCCTTTGCACTCTCCGAATGATTTCCAACCATTCTGAGGGAACCTTTGGGCGCCTCCGTTACTTTTTAGGAGGCGACCGCCCCAGTCAAACTGCCCGCCTGACACGGTCCCCCTACCGGATTCACGGTAGCGGGTTAGAACTCCGATACGATCAGGGTGGTATCCCAACGTCGCCTCCACACAAGCTGGCGCTCATGCTTCCCAGGCTCCCACCTATCCTGTACAGATCGTACCAAAGTCCAATATCAAGCTGCAGTAAAGCTCCATGGGGTCTTTCCGTCTTGTCGCGGGTAACCTGCATCTTCACAGGTATTAAAATTTCACCGGATCTCTCGTTGAGACAGCGCCCAAGTCGTTACGCCATTCGTGCGGGTCAGAATTTACCTGACAAGGAATTTCGCTACCTTAGGACCGTTATAGTTACGGCCGCCGTTTACTGGGGCTTCGGTTCACAGCTTCGGGTTACCCCTAACCGCTCCCCTTAACCTTCCAGCACCGGGCAGGCGTCAGCCCGTATACTTCGCCTTGCGGCTTCGCACAGACCTGTGTTTTTGCTAAACAGTCGCTTGGGCCTTTTCACTGCGGCCCCCTCGGGCTATTCACCCTACCGAGGCACCCCTTCTCCCGAAGTTACGGGGTCATTTTGCCGAGTTCCTTAACGAGAGTTACTCCGC
>NZ_CP035492.1:3520000-3677500 GCF_004135365.1 Paenibacillus protaetiae | reverse complement strand
TGTGCAGTTCTGTACCGTAACGCCGGCAAGTTCAACCGCTTCTACGCGCGCTACCGGCGTTATTTTGCCGGTACGCCCCACTTCCCAGGAAACAGACTCCAGCACGGTTGTTGTTTCTTCCGCTTCGAATTTATAGGCAACCGCCCAACGCGGGAACTTGTCGGTATAACCAAGCGCTTCGCGCGTACGCATGTCCGTCAGCTTCACAACCGCTCCGTCGATCAAATAATCCAGCGTATGGCGCCGTTCTTCAATGGCCTTAAGCTCCTTCTGCACCTCTTCAATCGTATCGCAATATACGATGTAGGGATTGACCTTAAACTTGTTATCGCGCAAAAACTGCTGCATTTGTTTATGGTCCTGAAAAGAAACGCCTTCGGCATATCCTACATTATAGAAAAAAGCGCTCAGCTTGCGTTCGGCCGTTACTTTCGGGTTCAGGTTGCGCAAAGCGCCGGCGGCGGCGTTCCGGGCGTTTTTGAGCTGTTCGGCGGCCGTTGCGTTATAGCGCTCCAGCACGGACAAGTTCATTAACCCTTCTCCCTGCACTTCGATCGTTCCTTCTTGAAAAGGGATCGTCAGCGGAACCGACTTAATCGTCTTCACCTGCGGCAGGATGCCTTCGCCTACCGTTCCGTTGCCGCGCGTTGCCGCTTGCACAAGCCTGCCGTTCTCATACGTCAGGTTCAAGGTAAGCCCGTCGAACTTAAGCTCGATAGCATACGCCGGCTGCGGGAGCGGCTCTTCCTCCGGATGCTTGGCGTTATAGTCGGCTACCGCTTTCAGCACACGCTGGTTCCAGGCCAGCAAATCCTCCGCGTCCTGCGCTTTGTCCAGGCTCCAAAGCTTCGCCCGGTGACGGTGAGGCTCAAAGCCTTTGAGCAAATCGCCGCCTACCCGCTGCGTCGGGGAGTCCGGCAGCGTAATGCCGGACTGCGCCTCCAGCGAGACAAGCTCGTCATACAGCTTGTCGTAATCCGCATCGCTGATCGTCGGCTGATCCAGCGTATAATATTGATAATTGTGAGCGGCAAGCTCATCTGCCAGCTCCTGCATGCGCTGCAGCACAGCAGGATCGGCCTCGGGCAATCCAGCGTGATTTCCTTCGGAAAAACGCAGGTTGTTTGTCTCCACAGAGGTTCCCCTTCCTATCATTTAAATGGGTTTCGTTTCAATGCTCTCATCTATACTTTCGTAATCGGCGCAAAAGAAGCCAGCAAACGCTTAATCCCCACAGGCGCCGGGAATGCAATCTGCAGCTCGGTGTCGCTGCCCGTCCCTTTCACGGACACAATGGTGCCTTCGCCCCATTTGCCATGGGCCACTTTATCGCCCGCGGCAAAATCGCGGTCGCCCCCGCCCGCGCTTGCGCCAGCCGCGCGGGCTGCATCCAGCGGCGAGCTGATGCGCACGCTGCTGCCGGCTGCGCCGGAAGGGCGGCTGGCAGCAGCCGCGCCAAAGCCAGGCGCCCGGCCGCCGCCCGGACGCGTAGCGCCAAACGAGCCGGCGCCTCCGCCGGCAAAGCGGTTTCCGCCCCGGCCGATGCCGCCGGCGGATACATTTTCCTTGACGCTGTCCGGCACCTCTTCCAGGAAGCGCGATGGCATATTGGAGCTCGTGCGCCCAAACAGCGTCCGCATGCGGGCGCATGTCAAGTAAAGGCGCTCCTCCGCGCGTGTAATGCCCACGTAGGCAAGGCGGCGCTCCTCCTCCAGCTCTTCGTTGTCGGCAAGCGCGCGGCTGTGCGGAAATACGCTTTCCTCCATCCCGATAATAAACACGACCGGGAACTCCAAGCCTTTGGCGCTATGCATCGTCATAAGGACAACCGCATCATCGTTTGCGCTGTCGTCCTTGTCCATCGAGTCGATATCGGCGATAAGCGCCAAATCCGTCAGAAAAGCGACAAGCGTCCGGTCTTCGTTGCGCTTCTCAAAATCCATCGTCACAGACAGAAACTCGTCGATGTTTTCCATCCGCGCTTTGGATTCCAGCGTATTTTCGCGCTGCAGCTCCATCCGGTAGCCGGACATCTCGAGTATTTTTTCCGTCAGCTCGGTTACGGACAAATATTCCACCATCTGCGACAGGTTGCCGATCATCTCGCGGAATTCGATCAGCTGAGATCTTGTCCGGCCGCTGACCTCCACCCCGTTCAGGTCGCCAAGCACTTCATAGATGGACGATCCGCGGCGGGCCGCTTCGTCGGCCAGCTTGCCGACCGTCGTATCGCCGATGCCGCGCTTCGGAACGTTAATAATCCTCTCCAGGCTAATATCGTCCGTCGGATTGGAAATCAAACGCAAATACGCCAGCAAGTCTTTAATTTCTTTGCGGTCGTAGAACTTGACGCCGCCTACGATTTGATAAGGAATATCCGATTTGATCAAAATTTCCTCGATAACGCGGGACTGGGCGTTCGTCCGGTACAATATCGCATGGTTTGCGAAACGTTTTCCTTTGTGATCCACGTTGCGGCGGATTTCGCCGGTAATGAAATACGCTTCATCATGTTCCGAATCGGCTTGGTATACCGTAATCGGATCGCCTGAGCCGCTTTGGGTCCACAGTTTTTTAGGCTTGCGTCCCGTGTTGCGTTTAATGACGGCGTTGGCTGCATCCAAAATGTTGGAGGTGGAGCGATAGTTCTGCTCCAGCATAATGGTGCGGGCCTCCGGGTAATCCTCTTCAAAGTTGAGGATGTTCGTAATGTCCGCGCCGCGCCAGCGGTAAATCGACTGGTCGCTGTCGCCGACCACGCAAATGTTATGGTGTTTGTCTGCCAGCATGCGGCAAAGCATATATTGGGCACGGTTCGTATCCTGATATTCGTCAACGTGGATATAGCGAAATTTGGTCTGGTAGTAGTCCAGGACCTCCGGCACTTCTTTAAACAGCTCGATTGTCTTCATAATCAAATCATCGAAATCAAGCGAGTTGTTGCTGCGCAGCCTTTTTTGATAAGCGGTATACACCTTGGCCACGATGCCTTCGAAATAATCGCCAGCCTTCTGCTCGAAGCGCTCCGGCGTAACCAGCTCGTTTTTGGCGCTGCTCATCGTTGCCTGCACAGCTTTCGGTTCGAATTTTTTCGTGTCGATATTGAGGTCCTTCATGCAGTTCCGGATAACAGACAACTGGTCGGATGAGTCCAAAATCGAGAAGCTGGTCGAATAGCCGATCCGTCCGATATCACGACGCAAAATGCGGACGCACATCGAGTGGAAGGTGGATACCCAAATATCCTGTCCGCCCGGGCCAACGAGCGCCGAAACCCGGTCCTGCATTTCGCGAGCCGCTTTATTCGTAAAAGTAATGGCAAGAATGCTCCACGGCGCAACTCGCTGCTTCTCGATTAAATAAGCGATACGGTGCGTCAATACGCGCGTTTTGCCGCTTCCCGCTCCCGCCATGATGAGAAGCGGCCCTTCCGTCGCCCGGACCGCATCCTGCTGCGGCGGATTCAGTTTTTGCACCGCTTGCTCGATGCCGATTGGATTAAACATAATCTTGCTCCTTTATACCGATTTGTTCGCATTTGTTCGCCTACTTTCCAGTGTAGACGGAGCGCCCTTAACGTGTCAATTTGCGGGGCAAAAAACATTGCAGTTGTTAAAAATGCACTATTTTTCCATATCGCTTGTTCAATTATAATCAAATTTGAGCGCGGGAAGCATTCTCATGTATAATAACGCTAGCATTGAGCCTATACCGGTTTTTTAATGAAATCATGCAGGGTTTAAAACGCCGCCAGACGTCTATGAACAAAGAAAGGCTGGGGCTCGGCGTTATCATCATATTGGCTAGGCCATGCGGCAAAAGCAGGTTCGGAGCAGCAATCGGCGGACAAGCCTGCAAATTAGCGCTGCGTGACGCCATTCAAGCAAAAGAGAGGATGTTTAGTAGGAATGGATTTTTGGGAAATGATAAAAGCCATTATTTTGGGCCTCGTCGAGGGCTTGACGGAATTCGCCCCGGTATCGTCCACAGGACACATGATTATCGTTGATGACATGTGGCTAAAGTCGGAGGAATTTCTCGGCAAGTACACGGCCAATACGTTTAAGGTCGTTATCCAGCTTGGTTCAATATTGGCGGTTATCGTCGTGTTCCGCAACCGGTTTATTGAATTGCTTGGATTAAACCGGCTTAGAGGAAACAAGTCAGCTGCTCCTGTTTCCCCTTCTGCTCCGCAAGGCGGAAGGCTGAAGCTGATGCAGGTCATTGTAGGTTTGATTCCGGCGGGCGTGCTTGGCTTGGTGCTGGAAGACTACATCGACGAGTACCTGTTCTCTACCGCAACCGTTCTTATCGGTCTGGTCATCGGGGCTGTGCTGATGATTATTGCGGACTACTACAGCAAACGGATGCCGGTTAAAGCGGAAACGGTGGACCAGATAACGTACAGGCAGGCTTTTACAATCGGTCTTATGCAATGCTTGTCGTTGTGGCCGGGCTTCTCGCGTTCGGGTTCTACCATTTCCGGGGGCGTATTGCTTGGTCTCAGCCACCGGGCTGCAGCCGATTTCACGTTTATTATGGCTGTTCCGGTTATGCTTGGCGCCAGCGCGTTATCGCTGTATAAAAACTGGCAGTACATTACGGCGGATTCGCTGCCGTTTTTTATCGCCGGATTTATTGCCGCATTTGTATTCGCGCTGCTGTCCATCCGTTTCTTCCTGAAATTGATTAACCGCATTAAACTCGTGCCGTTCGCCATCTATCGAATTGTTCTTGCCATCATCATTTATTTTGTATTTATCTAGTGCAATTTAACCCGGAACGGCAATGCAAAATCATTTCGCACATAAACAACCCCCGGCAGCAGGTGCAAACCTTGCTGGCCGGGGGTTGTTGGATTATAAGCATAAGCCTTCTCGAAGTTTGCGCTTAGGACGCTTTGCGCAGCATCAAAAACGAGCATAAGCCAAACAAAGCAGCAAGCGGAAGGAGCATAACGGCGTTCAGCCAAGCGGAATGATCGCCGAGCCACTCAAAAACCGGCCCCCAAGTTTTGTAATACGTCAATAAATAACTGGTAACGGTTAAAGCAGCCATCATAACCAGCGTGAAAGCATACATCCCTTTGCGCCCGTACCGGCGTACAATGGAGGCAATAAACAATCCCATAAAGCTCATAAAGAGCAGCAAGCATAACGATACTCCGAATTGAACCGCTATATTCCCATCATTCAAATAAGGCAGATGGAAATAACTCAGTTTGACACCCCAGCCCCCCGTCCAGTCTCCTTCGATAATGGACAATAACGATAAGAGCAGCGCAATCACAACTGTAAAAATAGCCATTGCGGTTACGACACCCCAAAAATAATCTTTGCGCCGGACGCTAAGCCCGATTGAAAACGAGAAGGTCTGGGCGGGGACAAGAATGCCTAATACAAGCGTATAAATATAGATGGAGGATACGCCTCCCGACTGAATGCCCTGTTCGTCTCTGACCAGGAAACTGATAAACAAATTGACCAGAAAGCTGGAGAATAGGACGATGGCCGGTACCATAAACCAGGACCATCTGTCTTTAAAATGCATTTTTATAACGGCTTGAACTTTGCTCATCATTTTATCCCTCCCTGTTCATGTGCCGGCCGGTTCATTTTGGTCATATGAACAATGAGCTCCTGAAGCGAAACCGGCTTAACCTCCAGCCCTTGCTCGGCTGCACTGTAACGCTCGGACGGCGAACCGCCCAGCACGACTGCCGTTGCATATCCGCCAAGCGCCGAACGGGACAACACCTGTTTGCCTGCAGTAAACACGTCTACTTTGCCGGCTGGTCCGGATACCGAATACCCTTTGTCCCGCAGCCTCTCGGCCTCTTCGTTTATTTTGATTTCGCCGCGGTCGATTAATATCACATGTTCCAGCATTGGGCTGATTTCGTCGATCAAATGTGTCGAGAGAATAATCGTCCGGGGATGGCTGCCATAATCCTCGATCAGCAGATCGTAAAACATCGAGCGCGCCACGACATCCAGCCCCAAATAGGGCTCATCAAAAATCGTAAGCGGAGCCCGGCTGGCGAGTCCGATAATGATGCCGACCGAAGAACTCATGCCTTTGGAAAGCTTCTTAAAGCGCCGGTCCAGCGGAAGCTGGAACTGCTGAAGCAGGGAAGCGGCATAGTCGTTGTCCCAGTTCGGGAATAAAGAGGCGGCTGTGCTTATAATGTCCTTTACCCGGAACGTATCCGGATATTTCTGGCTTTCTTTAATAAAACATATCCGGTCCAGCACGTTCCGGTTTTCATAGGGATGTTCGCCAAACACTTTGACCGTGCCTTCGGTCGCCATCAGCTGCGCGGTCAGCAAATGCATAACGGTTGTTTTGCCCGCTCCGTTCCGGCCTAGCAAACCGTAGATTTTCCCTTCCTCCAGTGAAAAGCTCACTTGATTTAATGCCGTAAAGCTTCCGTACCGCTTCGTTAATCGGTTCACTTCCACAATTGGACTCATTACATGGTCGCCCCTTTCTTAATCATATCCGTCAGTTGTTCAACCGATATTTCAAGCTTTTTTGCTTCCTGCACCATGGCAGCAACGTACTGGTCGTAAAATTGCTCTCTGCGCTTCTCCAGCAGCTTCTCTCTAGCTCCCTCGGACACAAACATTCCAATCCCTCTCTTCTTGTACAAAATGCCTTGCTCCGTCAGCAGGTTTACCCCCTTTGCAGCGGTAGCCGGGTTGATCTGATAAAAGGCCGCGAACTGGTTCGTTGATGGAACCTGGGATTCTTCCGGGAGTGTTCGTTCAATGATGTCATCTTCGATCCGTTCGGCAATTTGCATAAATATAGGGCGACTGTCGTCTATCGTCTTCATCCGCTTTACCACCTAACTGGTTAATTACTCAAGTAACTAACCTCAATATAACCGGAATCCGGTGTGAAGTCAATAACGCGCCGAAAAAATAGGCACAACAAAAACCCGGCCGGCACCTTTATGGTACCGGCCGGGTTTGAAGCGGCAGCGTTTCGTTATGAAGCCGGATTTGCCGTCGTTTTGCCTGCAAACTGGCTGTTGTACAAATCGGCGTAAAAGCCGTCTGCCTCCAGCAATTCATCATGTGTACCCTGCTCGATAATCGAGCCGTTGTTCATAACAAGAATCAAATCGGCGCCGCGGATCGTGGACAGCCTGTGGGCGATTACAAAGCTGGTCCGCCCTTCCATCAGATGATTCATCGCCCGCTGAATATGAACCTCCGTACGCGTATCGACGCTGCTTGTCGCCTCGTCGAGAATCAGAATTTGCGGATCCGCCAAAATCGCGCGGGCAATGGTCAGCAGCTGTTTTTGCCCTTGCGATATGTTCGAGGCGTCCTCGTTCAGCACCGTATCATAACCTTGCGGCAGCGTACGGATAAAATGGTCCGCATGCGCTGCTTTTGCCGCTTCAATAATGTCATCTTCCGAAGCGCCTTCACGGCCGTAGCCGATATTGTCGCGAATCGTGCCGTTAAACAGCCACGTATCCTGCAGCACCATGCCAAACAACCGGCGCAGGCTGCCGCGCTGCATCTCTGTAATGTCGACGCCGTCGATCATAATTTTGCCGCCGCTTAGCTCGTAGAACCTCATCAGCAGGTTGATTAAAGTCGTTTTGCCCGCTCCGGTCGGACCAACGATGGCAACAGTCTGGCCCGGCATGACATTAATGTTCATCTGTTTGATCAGAATGGCATCCTCTTTATACCCGAACCGTACGTCGTCAAAGCGGACCGCACCGGCCGGCTTAACAAGCGTCTTCGCATTAGCCGGCTCCGGCACTTCCTCTTGCTCATCCAGCAGCTCAAACACCCGCTCCGCAGATGCCACCGTTGACTGAATGACATTGGCGATATTCGCCAGCTGCGTGATCGGCATCGTAAACTGCCTGGTGTATTGAATAAAGGCCAGGATGTCCCCGATCTTGATCGTATTCCGGACGACAAACAGGCCGCCGATGATGCTGACAAGCACATAACCGATGTTGCTGATAAAGCTCATGATCGGCATAATAATGCCGGATATAAACTGGGCGCGCCAGCCGGCCTCGTACAGCTTATCGTTCATGCCGTTAAATTCTTCAATGGAACGCTTCTCGCGGCCAAACGCTTTGACGATCCGGTGGCCTGTAAACATTTCTTCAACATGCCCGTTCAGCTTGCCCAGCTCCGCCTGCTGCTGGATAAACAGCTTTTGCGAGCGTGCGGCGATACTGCGGATAGCCAGCAGGCTGGCCGGAATCGTTAAAAATACGATAAGCGTCAGCCATGGGCTAATCGTCAGCATCATAATAATAACGCCGATCAGCGTAATGAAAGAAGTAATAAACTGCGTTAAGCTTTGCTGCAGCGTATTGCTGATATTGTCGACGTCGTTGACAACCCGGCTTAACACTTCCCCGTTGGGACGGGAATCAAAATATTTGATCGGCAGCCGCGCAAATTTGTCGTACACCTGCTTCCGCAAATCGTAAACGACTTTTTGCGCGATGCCTGCCATTAAATACTGCTGGACATAGCTGAACGCAGCGCTGATGACATACAGCAGCAGCAGAATAAGCAAAATGTGGTTGATCGCATGGAAATCGATCCGGCCTTCCCCTTTTTGCATCGCGATAAAGCCGTCCGCCAGCTTGGTTGTCGCATGGCCCATCAGCTTCGGGCTGACAATGCTGAACAGCGTGCTCAGCACAGCCGTCGCCAGCACGCCAAGCAGCTTCGGCGTATGCGGCTTTAAGTAGCCGATCAGCCGGGCCAGCGTACCTTTAAAATCTTTCGCCTTCTGGACAGGCATAGCCATGCCCATTCCGGGCGGCCCCATGCCAGGCCCTCTGCCGCCATGACGGCCTTGCGGCCGCTGTCTTTGCTCGCTCATGCTATTTCCTCCTCCGACAGCTGCGAGGATACAATTTCGCGGTATACTTCACTCGTCTCCATCAGCTCCTGATGAGTGCCGATGCCCGAAACTTTGCCCTCGTCCAGCACGATAATCCGATCCGCATCCATAACCGTACTGACGCGCTGCGCTACGATCAGAACGGTTGCGTCCGTCGTCTCCGACTTTAAAGCTGCCCGCAGCTTCGCGTCCGTCTTAAAGTCAAGCGCCGAAAAGCTGTCGTCAAACACATAAATTTCCGGCTTCCGAACCAGCGCGCGGGCGATGGATAAACGCTGCTTCTGCCCGCCGGAGACATTGTTGCCGCCTTGCTCAATGACCGAATCGTAGCCTTTCTCCATCTCGTCGATAAAACCGGAAGCTTGCGCGATCTCAGCGGCATGCCGCACTTCTTCATCCGTCGCGCCGTCTTTGCCGTAGCGGATATTATCGGCAACGGTGCCGGTGAACAGGACCGCCTTTTGCGGGACAAAACCGATTTTCGCGCGCAGCTGCTCTTGCGTCATATCCCGCACATCCAGCCCGTCCACCCGGACGCTGCCGCTGCCCGCATCATAAAAGCGCGGAATAAGGCCGACCAGCGTGCTTTTGCCGGAACCGGTGCCGCCGATAATGGCCGTCACCTCGCCGGGGCTGGCGCGAAACGAAATATCGGAAATCGCCGGCTCTTCCGCCCCTGGATAACTGAATGTAACGTGATCGAACTCGATATAACCTTGATAGCCTTCCTGCAAGGCGGCTGGCGAGGTTATATCCTTCATCGCCGGCTCCATATCAAGCACTTCGTTAATGCGGCCCGCCGATGCCGACGCACGCGGAACCATTACAAACATCATCGAGCCCATCATAAGCGAAAACATAATTTGCGATGCGTATTGGATAAAGGCCATCAGAGAGCCGATCTGCAAATCATTATGGTCGATCCGCACTGCGCCAATCGCCAAAATGGCTACCGTCGAAACGTTCATCACAAGCATCATAAGCGGGAACAACACGGCCATAATTTTATTCACACGCACTGCCGTATTCGTCAGATCGGAGCTTGCTTCATCAAACCGTTCTTTTTCATGGCGCACCCGGTCAAACGAACGAATGACGCGAATGCCTGTCAAACCTTCGCGCAGCACCCGGTTAAGCTTGTCAATTTTCACCTGCATAGCTTTGAAGTAAGGGATCCCCCGGCGGACAACCAAATAAATAACCAGTGCCAGAAGCGGCAATACGACAACAAATACAAGCGACAGCTTGGCATCTTTGGACACCGCCATAATAATGCCGCCGATGCACATCAAAGGCGCCGTTATCATTAAGCGCATCATCATGACAAGCACTTGCTGAAGCTGGGTAATATCATTCGTTGTACGGGTAATAAGAGAAGCCGTGCCAATCCGGTCAAACTCCTGCTGCGAAAAGTTCTCCACATGGCTGAACACTTTGCCTCGGACCATGCGTCCAAAGCCAAGAGCGGATCTCGAGGACATATAGCTTGCCGCCACTGAGCATAATCCCCCGGCAGCCGCAACGAGCAGCATAAATCCGCCGATGCGCCATATGTAGGCGTTGTCTCCTTTCATGACGCCATAATCTACAATATCCGACATAAGTGTCGGCAAGTAGAGGTCGGATAACGTTTGCAAAAAAACAAATACAAAAACAAAAATGACTTGCACCCGAAAGGGCTTTAAAAATCGAAACAGCTTTAACAAGCAGACTCATCCCCCTGCTTCTCAATTGAAGTGGCTCGCCCAAAATGCTTTAGTGATAAAATATTTACTTCCACAGTATAGTTTTTTCAGCAGCAGCCCGTCAACCGGACCGCCCCCTAGGATGGCTGCCAGCGCAATGAACCCGCATGCCGTCTTGCGCCGCAGCGGGTTCATCATGAGTGGTTCAATGGCATGCGCAGCATCGTACATGCGTTACGTTATACAGCGGCGTTTTCTTTTACAGCTGCAACGGTAGCGAGCGCCTTCTGCAAATCGGCGTATACAATATTGCCTACCACAACCGTATGTACGACTTCCGCTGCCTGACGTGCTTTCTCTGCGCTGTCAATGCCGCCGCCGTAAAATACGCGGGCTCCGCCTGCCGCCGCCGCTGCCCGCTTCACCAGCTCCATATCGCCAAACCGGCCGCTGTACTCCAAATAGACGATCGGCAGCTTCAGCAATCGGGCGGCCAGTCTGACCCTTGCCGCAACGTCGGCCGCATCCAGATTCGTATTCGCTTCGGTAAGCTTGGCTGCGGTTGCATCAGCGTTTAAAATAATATAACCTTCCGCAGCCGTTTTATCCCATGGAATAAAGCTGCCATATTCCTTGATCCCCTCGATATGGTGGCCGATCAGCCACTCCGGTTTATCCGTATTAAGCACCATCGGCACCAAATACCCGTCAAACCCGGGAACGGCCGCATCCAGCGAAGATACTTCCAGCACGCACGGCACCTCGTATCTGCGGATACGGGACATCAAATCGACCGTATTCTCATAGGTAACGCCGCTGGAGCCGCCGACCATAATCGCATCCGTTCCCGACATGCATACGGCGTCCAGCTCCTCGTCCGTCAGCTCCTTATCCGGATCCAGCTTAAATACATGGCGCCACTCGTTAAAACCGATACCTTCCATCTGTCGTCCTCCGCTTGTTCGCTCACGGGACCGACCGGCTGGGCCGGCAGTCACCGTTTTCTGTATGTCTCTATGCTATGCCAGCGGCCAATCGGTGTCAAACCGTGCACCAACGAAGCGTGAACCCGGAGGCTTAGATAAGCCGGCACAGAAAAGACAGCCGTTAAAGTTAAGACTGCTTCAGCTTTTCCCGTGCTTCATCGAGCATTCTCAAATCCCGTACCGTCGGCTCCTTTATCCGCTCCAAATAAGCTATCGCCTGCGCAGGATTGCCGTTATCCTCTTGCGCAATGCCGTACAGCGCCATCACCGCCAAAGCCCGAAGCGCAAAATCGTTGTCGCCTTCGCGCTTATAAGCTTCAATAGCCTCTGCATAACGCTGCTGCAGGACGAGGCGGTCGCCTTCCAGCTGCCCGTCATCCGGCATCTGAAATAGCGGTTTATCCTGCAGCCCTGTGTAATAACCGTCAGAGCTGCTTAATATTTTCCCTTCTTTTGTAAAAGCGGTAACCGACCACGTAAATTTGCCTCCGGGAAATACAGCGCCTAAAATAGAGGATGGCTGCAGCGTGACCGACTTTCCGTCATACGATTTGGAATACCCGTTTAAATAAGTACGGAGAAAAGAAACGGAGTACGTCGCTTCCGCGTCCTTCCATAAATCATCCATATAATAGGACGAATAGGATTCGATCAAACGGCCGCTCCGGTCGTATTGCAAATTAATAATTTGGATTTGATAGCTATACGCCCCAGGGTATGGCTTCCATTTAAACGTAATTTGATTACCGTCAATTAAAGTTTTGTTCACCGGCGATATGATTTCCATCTGCGGCACAAAGTTAATGTTATAGGCTGCCGTGCTTCCGTTCCGAATGGTAACACTGTCCGGTGTAGTGCCGCCCAAATAATACCCCGAAAGCTCAGCCGGCGTCATACCTACGCCCACTTCATATTCAATCGGATAGACGCTGTAGTCTCCGACCCCTTTTAAAACCGCCGGCTTTGGCGCAGCTTCGCCACCTTTACCGTCTCCGTAAAACCGGTACTTCCCTTGGGCATCCGTAATGGCAATCGGATAATTGCCAAACGGATTGGAAACCCAGCCGTTTAACGCTTTGTCCTTCAGTACCACAAACGCATCGGCGGCCGGTTTGCCGTCCATCGTTACAGTTCCTTCCAGCAGCGGTGTTTTGCCTATATCGGTATGCCTTGTTTCCAGCATCGCAAGCCATCCTTGCAGCTCATTCGTTTGAAAAAAAACATCCGGCTTTTGCGCTGCCGCTACTTCCTTTAGCTGCTGCTCCGCTTCGTCCCAGCGCTTCTCTTGAATATAAAGGATGCCTAGCTTATACTTTGCCTGCACGATAGAAGACGAGTTGTTGTAATTGGCAATAAGCCGCTTCAGCTTTTGTTCGGCCTCCTGCAATTCAGCCTTGTCATGTACTGCTCCGGACCAGGATTTCGAATCCGGAAAAATAAAATAATAATTGTTGTAGTCATCATGAACGTCAAAAGCGTTCATTCCAGACTGATACAGCGCCTGCTGAGCCAGCCGGTGCTCCGGATACAGCCGCAGCAGTGTATCGTATTGTTTGTTGTGGTATAGGATGGACGGCAGCTGCGTATACACAACCCATCCGGAAATAACGAGTATTATCGCCATCAAGAGCACTGTGCGCACTTTTACTCTAATCATCGGTGATTGTCCCAGCCTTCCGTTAAATCCGACTGGTAATAAGTCCCTCCGGCAAGCGCAACCAGCGTATCGTTTTGGCTCATGACGGCATTTGCCTGCCTGTGCGGAGCAGAGCCGGAGACTTTGCCGGATAAAAGCAGCGGATTGCGAAGCATCGTCCATCCCCAAATCGGAGCGGCAATCAAGATGGCGGCCGCCGCTGCTACAACCGGAACCGGTATCGCGATCTCGCGATTCCAGAACGGTTCCCGTTTGGCCGCACGCGCAAGCACCTTCTCCTTTACGCTGTCCGGCATCGTGGCTCCTTCAAGGTCAAATGCTGCGTTCAGCTGCTCCCTTACGCTCGTTCCGGTCAAATTTACCAGTCGCGCTGATTCCTGCCCCTCTGTCTTCATCCGCCCAGCCTCCTTCGTCCAACATTGATTTCAGCAGCTTCCTGCCCCGCTGCAGCTTGCTTTTCACCGTACCGGCCGGCTCTCCCAGCCATTCGGCAATCGCGCCGACCGGCAGCTCCTCGTAGTAATAAAGAACAATGACTTCCCGGTAGCGAAAAGGCAAATCGCCAATGGCATCCCGAAGCAGCTTTGCCGATACCCACGCTTCCGAGCCAGGTACAACCGGCTCGGAAGCAGCGTTTCCCGCCTGACTCGGCAATGTCACATCAGCGGCACCCGTCTCATGCGTGAGGAGCCGACTTCCGCCCGGGAGCAGCCGTTTCCAGGATGCCCGGCGCATGTGTGACCGGCACCGGTTCACCGTCATGCGCAGCAGCCAGCTCCGGATGCTCAACGGATCGTTCAGCTGGTTAATTTTCCGGTAGGCGTTCAAAAAAACATCCTGACTGATATCCTCGGCCAAATGTGTATCCTTCAGCAGCAGCGCCGCCGTCCGGTACACCTCCTTGCCGTACGCATCCATCAGCCGCGCCAATGCTTCGCGGTCGCCCGCCTTTAACCGGCTGACCATCTCCCGCTCGTTCCCCATCGCCTCACCTTGCCTCTCTATAAATAAAGACGCCTGCAGCAGGCGAATCGGTTGCATTTTCCTGTTTTACTTTTTAAAGGATAAACCGAGCGTAAAAAAACTCCGGTTCCCGCGATGCCGGAAACCGGAGTTTGTACGTTTATTTATTTCACGAGCTGCCCGCGTGTAACGCCAAGCTGATTCGTTGCTTTCAGCGCGCGCCATACTTGAGAGCCGTTAATACGGCCGTCAAGCGCGTCACGGTACAAGCCAAGCACCTCGTGCACCTTTTCCGGCGTTTCTTCCAGAAATTCAACGCGGTATGAAGGAACGCCCAGCTCGATAAAGTTGCGGATATATTCCGCACCGGACTGTTCGATGGCATTATAGACCGTATTGCGGCAGCCTTCATCGACCCGAACCGGATGCGACATGCCGATCCGGTCCTGCAGCGAAGCGCGGTGATCTTCGCAAGGACGTCCGCAGTTGGTGAAGTCGGTGCCTTCGCTCAGGAAAGTGCAGTATACGCAATGCTCGGTATGGAACATCGGCAAATGCTGATGGATTACGACTTCAAGCCGCGATGTATCCGATTCGCGCAGCAAGTCGACCATTTGCTGAATGTTCAGGTCATAAGATGGCGTCACCACGTCCAAGCCCGTTTCCGTGAACAGGTTGACCGCTTTATGATTGGCGATATTAAGCGAGAAATCGCCAATCAGCTTCGGAAACGGCTTGCCCGGATTTTCGGCCATTGCACGCAAATAATAATATAAAGCGCCCGTGTTGCGGATAAGAACCGCATCCGGCTGCAGCTTCAAGATGTTGGCGTGATAGCCGTTTTCGCCGGGCATATGAATGCGCGGCGTTGCAAGCGCAATCGGCTTGCCCGCCTTGCGCGCAATTTCGATTGCAGCCGGGAACTGCTTAATAAATTCAAAGTCGGCGTAAATCATCGCCACATCGGTCTGTACCGCCGCTTCGACCTGCGGCAGCGTCCGGCAAAGCGCGGTCAGCTGCGCTTTGTCCACTGGCTTTGGTTCGCCTTTACGCGCATCCGCAAATGCATCGGCAGTGCGCTTTACAAATACAGGCGGCTTCGGCCGTTCGCCCGCCAGCAGTTCCACCGCTTCGCGGCGGAGACGGTTCAGCTCGCGGATCGGCAATATCAGCTCGCCGTTCAGCTGCACATCAAGCACGTCGAGCTGATACAGCGTGCCGCCCAGCCGGCCCAGCTGATCGTGAAGCAATTCGGCGTCCATCGGACGTTTCAGCGCTTTTTCCAGCGGCAGCTCGGAGCTGACGATAACGGTTGTGCCTTTTTGCACATCGGTCCATACGGTACGCATCGGTTCGCCTTCCGCCCCGGTAACCGTCACATGCACCGGGAATACGCGGTACGGCTTCTCTGTCTCGAACGTGGCGCGAAGGCGCTTGTCGAGCGCCGGGTCGCTTGTTTTCCATACTTTGTCGCCGACATGCACTTTGCGCAGGTCAACGTCGTTGCGGCCCGGTACGATTTCAAGCATCGTGCCCTGCTGCGCTTCACCTTCGATTTTGACGCCTTGGCGCCGCAAATCGTAGACGCGTCCGCCTTCTTCCTTTTTCGTCGGGTCGCCTGCGTCAAACACGATGCCGTCGCCGCGTTTCAGCGGAGCGTCGAGACGAACCGTGACTGCGTCGCGCATAATGCGTTCGACGCGCCCAAGGTAAACACCGCGGCTTTTCGGGAACGTGCCGTCCACCAGCTGCTTGTTGTTGGTTCCTTCCAGGAAGCCGTGCGTAAAGCCGCGCGAAAAGCTTTGCTGCAGCTCGCGCACTTCCTCCTTCGATGGAGCGGACGAATCGCCGGCAAAATATTTTTCAATCGCTTTGTTGTATTTGCTTACGACATTGGCGACATATTCCGGGCTTTTCAGACGCCCTTCGATTTTGAACGACGTAACGCCGGCTTCAATCAGCTCCGGAATCAAATCAATCGCCGCCAAATCTTTGGGCGACAATAAATAAGCGACATCGCCCATCGGCTTCTGCTCGCCGTCCACGATCAGGTCATACGGCAGGCGGCAGGCTTGCGCGCATTCGCCGCGGTTGGCCGAACGGCCGCCCCACATTTCCGACGTCAAGCATTGGCCGGAATACGATACGCAAAGCGCGCCGTGCACGAACACTTCCATCGGCAGCTTCGCCTGCTCGCCGATTTTGCGGATTTGCTTCAGGTTGTTTTCCCGGCCAAGCACAACGCGTTCCAGCCCAAACGGCTTCGTAAACTCCACCGCCTCCGGCGATGTAATCGTCATTTGCGTCGAACCGTGAATCGGAAAATCCGGCGAAATTTCGCGGATCAGCTTCACGAGGCCCAAATCCTGCACGATCACGGCATCCACGCCGGCATCCATGCACATTTCAATCAGTTCCTGCGCATTCCTCAGCTCATCCTCAAACACCAGTATGTTAAAGGTCAAAAAGCCCTTAACGCCGTAACTGTGCAGGAACGCCATAATTTCAGGCAGCTCCTCCGAGCGGAAATTGTTTGCGCGGGCGCGGGCATTAAACTTTTCTACGCCAAAAAAAACAGCATCCGCGCCATTCGCCACCGCAGCGCGCATGCAGTCCCAATCGCCGGCAGGCGCCAGCAATTCGATATCTTCTCTTCTTATATGAAAGGCCATATTGACTAAACATCCTCCACTAAAGTTACTATACTTTGAAAACTGTTATTCATAGTGTAACAAACCGCCGCCCGCGAATCCACCACACAATGCTGGCAATGCCGGAAAAACAGCTGTTTAGTAGTATTCCCAATCAAAAAAACCGGAAACCGCCAGCTGGCGGTTTCCGGTTTGGCCTGGCTATTCAGACTGCTCTTGCAAATAGATGAATTAAGCTTTGATTTGAATGGAGCTGAGCACACGCTGCACGTCCTGCAAGTTGCCCTGCTCGCGCTGCCCGTTTCCGATAAAATATTGAATTACAATTAATTGGCTGCCGTTCTCTACAAAAATAAAATAATTGGTGCCGTTCTCTTCCTCATTCTCCTGCTTGTACACTTCCGCATTTTTGCCGCTAATTTTGATAGACGGCAGCGGAACCAGTTCTGAAGCGGCTATGTCATCTTCTTGTTCGAAATCAGCCGTATCTTCCTCGTCTAAAAGCGAAATAGAGAAGTAACCGTCATGGAACAAATAAAAATCTCCGCCCTCTTGATCATAGGAGCTGCCAGCCCAATACCCCGGCACAACAGCCGTTACGCTATCGCCGTAATCGGCGTGCACATCACCGGGCACGACAATATCCGCCGCTGTTGCTTTATCAAAGCTAAGCGTTAAGCTGTTCAGCAGCTCTTCATATGGAGCAAGATCGCTTGCACTCGAGCCGTCCGTCACAACAAACGCTGTATAAACCATATCGCCTTTTTGCGCTGTGCGGTATTGCACGACGGAGTCCTCAAACACGGAATATATCGTTTCAAAGGCAGTGCCGTTAACCGTCACCGTTTGTTCAGCGATGCTTTGTTCATCTTCCTCAAACCAGCTGTCTTTCAGCTGCTGGCGCAGCTCGCTTGAAGTAAATGTTTGGTCCACAATATCAGTCGTAATGACAAGCTCGGTTGTCATATCTTCGTTCGACCAGGCAGCAAAAGAGCCAACAGACGAAAAATCCGTTAAGCCATAGCTCTTTGGATCCTTGATGGAGTAGCCTTCATAGCTGCTGCCAATCCGCTTAAGCGCCTCCGACTGCAAGCTGCCGGTAATGGTGATCGCTTTGGTCGTCTGGTTCCAGTCTACTTTCGCCCCAAATGCTTCAACAATGACACGCAGCGGAACAAAGGTAGAGTTATTGACCAGCACCGGCGCTACCGCAACCTGTTTGACCGTTCCGTTTACGGTTACGTCTTTGCTGCCGATCGTCAATACGACATTGCGGTCATTATACTTCAGCCTGATTACGCCTTTTTGATAATCGATTCCGGCTTTAAAAGCTTCCGTAATGACGCGCAGCGGAACCATCGTCGTGCCGCTTGTTTCATAAGGCGCCAATATCGCGGACGTTTGGCCGTTGATTTGCATCGAAGGCTGTCCGGATTTCAGCTTCAGCTCAACCGTACCGCTGTTAGCTGCGTCTGCCCCGAATGCGGTTGCCGGCAGCACAGCAAACATAAGAAGCAGCAATCCCATCAGCGCGGCCGGCCATTTTTTTCTTTTCATCTTTCTTTCACCCCAATATGGAAAATAGTGTTACCCTTTAATTGTCGGCAGGGCGGCGGCGATTGTTTATTTTTTATGCAATTTTGCTTTGTTTTGAGCTACCTGCTTGGCGAAATAGTTAGAAATGCTATAATAAAATCGATTGACTTATCTCTACGAACCTATCTAACCAAGGAGGCTGTAATATACTATGAAATTAGGCGTTTTTGCTGTATTATTTGCGAACAAGCCATTTGAAGAAGCGCTCGACTACATTGCTGCAAAAGGCCTTGAAGCGGTTGAAATCGGTACCGGCGGCTACCCGGGCAACGCACATTGCAACCCGGATGTATTGCTTGCCGACGCAGGCAAATTGAAAGCGTTTAAACAAGCGGTTGAATCCCGCGGCCTGACCATCAGCGCGCTTAGCGCTCACGCAAACCCGCTTCATCCGCAGCAAGCGCTTGCCGCACCGGATGATGAAGTGATCCGTAAAACGATCGAGCTGGCTAACCGTCTCGAGGTGCCTGTCGTGAACACGTTCTCCGGCTGCCCGGGCGATCATGAAGGCGCTAAATATCCAAACTGGCCGGTAGCTCCTTGGCCAAACGACTATCAGGAAATTTTGAAATGGCAATGGGAAGAGAAAGTGATCCCTTACTGGACTGAAGTTGGCGGCATCGCCGAAAAAAGCGGCGTAAAAATCGGCCTTGAGCTGCACGGCGGCTTCTCCGTCCACAGCCCGTCCACGCTGCTTCGCCTGCGTGAAGCGGTAGGCAATGTTATTGGCGCCAACCTTGACCCTAGCCATATGTGGTGGCAAGGCATCGATCCAGTGCAGGCAGTTAACATTTTGGGCCGCGCCGGCGCGATCCATCACTTCCATGCGAAAGATACGTCGATTGATCCGGTGAACATTAACCATCACGGCGTAACGGATATGCAGTCGTACACGATGATGCTCGACCGTGCATGGCAGTTCCGTACGGTAGGATTCGGCCATGACATGAAAACATGGGCTGACATTATTAGCGCGCTCCGCCTTGTCGGCTACGATTATGTCGTCAGCATTGAACATGAAGACGGCCTGATGTCCGTTGACGAAGGTTTCTCCAAAGCGGTGCAAAACTTGCAGCAAGTTCTCATCCGCGAGCCGCTTGGCGAGATGTGGTGGGTATAGCCTTACATCAAAACCGTGCATACCGGCAGCCCCGGGATGCACGGTTTTTTTTGTTAACCGGCTTAACGGTTAACGAAGTAAATTCGTCTTTGACGGGCAGACGAACGGCCGGAGGCAAGCAACGCATTGGCTGAGGGTGCACAAAAAAAGACCCGACGGAAATGTTCCGCCAGGCCTTTGTTGTTAAGCCATCCATATTTTAAAAATCATGATGTAGTCGATTGCTAAAAACAATACAAGCGATAAGCATGTCCAGCCGATGGCAAAATAATTTTTATTCGGCTTGACTCGTAACAAACGGATCAACCCAATTAAGATCAATAAGGTAAACGCCAGCATAAACCAGTCGAATGTGTTTATGTTGCTTGCTGATTCTGCCGCTTCTTCTGCCAAAAACATCGGTGGCCCTCCTTTTTATTCACAACTTGCCTATATTATCCTTAATGTTATCCGTTTACATGAGAGGTTGCAAGTGCCATTTTCCATTCGTAACAAGTTTGTAACGATTTTCAAAAATTTGTTTATTGCGATACAAAAGACCCTCTTTTATAAAATGTCCCAGCTTACCCGAATTTATAACAAAAAAAACGATTGCTTTCTTGAAGAAAGCAATCGTTTGGTGCAGCAGGGTTACTCCTGGCCTGCAGCCACCCCTGCCTGCGCTTCGTGCTTCGCAACCGTCCGCGCCAAATCGCGTTCCATCACCGGCTTCAAATACTTCCCGGTATACGACTGCGGAACTTTTACGACCTGCTCCGGCGTCCCGGTTGCTATAATCGTCCCGCCTCCGCTGCCGCCTTCCGGTCCGAGATCAATTAAATAATCGGCTGTTTTGATTACATCCAAATTATGTTCGATCACAAGCACAGATTCGCCGGAATCAACAATGCGATGCAGAACCGCCAGCAGGCGGTCGATATCGTCCACATGCAAACCCGTGGTCGGTTCATCGAGAATATAAAGCGTCTTGCCGGTACTTCTGCGGTACAGCTCCGCCGCCAGCTTCACGCGCTGCGCTTCGCCGCCCGACATCGTTGTAGATGGCTGGCCCAGCTGCATATAACCTAAGCCAACATCCAGCAAAGCTTGCAGCTTGCGGTGAATGCGCGGAATGTTTTTGAAAAACTCGCAGCCGTCCTCAATGGTCATCTCCAGCACTTCTGCGATGTTTTTGCCTTTATATTTCACATCCAGTGTCTCGCGGTTATACCGTTTCCCTTTACATACTTCGCACGGCACATATACATCGGGAAGGAAATGCATTTCGATTTTAATAATGCCGTCGCCGCGGCAAGCCTCGCAGCGTCCGCCTTTGACGTTAAAGCTGAACCGCCCTTTTTTGTAGCCGCGCACTTTCGCTTCGTTGGTCGCGGAATAAACGTCGCGAATATCGTCAAATACGCCGGTATACGTTGCCGGGTTGGAGCGCGGCGTACGGCCGATTGGCGACTGGTCGATATCGATGACTTTGTCCAAATGCTCCAGCCCGCGCATTTCCTTATATTCGCCTGGACGTGTTTTCGCTTTATTCAAGTCTCTTGCCAGCGTCTTATACACAATCTCGTTAACAAAGGTCGATTTACCCGAACCGGATACGCCGGTTACGGCGGTAAATACGCCTAACGGGATTTTAACGTTAACATTTTTCAAGTTGTTCTGCTTGGCGCCGCGGACTTCCAGCCATTTGTCCGACGTTGCCCGCCGTTTCAGCGGCACCTCAATAAATTTCCGTCCGCTTAAATATTGGCCGGTGATCGAATGTTCATTGGCCATCACTTCAGCCGGTGTTCCTTGCGCAACGATTGTACCGCCATGGATGCCCGGGCCAGGGCCAACGTCAATAATATAATCGGATGCCAGCATCGTATCCTCGTCATGCTCAACAACAATAAGCGTGTTGCCGATATCCCGCATATGCTGCAGCGTCTCAATCAGACGGTCGTTGTCCCGCTGATGCAATCCGATACTCGGCTCGTCCAAAATGTACAACACGCCCATCAAGCTGGAACCGATCTGCGTAGCCAGTCTGATCCGCTGCGCTTCTCCGCCCGATAATGTGCCTGCTGCACGGCTCATCGTCAAATATTCAAGGCCGACATTCACCAGGAAGCCAAGGCGCCCGTTAATTTCCTTCAAAATCAGATGGGCGATCAGCTTCTCCTTGTCGTTCAGCTGCAATGCGTTAAAAAACTGCTGTGCATCGCCAATGGACAATGAAGTCACATACGAAATATTTTGCTCGCCTACCGTGACCGCCAATGTTTCCTTGCGCAGCCGATGCCCTTTGCACGTGCCGCATGGCTTGGAGCTCATATATTGTTCAATATGCTCCCGCATCGACTCAGAAGGCGTGTCACGGTAACGCCGCTCCAAATTGTTCACAATGCCTTCAAACGGAACATGCGCTTCCTTGCGGCCGCCAAAGTCGCTTTCGTATATAAAACGGACACGTTCGCCGCCGGTGCCGTACAGCAGCTTTTTCAGCTGGTCTTGCGACAGCTCCGACACCGGCACATTAGTTGGAATGCTGTAATGTTTGCAGACTGCCGCCATAAATTGCGGGTAATAGTTGGAGGTGCTGCCTGCCCAAGCTTCAAAAGCGCCGTCTTCGATCGTTTTGCTCCAGTCGGAAATAAGCAGATCCGGATCAACGATCATTTTAGCGCCAAGGCCGTCACAGTCCGGACAAGCGCCAAACGGGCTGTTAAAGGAGAACATGCGCGGCGTCAGCTCGTCCATGCTGAATCCGCAAATCGGGCAGGCGAGGTTGGAGCTGAACAGCAGCTCTTCTTTGTCGATAATGTCGACCAGCACCCGTCCTTCCGCCAGCTTAAGCGCCGTCTCAAGCGAATCGGCCAGGCGGCTTTCAATATCCGGTTTAACGACAATCCGGTCTATAATAACTTCAATCGTATGCTTTTTGTTTTTTTCCAGCTCAATTTTCTCCGAAAGCTCCCGCATTTCGCCGTTAATCCGGACGCGGACAAACCCCTGCTTCTGAATGTCAGCCAGCAGCTTCGTATGCTCACCTTTACGGCCGGATACAACCGGCGCCAATATTTGCAGCTTTGTGCGCTCCGGATATTCCATAATGCGGTCCACCATCTGCTCAACCGTCTGCGACGAAATTTCAATGCCGTGCTCCGGGCAATGCGGTTTGCCAATCCGCGCGTACAGCAAGCGCAAATAGTCGTAAATTTCTGTAACCGTGCCTACCGTCGAACGGGGGTTGCGGCTCGTTGTTTTCTGGTCGATCGAAATCGCCGGCGACAGCCCGTCAATCGAATCGACGTCCGGCTTTTCCATTTGACCGAGAAACTGGCGCGCGTAAGCGGACAGCGATTCCACATAACGGCGCTGCCCTTCGGCATAAATCGTATCAAATGCAAGCGATGACTTGCCCGATCCGCTTAACCCGGTCAGCACAACAAACTTGTCGCGCGGAATGGTGACGTCGATATTTTTCAAATTATGCGCTCGCGCGCCTTTAATCACAATCTGGTCACTTGCCACTATGGACCCCTCCTAAAGTTTTTCGCGATAGCGAAAAACAACTTCGTAAGCATTCGCTTGTTTTTCGCGATAGCGAGAAACGACTTCGTAAGCATTCGCTTGTTTTTCGCGATAGCGAGAAACGACTTCGTAAGCATTCGCTTTGTTTTTCGCGATAGCGAAAAACAACTTCGTAAGCGCAGGCTGTGCTTTTCGCATCAGCGGCTATGCATAATCAAGCCCAGGCGCTCCTTGCAGGAGGCTGGGCTCCGTCCTCTATCAGCTATTCGTCTGCGCGAAGCTCGAGAAGCGCATCACGCAGTTCTGCAGCGCGCTCGAACTGCAGGTTTTTCGCGGCGTCCTTCATTTCGGCCTCCAGACGCTGAATGAGCGACTGGCGATCCTTTTTGCTCATTTTGCCGGAAGCTGCACCGGTTAAATAATCGGCCTTCTGCTCAGCTACCTTCGTAGCTTCAATCACATCGTACACGCGTTTGCGAATCGTCTGCGGCGTAATGCCATGCTTCTCATTATAAGCAATTTGAATGGCGCGCCGCCTTTCCGTCTCTTTGATCGCCTTATCCATCGAATCGGTTATTTTATCCGCGTACATCAGCACGCGGCCGTCGCTGTTGCGGGCAGCCCGCCCGATCGTTTGAATAAGCGAACGCTCCGAACGCAGGAAACCTTCCTTATCCGCGTCCAAAATGGATACGAGCGACACTTCCGGCAGGTCGAGGCCTTCCCGCAGCAAGTTGATCCCCACCAGCACATGAAAAGTGCCCAGGCGTAAATCGCGCAAAATAGCCATACGCTCAAGCGTCTTAATATCCGAATGCAAATAACGGACCTTGATGCCTACTTCTTTTAAATAGTCGGTCAAGTCCTCCGCCATCTTTTTCGTTAGCGTGGTCACCAGGACACGTTCATCCTTGGCGATACGGTCGCGGATTTCACCAAGCAAATCATCAATTTGCCCTTTGGTAGGCCGAACCTCGATAATCGGATCAAGCAGACCGGTAGGTCGTATAATCTGTTCCACCATCTCCGGGCAATGCTCCAGTTCGTACGGGCCGGGTGTTGCCGATACATAAATTAGCTGATTCGCCTTCTCTTCAAACTCTTCGAATTTAAGAGGACGGTTGTCAAGCGCCGAAGGCAGCCGGAACCCGTGCGACACCAGCATCTCCTTGCGTGCCCGGTCGCCGTTGTACATTGCCCGGATTTGCGGCAGCGTCACATGCGACTCGTCGATTACAATCAGCATGTCATCCGGAAAATAATCAAACAGCGTATAAGGAGTTGATCCTCTTTCGCGGAACGTAAGCGGACCGGAGTAGTTCTCGATGCCAGAGCAGAATCCCATCTCTGCCATCATCTCAAGGTCATAGCGGGTACGCTGCTCCAGCCGCTGCGCTTCCAGCAGTTTGCCGTTTTCTCGCAGCTCCGCAAGCCGCTCCTCCAGCTCTCTCTCAATATTTTCGAGCGCCCGTTTCATCGTTTCTTCATGCGTAACAAAGTGGGAAGCCGGAAAAATCGTCGCATGTTCCCGCTCCGCCACAATTTCGCCGGTCAGCACATCAATTTCCGTTATCCGTTCGATTTCGTCGCCAAACAGTTCTACCCGTATCGCCCGCTCATTATTGGCAACCGGGAAAATTTCCACGATGTCTCCGCGCACGCGGAACGTCCCCCGGATAAAGTTAATATCGTTCCGCTGGTATTGAATGTCGACAAGCCGGTGCAAAATTTCGTTCCGCGATTTCTCCATGCCTACCCGCAGGCTTAGCGTCAAGCTGCCGTATTCCGACGGCGAACCGAGACCGTAAATGCATGAAACGCTGGCAACGATAATAACGTCCCGGCGTTCGAACAGCGAACTGGTCGCCGAGTGGCGCAGCTTATCAATCTCATCGTTAATGCTGGAGTCCTTTTCGATATACGTATCCGAAGAAGGGATATAAGCTTCCGGCTGATAGTAATCGTAATAGCTGACGAAATACTCAACCGCATTGTCCGGAAAAAACTCCTTAAACTCGCTGCACAGCTGTGCGGCGAGCGTTTTGTTATGGGCAATAACCAGCGTAGGCCGGTTCAGCTCTTTGATCGTATTGGCAATCGTGTACGTTTTCCCCGTGCCGGTTGCGCCAAGCAGCGTCTGATGCCTCTTGCCCGCCTGCACGCCGTTCACCAGCTCGCGTATCGCTGCCGGCTGGTCGCCTTGCGGCTTGTATTCAGACTTCAGCACGAATAATTTGTTTTGCAATTCCGGTTGCTTCACGTTCTCCTTCACCCCGATCCGCTCTTTGTAAATGATCTATATGAAATCTAGTATGGCCAAAGTTTCTATCTATTTTAATAGGAATATGTGTTCCCATTTATTATACCGTTATGCGGCAGCTGTTGCAATCTCTAACAGCCTGTGCATGTCTGCGGTTTCGTGCACCGTCTGCCACTGCAGCTGTCCGGAGCCGTACAACATAACAGGGCCTTAGACCGCATCTATCCGATCGTCTAAGGCCCTGCGCAACTATGAAATGATCCGGGCGCTGATCACGCGACCCGATAACAGCCCGGGCTGTCTTAATCTCCGGCGGATACTGCCGAGGAACGTTCTCTGCGGCTTGCGGTCCGCTTCCGGCTGAACAGCTCCAGCAGCGATCCCGGTCCTGCCGATACATAATACGTAGCCTGCTCATCAGGAGCCAAAATAACGCCCAGCTGATGATGCTCGCCTGCATATCTGGCACGCTGGGCGAACTTCAGTTCTCCATCATGATTCAATACTTCAAGCTTGCAAAACGCCGGGTTCTCGTGCAAGGCGGCATGCAAATCCTCTTTCGTCCGAATCCGCCTGCCGTTCACCTTATGCAATATTTCACCGGCCTTCAGCTCCATCGCAGCGGCAGGCGTCCCCGGCACAATGCCCAATATGCGCAGCCCGCGCGCGTCGTTCACATAAAGCGGGCTGCGCGCTGATTCTACCGCACGGCTGCGCCAGATAATCGCTTCATGCAGCACAAGCGAACATACTGCCGCGAGCGGCAGCAGCTCCGGCACGTAAGCGGCCAATGCCGCAAAAGCCGCGACACAAATACTGTACAGCAGCAGCCCTTTAGCTGCATGCTTCGCTTTGTCAGCCGGGAGCATCGAACGGGTCAATTCGCTGAAGCCGATAATCATCGGCAGCGCCACGATCGACCAGCCGCCGCTCCAATCGCCGCCGAGCAGCGGCGTCCAAGGCAGCGATGCCGTCTCTTCGCCTCCCGGAACCAGCATAAGCAGCGGCACCGGCCAAAAGCCTTGCAGCATATAGCCGCCTACGAGCTTTCCGCGTTTGCCTTCCAGAAAAAGCGGCGTAGCCAGCTTATCTCCGCCTCTCCGTACCAGCAGTGCTTCGATCAAATGAAGTAACGCCACAAGCATCAGCAATCCCGGCATATCAATGCCGGCCAGCGATTCGGCCATCTCACCGACCGTGCCCGACTGGCTGTCCAGACCGGTCCAGCCAAGAATCCACTGCAACAACGCAAGCAAGCCGGCGCCGTAGGCAAAACATAAATAGCGCACCCGTACGAGCATCAAAACCGCCGCTGCCGCCCATAACCAAATTAAAGCTTCGGAGGTTAATGACGCGCCGATAAAAACGCCGGCCACCGACATAACCGCACCGGCTGCAAGCCCCATCATTAAAGCTTTGCCCAGCAATCGCGGCCACATATGCAACCGAACCGCAAACATTTGCCTCTCCAGCCTGATTTGCCTGGAGTATTGGAAGATTAAAAATAATACCGCTATATAGTAATAAGGCTGTAGTACAAGCTGCAATGCAGCCTGTCCAAGCTGTCTCAGCAGAGCATCAACCATGTCCATTCCATCACACTCCTTCTCTTCAATGCCGCGTATAACAAACGAAAAGGCTGGCTCCAGCTTTCAGAGCCAACCTTGTAATCATTCGACATCTTGCCCTTTATTTCCTGCCTTCGCCTTTAACAGCTTCAACCGCCTGCTGCAGCTGGCTGTCATTCGTTTCTTGTTTCAGCCACTGCATCGCCGCCTGCTCCAGCGCATTTGCCGTCTTGGCATCCACTTTCCCGTCTGCAGGCAGTCCCGCATGGCTTTGGAACTGCTTCACAGCCTGCACGGTGCTGGTGCTGTAATAGCCGTCATCCCGTTTCGGATCGTAGCCCAGCCCTTTCAGAATCGTCTGCAGGCTGCGAACCTGATCGCCGATGGAGTCGGCTACAAGCGGTTTCGTAACCGATAACCGGGCAGCCGAGTACAAAGCCGGCGCCGGCGCTTTCACATCCGGCTCGATCCCTTTCTGATGAATCCATTCGCCGTTTGGCGTCAGCCATTTGGCAATGGTCATTTTGATCAGGCTGCCGTCGCCAAGCGCTTTGTTGTAGCTGACCTGTACCGTCCCTTTGCCGTATGACGTTTCGCCTACAAGAATCGCATCCGCTTCTTCATGGAGGGCGCCGGCCAAAATTTCCGATGCGCTGGCGCTGCCCTTGTTCATTAATACGGCAATCGGATAACTTTTGCCGTCTTGCCCGCCGGACAACGTCTTCTCCCGGTTGCCGCCGCGGTCTTCGACCTGCACAATCGTTTTGCCTTTCGGTACAAAGTTCTCGGCCACCTTGATGACAACCGGCAAAATCCCTCCCGGATTGTTGCGCACATCAATGACCAGTCCGCTGATGCCCTGCTGCTCCAGCTTGGCCAGCTCTTCCGCGAACCGGTCCGCCGTATTTAATGAAAACTGGCGGATTTCGATGACCCCCACGCCGTCATCCCGTTTTTTCGCAAAAACGGTCTCGACATCAATATCGTCTCGGATCAGATCCAGCTCCAGCGGCTCCGCATGGCCAGTTCTTTTGATAAGCAGCTTGGCTTTGGTGCCTTTTGGCCCCCGGATGAGGCTGACCGCCTCATTCAGATCAAGGCCGCTAAGCTTCTTCCCGTTGACGCTTAATACGATATCCTTAGCCAGCAGGCCGGCTTTCTCGGCCGGAGAGCTTTTAATGGGCGAGACGATCACCACATTGCCGCTGTCCATCGTCACTTCTGCGCCGATTCCGGTAAACGACCCTTCCACCGACTCTGAAAAATGCTGCGCGACATCCTTTTCCATATAAACCGAATACGGATCTTCCAATGCCGACATCATGCCTTTTACGGCGCCGTCAATAATTTCATCGCGGTCTACATCTTTATAATACTTCGTTTCGATCAGCCCAAGCACGGCGTTGATTTTGTCCAGCTCTTCCGGCTTTAGGCGATCCGCTCCGGCGCCGTCCGGAGCTGCCGCCATCGTAGACGAATGCAAGCTGCCGGAAAGCGATATTTCATGGGTCAGGCCATAAGTGACCAGTGCCGTGCCGATGATCGAAGCCATTACAAACGCAAGTACTGTTCGTCCGCTAAATTTCACCCAACTTCACCACCTTCTCTACGTGCTGCCCGAACCGTTCTAGTATATGACAAGCTTACCATTATTATTTATTCGCACGGGTGGCGCCGGCCATCCGCTTCGCTTGCTGCATTCCCCGCAATATAAGAAGGGCAGCCCGCTAAGGCTGCCGCAAGGATGTATAGTCATGTATGCCCTGTTATTTCAAATACGAGCTTGGGTTGACCGGATTGCCGTTAACCCGTACCTCAAAATGCAAATGATAGCCGGTAGCCGTACCGGTCATGCCGACTTCCGCAATTTTTTGCCCTTTCTTCACGGTGTCACCTTGTTTTACTTTCGTGCCGCCGTCGCGGATATGGCCGTACAGCGTCCACAAATTGTGTCCGTGATCGATGATGATAGCGTTGCCGTAGCCGCTCACCGGCTGCGCCAGCAAGACGACGCCGGATTCCGCCGCAAAAATGTCTGTTCCTTTTGGCGCGGCGAAGTCAATGCCGGTATGCAGTTTCTCTTTCTCTCCCGTTACCGGATGCGTCCGGTAGCCAAACGGCGAACTGATACGCGTGTAATCGACTATCGGCATCCCAAGCTTGCCCCCTGTATAAGGCTTGGCCACCGAGCTCAGCTTTTTCTTCTCGGATTCCAGCTTCGATACTTTGGTCGCCAAATCAACCAGCTGCTGCTGCTGCTCTTCGGTAATATCCTCAAGCTCTTCCAGCTGGTCATCCAGGCTTGCGATCAGCACTTCCTTTTGCTGTTCCTTCTGGCTGAGCTGAGATTTATAAGTCGCCTGCTTTGTATACAGCGTTTTTACTTCGTTTAGCTGCTCGCTTTTTTGTTGCTTTTTCTGCTCTACCGTCGCTTTATCTTTTTTGTTCTGCTCCAAAATATCGCGATCCTGCTTCAGCATCGACTTCAGCGTGTCGAAACGGTCGAGGAAATCGGAGAAGCTTGTCGAGCTGAGCAGCACATCCAGGTACGAAACGAAACCGTTGGAGTACATCAGCCTCATCCGGTTTTTGATCAAATCATCCCGCTCCGCAACCCGTTCGTTGGCTTCATCAAGCTCCGCCGAGGTTTGCTTGTACTCCTCTTCTTTCGTTGCAATCTGATCCGTAAGTGCGTTTAAATTATCATTCACCGCAGTCAATTCGGTCTGGATTTGCATAATCGCTTGTTTGGCGTCGACTTTTTGCCCTTTAACCTGATCCTGTTTTTTGGCTGCGGCATCGGCCGCTTTTTGCGCATCTTGAATTTGCTTTTTCGCTGCTGCCAGATCTTTGTTCACCTGGCTCAAGCTTTGGGCCGCATTACTTCCGACAGGCTGCATCACCAACGCTGCAAGGATAAGAGCCACAACGGGCCAAAATCTCTTTTTCAATGGAATGTCACCTACACTTTCAAATATTTACGTACCGAAAGCGTGCTGCCCCATATGCCGATCAGTGTGCCAAGTCCAATCAGCAGCACAGCTACGAGCTTGCCCGATTCCTGAATGGTGACCAGCTTGATCATCATCAGGCCGAGCCCGACCTGCGTCGTGCGGACAAGCTCCGAGTAGCCGACCAGCAGCACAATGGTCGTGATGCCGGAGCCAACAATGCCGATCAGCGCGCCTTCAATAAAAAACGGCCAGCGGATAAAGGAATTGGTCGCGCCAACGAGTTTCATTATCCCGATTTCGCGCCGGCGCGCGACGATTGTCATTTTGATCGTGTTGGAAATGAGGAACATCGCCGTTACTACAAGCCCCAGCACCAGCACAAGGCCTACGTTCCGCACAATATTCGTAATTTTGAACAGCGTTTCGACTGTTCCTTTGCCGTACTTAACGCTCATGATCGGCTTTGAGTCGCCGCTGCTGCTATTAATCGCGCTTATTTGCTGTGCTGCCGACTCAATGGTATGCGGGTCAAACACTTCGACCGTAAACGAATCCATCAGCGGATTGTTCTCGTTGTCATAACCGTCGAACAAATCTTTGCTGTCTTCGCCCATGCTGTCGCGCAGCTGCTGCAGCCCTTCTTCTTTGGTCACGTATGTAACTTTGCTGACCTCCGGTATGTTGCGGATCGTCTGCTCGATTTGCGCGCGCTGCGCTTCATCGACGTTCACATCCAGATAGACGCGGATCTGCACCTGGTTTTCGATTTGGTCCGCCAGATTGTTGACGTTCAAAGCAAGCAGCAGGAACACGCCCAAAATAAACAATGAAATCATAATGGAAGCCATCGAAGCGAAGGACATCCAGCCGTTCCGGATAATATTCTTGAAGCCGTCTCTCAGATGGCGGAGCACTGTTCTAGATTTCATAACCGTACTCCCCTCTTAGCTGATCGCGAACGATTTGGCCGCCTTCAATGGCGATGACGCGCTTGCGCATCGTGTTCACGATATCTTTGTTGTGGGTTGCCATTACAATGGTGGAGCCCCGGAAGTTAATTTCCTCGAGCAGGTTCATAATGCCCATCGACGTCTCCGGATCGAGATTGCCGGTAGGCTCGTCCGCCACCAGCACAGCCGGATTGTTGACGATCGCCCTTGCAATCGCAACCCGCTGCTGTTCGCCGCCCGATAGCTGCGTCGGGTAATTGTTTTGCTTATGCTTCAGCCCGACCAGATCGAGCACCTCCAGCGTCCGTTTTTTGACGATACGCGGCGGAGCTTCAATTACTTCCATCGCAAAAGCGACATTTTCATAAATGGTCAGTTTGGGAAGCAGCCGGAAGTCTTGAAAAATAACGCCGATATTGCGCCGAACATAGGGAATTTTGCGCGGCTTCAGCTTGCCGATGTTAAAGCCGTTAACGGAGATTTGACCTTTCGTCGGCACCTCTTCGCGGTAGATCAGTTTCATAAAGGTCGACTTGCCCGCGCCGGACGGGCCGACGACGTACACAAATTCATTGCGATCTATTCGAACTGACACGCCGCGCAGTGCATCGGTGCCATCCTTGTAGGTCTTCCATACGTCTTGCATTTCAATCACATTATCACATCCTGTTAAGTGTCAGCTTTACTATTTCGACAGGGGTGCACGAAATCCTCCACAAGTTGCTGTTTTTCCTCTTTTTTCACATTTCTAATGAAACAGAATGTCACCTTTTATGCCGGATGTGCGTTATATTTTTCGACAAAAGCCCGCCATCAGCCCGTCCGCCTGCGATATTCCGGATGTTCCATTTGTGCTGCAGCCGGAAGTACCGACTGCACCTATAGCCGGAGGTTAAGTCAGCGCTGCAGCCGGTCATTCGCAAAAACAATTTACAAGAAAGCCGTCCTTCCTGCATATATATCAGAAATTGCAGCTTTAGACTGGGAAGAAAGGCGGGAGTGCAGGTGAAGCGGCTTCACATCGGATTGATTGTAGTTCTGTCCCTGCTGCTCATTGCAGCGGCGGGATGGGGAGTCATCTGGTATTACGCCCAGCAAAATACGGTACCGGAAGGGGTAAAGGCGGGCGGCATATCATTGTCAGGAATGGATATCGACGAAGCGGTTCATTTGCTTGACCAATACGAACAAACGATGAAGCAGCGGACGGTTACGGTGCAGGCGAATGTGACGGAGGAAAGCGCCAAGCAGTGGACAGCGGAGCAAATCGGGTACAAGGCCGATTATTCCAAAGCGCGCGCAGCGCTGCTGCAGCTGGAGGAAGGCTCGATATGGGACAGAGCAAAGTACCGGTATCATTTTCAGAAGGACTATCCGTTTGAGCAAAGCTGGGATAAAGATGTGTTCGAAACAGCGGTGAAGAAAGAATGGGGCTGGGTGGAGCAAAACGAGGCTAAAGACGCCACCCGTACGATTACGGACGATGACAAGGTGATTTATACGCCGCATACGGACGCATACCGGCTTAATATTGAGCAGCTGTCCACGAAAGTCGAACCTTGGCTATTGTCCGGTGCCGGCGCACAGCCGTCTTCAGCCGACCAGGCAATCAAAGTAGAGCTGCCGATCAGCGCGGTTCATCCGAAGGTTACGCTGGACGCTCTCAAAGCCGAAGGCATCGACCGCAAAATCATCGAGTTTACAACCGACTTCAGCACCAGCGCTTCAGGACGCGCCTACAACGTTACTTCAACCGCCGAGGCGCTCGATGGCTGGGAGCTTGGGCCGGACGAGGTTTTTGATTACGCGCAGGTCGTCAAAAAGACGGAAGAGCAATACGGCTACAAGGAAGCGCCGGTTATTCTGAACGGCAAGCTGGTTCCCGGCATCGGCGGCGGCATCTGCCAAGTGTCCAGCACGCTGTACAACGCGGTGCTGCGCAGCGGTCTCGAAATCGTCGAGCGGCGCAATCATTCGCTGCCCGTCTCCTATTTGCCGCTTGGACAGGATGCGACCTTCGCAAGCGGCGCCATTGATTTCCGGTTTAAAAACAATACCGGCAAAAAATTGATTATCCGTACCGAGGTCAAAGACCGCAAGCTGACCGTCAAGCTGTTTGGCACGATGCCGGACAACATCCGTTATGACATCGAATCGGTGACCGTCCAGACGATTGCCCCTCCTGTACAGCAGGTCGGTACAACCAAGCTGCCTGCCGGCGTGAAGCAAACGGTGCAGCAGGGTAAAACCGGCTATATCGTGGAAACGTACCGCACGCTTGTGCAGGACGGCAAAACCGTATCGCGCGAGAAGGTGTCCCGCGACACGTACAAAGCGCAGCCGACCATCGTTAACGTCGGCTCCGCCAGCGGCAGCATAACGCCAGCCGCTCCAAAAGACAGCGGCGAGCCGCTTCTCGAGGACGGCATTGGCTGAGCTGCTGAGCCGGCATAAGCATGCCGCACCTGCGGAAAGCCCTGCACCAACTTCTGCATGCGCGGCAGACCCGATTTCCCGTCCGATTCAGCACGGCCGGGGGAGTTACACATATAAAGAAGCCGTTCATCCGGCTTCTTTTTTTATGGCTGCACCGCATCCGCTCCCGGCGCCAGCCTTTTTTCCAGGAAAGATATCACTTCAGGCTCGCGTTCATCATCCACCTTGCGCACAAACAATACAGGACGTGCCGGATTATGAAAGTCTATGTCCTTGATCTGCTCCATCGCCAGCGTCTTCGCACGCCTGAAGCTGGTGTGGAATTCATCCATTTCATAATAACGGAGATGATTATTGATCAGGCTGTCTTTATACGTACTGTTCATCAGCAGCGTATGGAAAAACAACTCATCCGGCACCAGCGCATAGCGGAAGTAATCCTGCATATCAAACGATAACGGGCTGGATACGGCAAACTCGCAAAAAGAACGGTGCAATATTTTCCACTGGCTGCCCATATACGGCTTGAAGCCTTCCACAAAATAGCTGCCAAACGAATTGCGCGGCCCCATCGTTTTCATCTCGCCGCAGTCTTCCACGTAATAGTGGTTAAGCCTCAGCTCCTCTTCTTCCGGCGGCATAGTTCCAATCCGCATAAAGTTTTTGCCGGGATAAGGGGCTAACGTCCGGCAAATCGCTTCCTGGCTTGCCGCGGGGAAGTCCTGTCCGCTTAACAATATGTAAAAGTCCCATTGTTCGTGCAGCAGTTCCTTTATACCGTCCAGCTCAACCTGCACCAACGACCAGCACGCCCATGTCGCGCTTCTGGAAGGCAATATTTTTATATTGGGATTTGCAGCAGCTAATTCATCCGCATAACGGTGCAGATCGGCATCCGCTTTGGCGTCTACATGAATCATGTAGCTATGATCCGGACTATAAATGGCGTGCATTAATCGATCCAGAAGCTCCATTTTATGATGAGCCAATATCAGATAAGCTAATTTCATACGAAACTCCTTTATGCCGGGTAATTGTAAGTGATCTACACTACAGTATATCAAAAGGCTTCAAGGGCAGCGTTAAAAAAATGCGCGTTCATCAGGCAATCTCCGAGGATGAATCGGAGTGCTTGGCCGGGGAACTCTTTAATGGCATAAAAAGATTCCCCAGCGCATCTGATGTACGCGCATTTTTGATTGTTCAAGCTATAAACATAAATTAACGGCTAAGCTCGGCGTATTCCGCCACCCATGCCGCGGTTGAAGCAAGAACTTCCTCCGCGCGTGCCGCTGCGGCCTGTACCTGCTCCTTCGCGGTGCCGCCGTATACGTTGCGGGCATTCACGACGTTTTCCGGCTGGAGCACCGTGTAAATCCGATCGTCGAACAGCGGCGAGAACTGCTTGAATTCGTCCAGCGTCAGGTCCAGCAAATATTTGCCCTTCTCGATGCAGTACAATACCGTTTTGCCGATGACTTCATGCGCCTGGCGGAAAGGCAAGCCTTTGCCCACGAGGAAGTCGGCGATATCGGTTGCGTTCGAGAAGTCCTGGTTGACCGCTTTGCGCATATTGTCCTTCTTCACCTTCATCGTAGCGACCATCGGTGCAAACAGCTGAAGCGCGCCCTGCATCGTACGAACCGTGTCGAACATGCCTTCCTTGTCTTCCTGCATGTCCTTGTTGTAAGCCAGCGGCAGCGACTTGAGCACCGTCAGGAGGCCCATAAGGTTGCCGTATACACGGCCGGTTTTGCCGCGGACAAGCTCAGGAACGTCCGGATTTTTCTTTTGCGGCATAATGCTGCTGCCCGTGCAGAACGCGTCGTCCAGCTCAATAAAGTTAAATTCATTGCTCGACCACATAACAAACTCTTCGCTCAGGCGCGACAAGTGCATCATAATGATCGAAGCGTCCGCCAGAAACTCCAGGATGAAGTCGCGGTCGCTTACCGCATCCAGGCTGTTCTCGTATACGCCGCCAAACTTCAGCTGGCTCGCTACGTAATGGCGGTCGATCGGGAACGTTGTGCCCGCCAGCGCGCCTGCGCCGAGCGGAAGCATGTTAATGCGCTTGTAGCTGTCCTGCAGCCGCTCGATGTCGCGTCCGAACATCGACACATACGCAAGCAGATGATGCGCGAACAAAATCGGCTGCGCCCGCTGCAAATGCGTGTAACCCGGCAAAATCGTATCAAAATTCGCTTTTGCCTGCTCCACAAGCGCCGATTGCAGCTTTTGCAGCAAGTCTACGAACTCCACGACACGTTTGCGCAGGTACAAGTGCATATCCGTAGCCACCTGATCGTTCCGGCTGCGGCCCGTATGCAGCTTGCCGCCTACCGGACCCACATCGTCGATCAGCGCTTTTTCGATGTTCATATGAATGTCTTCATCGGATACCGAAAACTCGATTTCGCCGCGTTTAATTTTTTGCAGCGTGCGATGCAGCCCGTCCTTGATCTGCTCTACGTCCGCTGCCGGCAAAATGCCCTGCTTGCCCAGCATCGTCACATGCGCCAGGCTGCCTTGGATATCCTCTTCGGCCAGTTCTTTGTCGAACAGAATGGATGCCGTATATTCCTCTACCAATTGATCGGTTTTTTTCGTAAAACGTCCGCCCCACAATTTGCTCACTGGTTAGTACACTCCCCTTCCGAAAAGACCCCGCCGCACGCCATGACAGCCTGCCGCGGGATCGCCCGGGTTATTTTCTATGGAACCTGGCCCTGATATAAGCCGGGTGTTGTTTCTATTCGCTTTGTACGGCCGACGATACTTTCAGACGCAGCGCATTCAGGCGGATAAAGCCGGTTGCGTCGCCTTGGTCGTAAGCCTGCGTTGGATCTGCTTCCATCGTCGCAATGTTCGGGTTGTACAGGCTGACAGGGCTTTTCACGCCTGCGCCAATGACGTTGCCTTTGTACAGCTTCAGGCGCACAACGCCCGTTACGTTCTTTTGCGACTCTTGCACGAGCGCCTGCAGCGCAAGGCGTTCGGGCGCAAACCAGAAGCCGTTGTACACGAGCTGGCTGTATTTGGAGATCAGACCGTCACGAAGATGCATCACTTCGCGGTCCATCGTGATCGATTCCATTTTGCGGTGAGCGGTGAACAGAATGGTGCCGCCCGGTGTTTCGTACACGCCGCGGCTTTTCATGCCAACGAAGCGGTTTTCCACCATATCGACGCGTCCGATGCCGTGCTTGCCGCCCAGCTCGTTCAGCTTCTCCATGACGCCCAGCGGGCTGAGGCGTTCGCCGTTAATCGCGGTACAGTTGCCCTGCTCAAACGTCAGTTCGATATATTCCGCTTGGTCCGGAGCGTCCTCAGGCGATACGCTAAGCACGTACATGCCTTTGTTTTCTTCGGCGCTGGCGTCAAACCAAGGGTCCTCCAGCATGCCGCTTTCAAAGCTGATATGCAGCAGGTTGCGGTCCATCGAATACGGCTTGGCAGCCGAAGCTTGAACCGGAATGTTGTGCTTCTCCGCATACGCGATCATTTCCGCGCGGCCCGGGAACTGGTTGCGGAATTCTTCGCTGCGCCATGGCGCGATTACTTTGATGTCCGGTGCAAGCGCTGCAGCCGTCAGCTCAAAGCGGATTTGGTCATTGCCTTTGCCTGTCGCGCCATGCGCGATTGCCGTAGCGCCTTCCGCGCGGGCGATGTCGACCATGCGTTTGGCAATCAGCGGACGTGCAATCGACGTGCCGAGCAAGTATTGGCCTTCATACAAGGCGCCGGATTGGAACATCGGGTAAATAAAATCTTTTGCGAACTCATCGCGCAGGTCGTCGATGTATACTTTCGATGCGCCGGTTGCGAGCGCTTTGGCCTCTAGGCCGTCCAGCTCATCCTTTTGGCCGATATCCGCTGTAAAAGCGATAATTTCCGCGTCATACGTTTCTTTCAGCCATTTCAAAATAACGGATGTATCCAGTCCGCCGGAGTAGGCGAGTACGATTTTTTCTTTAGCCATTGTTTTTCCGCTCCCTTGTTATCATCAAAATATGATGGTCATGCAGCAGCGCTGCTGCGGAATAACGGCCCTTGAAGGGCCGCCCGCCGCTGCCGCAATCCTATTACATAATCGCAGCCATAATCGCCTTTTGCGCATGCAGGCGGTTTTCGGCCTCGTCGAAAATAATCGAATGCTTGCCGTCGATGACCGCTTCGCTTACTTCCTCGCCGCGGTGCGCCGGCAGGCAGTGCATAAACAGGTAGTCATTTTTCGCATACTTGGTCAGCTCTTCGTTCACCTGATAAGCTGCGAAAGCGATCTCGCGCTCCTTCTGCTCCGCTTCAAAGCCCATGCTCGCCCATACGTCCGTGTACACGATATCCGCATCGGCAATCGCTTCCTTCGGATCACGCGTGACGATAACGCTGGAGCCTTGCTGTGACGCAACGTCCTGCGAGTTGCGGATTTGATCCGCATCCGGCTCGTAGCCTTCCGGCGTAGCGACCGAGATGTTCATGCCCAGCTTGGCTGCGCCCATCATGAGCGAGTGAACCATGTTGTTGCCGTCGCCGATGTATGCGATTTTGAGGCCTTCCAGACGGCCTTTATGCTCCAGCACAGTCTGATAGTCGGCCAGCACCTGGCATGGGTGGGACAAATCCGTCAGGCCGTTAATGACCGGAACGGTCGCCGCGCGAGCCAGTTCCACAACGGTACGGTGCGCATACGTGCGGATCATAATACCGTCGAGGTAACGCGACAGCACCTGCGCCGTATCGGCGATTGGCTCGCCGCGGCCGATCTGCAGGTCGTTGCTGCTCAGGAACAACCCTTGGCCGCCCAGCTGGTACATGCCCACTTCAAACGATACGCGCGTGCGGGTCGACGATTTTTCAAAAATCATGCCCAGTGTTTTGCCTTTCAGCGGATGGTACACTTCACCGGCTTTTTGCTTTTTTTTCAGCTCAATCGCCAGGTCGATCAAATACCGGATTTCAGCGGGCGTATAGTCGCCCAGCATTAGAAAATCGCGGCCTTTCAAATTAAATGCAAGCTCTTCTTTCACCGTATCCTGCATGAATGCCTGCCTCCTTTATCCTTATGCGTAAGCGGTATTAGTCCGCCGTAACTTGCTTCAGAACAGCAACCGCTTGATCTATTTCCTCTTTCGTCACAAGTAGATTCGGCAGCAGACGAATAACGTTAGGACCTGCCGAAATCGCCAGCAGCCCCAGCTTTTGCGCCGCTACCAAACGGTCCGCAACCGGGCCGTCGCATTCGATGCCAACGATCAGCCCTTTGCCGCGGACGTCTTTGACGGCTGCGTTAGCGCCCAGCTCCTGCTTCAGACGCTCCTGCAAATAGTCGCCCATTTGCGCTGCGCGCTCCGGCAGGCGCTCGCCTACGATCGTTTCGAGCGTCGCCTTCACGACAGCCGTCGCAATGGGCGTGCCGCCAAAGGTTGAGCCATGGCTGCCCGGGCCAAACGCTTCACGCAGCTTCTCCTTGGCGACGATGGCGCCAACCGGGAAGCCGCTTCCGAGGCCTTTGGCGAGCGAGATAATATCCGGCTCAATGCCGTAATGCTCGTAAGCAAACAGCTTGCCCGTACGGCCGATGCCCGTCTGCACTTCGTCCACGATAAGCAAGATACCCTGCTTGTCGCACAGCTCGCGCACCGCTTTCACATAAGCTTCATCGGCCGCATGAATGCCGCCCTCCGCCTGGATCATCTCCAGCATGATCGCTGCCGTTTTGTCCGAAACGGCTTCCTCCAGCGCTGCAAAATCATTAAACGGAATGTATTTGAACCCTTCCGGCAAAGGCGCAAAGCCTTCTTTTACTTTCTCTTGGCCTGTTGCCGTCAGCGTAGCGAGCGTGCGTCCATGGAACGAATGATCAAATGTTATAATTTCATACCGGCCGTTGCCGGCAACCTTTTGCTGATAACGGCGGGCCAGCTTGATGGCTGCTTCATTCGCCTCCGCACCCGAGTTGCAGAAAAATACGGCATCGCCGAAGCTGTTGGCGGTCAGCAGCGCTGCCGCGTCCTCCTGGTTCGGAATGCGGAACAGGTTCGATACATGCCACAGCTGATCCAGCTGCTCCACCAGCGCTGCTTTTACTTTAGGATGCGCATGGCCCAGATTGGTAACCGCAATGCCGCTCATAAAATCAAGATATTGATTGCCTTTGTCATCCCATAGGTAGCTGCCTTCCCCTTTGACCAGGGAAATCGGATATCTGCCGTACGTCGGCAGCAGCGAATGGCTGTTGTCCACAGCCTCAGCCGCACCTGCGGCTGCAACGGCCGCTTGCTTTGTCTCGCTCATCGTTTATACCACCTTTGCTCTCCGTTTACTTACGCTCTACCCCAGCACGACTCGCGTGCCGGCGGCGCTTTCCAGCAACGTTCGCCTTCCAGCCCAGCACGATACGCGTACCGACGGCGTCTTCCAGTACCGTCCGTTTTCTATTCCAGCACGACCCGCGTGCCTACGCCGCCTTCCAGCACTGCCCGGCTTAATACAGCCGGCTGCTCGCCGCTGACGATAACGACCTCGCGTACTTGGCCCTGGATGCATTGAATCGCTGCGCGAACCTTCGGGATCATGCCGCCGTAAATCTCGCCGCTTTCGATCATCGCTTCGATTTCCGCCACCGTCACAACCGGCAGCACCTGTTTCTCGCCATCCACTGTCTTCATAATGCCCGGCACATCCGTCACCACAATCATTTGCTCCACGCCAAGGTGGGAAGCGACCGCTCCGGCTGCCGTATCGGCGTTAATGTTGTACGTTTGTCCTTCCCGGTCGATGCCGATCGGCGCGATAACCGGTATGTAGTTCATCTGCATAATGCCTTCGATGACCGATGCGTTCACATGCGTAACGTCGCCTACAAATCCGATTTCATCGCTGTTCGCTACCGGCTTCGCTTCCATAAGCCGTCCGTCAATGCCGGAGAGGCCTAGCGCTTCCGCGCCGCTCGTTTGAATTTTTCGCACAATCTCTTTATTGATACGCCCGCCGAGCACCATTTCTACGACGCCAAGCACTTCCGCAGTCGTCACGCGCAGCCCGTTTACAAAAGACGACTCAATGCCCAGCTTCGCGAGCGTTTCATTAATCGCCGGACCGCCGCCATGCACAATTACCGGATGGACGCCGGACTGCTGGAGCTTGCGCAAATCCTCGAAAAAAGCATCCGGCAGCGCAGCAAGCGTGCTTCCGCCGCATTTCATTACAAACCGCTTGTTCATTGTTGCCCCTGTCCCTTCTAGCCGCAGCAGCCCTTCTTACGTTCGGTAAGCCGCGTTAATTCGCACATAGTCATAGGTCAGATCGCAGCCCCAAGCCGTTGCCGAGCTGCCCCCCATATGCAGATCCACGATGACGACAACGGTGTCGCCTTTCAAATAAGCAAGAGCCGCTTCCTCGTCAAAAGCAACCGGACGCGACTGCTCCAGCGTTACGATGTCGCCGATGCGCACGTCTACCGTGTCCACGTTGACCTGCTGTCCCGAGCGGCCTACCGCCGCAATGATGCGGCCCCAGTTCGCGTCCGCGCCGAACATCGCCGATTTCACGAGCGACGAGCCGATGACCGTCTTCGCAATCGCGCGTGCCGCTTCATCCGATTCCGCTCCGCGGATTTGCACCTCGACGAGCTTTGTCGCTCCTTCGCCGTCACGCGCAATCGCTTTGGCCAGCACTTCGCACACATACACAAAAGCCGCTTCAAACGCTGCCCAGTCCGGATGCGCCGGTGACAGCTGCTCGTTGCCGGCAAGGCCGTTCGCCATCGCGACCAGCATATCGTTTGTACTTGTATCGCCGTCTACCGTAATCATATTAAAGGTCAAATCCGTCGCACGGCGCAAAAGCTGCTGCAGCGCGTCCGCGCCAATGTTCGCATCCGTCGTCATAAAGCCAAGCATCGTCGCCATGTTCGGATGAATCATGCCCGAACCTTTGGAGGCGCCGGCGATATGGACGGTTTGGCCTTTCACTTCGACTGCCACGCATACCGATTTTTTGACCAGGTCAGTTGTCAAAATCGCCTGGCAAAAGCCGTCCGCGCCTGCTTCGGAAGCGTCGAGCTTCTCCGGAAGGCGGCTGATGCCGTCGCGCACTTTGTCCATTTTGAGCAGCTCGCCGATGACGCCCGTTGATGCTACCGCCACATGAGCGGCAGGCACGCCGATTTTTTCCGCAAACAGGCTGCGCATTTCGTAAGCGTCCGCTTCCCCTTGCTTGCCCGTTACCGCGTTGGCATTGCCGCTGTTGACGATAACGGCGCTGAGCAGGCCGTCCGATTCAATGCTGTCGCGCGTAACGCGGATAGGCGCCGCCTGGAACGCATTCAGCGTATAGACGCCGGCCGCTACCGCCGGCACTTCGCTGACGATGGCGCCAAGGTCATGGCGGTCCGTTTTTTTCAGGCCGCAGTGCAGGCCTCCGGCTTTATATCCTTTAGGCGTAGTGATCGAGCCGTCGGCTACGACCTTGAACGCATGTTGATTTGTTCCCATGTCTGAACAAGTCTCCTTCTCCATTTACGTGTGCTGCTGCAAAAGATCTTTTACGTTTACGGATATACCGGAACAAACTGCAAGCCTAGCGATTCATCCCAGCCCATCATCAGATTCAGGTTCTGGATCGCCTGGCCGGCGGCGCCTTTCACCAGGTTGTCGATAACCGACACGATGGTGATGCGTCCTGTTCTTTCGTCAAAAGCAAAGCCGATATCGCAGTAGTTGGAGCCCCATACTTCCTTCGTGGACGGCAGAATGCCTTCCCCGCGCACGCGAACGAAGCGGCGGCCTTCATAGTAGCTGCGGTAAAGGTCGATAAAATCAGCCGCGCTGCGGCTGCCATCCACCTTCGCATATATCGTCGCCATAATGCCGCGTGTCATCGGCGTCAGATGGGTCGAGAAGGTGATGACAACCGGCTCGCCTGCCGCATCCGACAGCACCATTTCGATTTCCGGAATATGCTGATGCTTGTTCAGCTTATATGCTTTCAAATTTTCATTCACTTCGGAATAATGATTGCCTAGGCTGACGCCGCGTCCTGCACCGGATACGCCCGATTTGGCGTCTACAATAATCGTGTCCGGCTTAATCCAGCCCGCTTCCAGCGCCGGCACAAGGCCAAGCGTCGTCGCTGTCACGTAACATCCGGGATTGGAAATAAACGAAGCGCCTTTCACCTGCTCGCCATAAACTTCCGCCAGGCCAAACACCGCCTGCTCCAAATACGCTTCGTCTGCCGGCTGTTTCTTGTACCACTGCTCGTATAAAGCAGGGGATTTCAGGCGAAAGTCTCCGGACAAATCGATAACCTTCAGGCCTGTTTCCAGCAGCTGCGGAGCCAGCTTTGTCGCTACGCCCGCCGGCGTCGCCAGAAACACAACATCCGCTTTCGATTTCAATAACTCCGGATTCACTTCATCAAGCGGTTCCTGATGAATATCCGTTAAATGCGGGTAACCTTCGGAAAACAAGGAGCCCGGGCTCGACGAGGAGGTGACGGACGTCACTTCCACGTAAGGATGCGAAGCCAGCAGACGGTACAGCTCTACGCCGCCGTAGCCGGTCGAGCCTACGATGGCCGCTTTTATTTTTTCGCTCATTTGCATTCTCTCCCTATGAGAACTTGTCACGCACTCATTTATTTTATATGATATCAGCCGTTCATGGAAAATAAAAACTCTCCGTATTATTATACATGCGGATTTATAATAATACAATTATGTAAAATGCTCCAGCAGCACACGTTCTGCGCATAAAAATAGCCTCTTCCCTCCCGGTTGAAGGAGGAAAGAGGCTATGTTGCATCCTTGGCAGGGAGGACTAAGCCTGCTGCTATTCGTGGCGGATCTGGCTGCGCAAGTATCCGTCGATAAAGGCATCCAGGTCGCCGTCCATGACAGCTCCAACGTTGCCGGTTTCCACTCCGGTGCGATGGTCCTTGACCATGCTGTACGGGTGGAATACATAGGACCGGATTTGGCTGCCCCATGCGATGTCCGACTGCTCGCCGCGAATTTCCGCCAGCTCTTTGCGCTGCTCCTCGAGCTTGCGCTCATACAGCTTGGAGCGGAGCATCGTCATCGCTCTGTCGCGGTTCTGGATTTGCGAGCGTTCCGTCTGGCACGCGACTACAATGCCGGAAGGGATATGCGTAATCCGGATAGCGGATTCCGTCTTATTGATATGCTGGCCGCCGGCGCCGCTCGAACGGTACGTATCGACCCGCAAATCTTCCGGACGGATAACGATATCGACATCTTCGTTAATCTCCGGCACCACGTCGCAGGAAACAAACGACGTATGACGGCGACCCGAAGCGTCAAACGGCGAAATACGGACGAGGCGGTGGACGCCTTTCTCCGCTTTCAGGTAGCCGTAAGCGTTAAAGCCGCGAACCATGATCGTGACGCTTTTGATCCCTGCTTCATCGCCCGGCAGATAATCCAGCACTTCAACTTTGAAGCCGCGTTTCTCCGCCCAGCGCGTGTACATCCGGTACAGCATCTGGCCCCAGTCCTGCGACTCCGTACCGCCGGCGCCCGGATGCAGCTCCAGAATGGCGTTCAGCTTATCGTATGGCTGATTCAGCAGCAGCTGCAGCTCGAAGGAGCTGATTTCGGCGACCAGCTTGGCAACGCCTTGCGTCAGTTCTTCATCCAGCGCTTCATCCTCTTCTTCCTCCGCAAGCTCGAGCATCGTTTCCAGATCCTCATGGTCGCGATTAAACCGTTCGTATTGCTCCGCTACCGATTTGATGGCGTTCAATTCGCTGATTACGCCTTGTGCCCGCTCATTGTCGTCCCAAAAATCCGGAGCGCTCATTTTCTCTTCGAAGTTGGCGATCATTTCCCGCTTCAGATCTAAGTCAAAGAGACCCCCTGAGTTCTTGGAGACGCTTCGCCATTTCGCGCAAATCCTGTTTGACCGAAATATCTATCATAGCGTAACTTCACCTCAATCTTATGCTTTCTTTCCATTCACTTAAATAAACATGGGACGGCGCCGGAGCCGCCGCGCTGCAGCTGCTCCGACGCCGTGTTTTACTTTATGCCGTTAACAGCCCAGCTGTTATTCCTTGCCGTGGCACAGCTTGTATTTCTTGCCGCTGCCGCAAGGGCACAGATCGTTGCGTCCTACGCGGGCATCACGCTTGATCGGACGCTTCTCCTGGCTTTCGCTGCTGCCGCCGCTTGTCGTTTGGCCTTTCGCCACCTCTTGGCGCTCCAGGTTGTTCTGCACGCGGGCTTTCATAATATATTTCGAGACTTCCTCTTGAATATGTTCAATCATTTCCTTGAACATTTCGAAGCCTTCGAATTGGTATTCACGAAGCGGATCGGTACCGCCGTAAGCTCTCAAATGAATGCCTTGGCGAAGCTGATCCATCGCATCGATATGGTCCATCCACTTGCTGTCGACGGCGCGAAGCACAACGACCTTCTCGAACTCGCGCATCGTTTCGGCGCCAAGCTCTTGCTCGCGGCTGTCATATACTTCCTCGACCTTGCCGTAGATGAATTCGACCATCTCGTCTTTTTCCTTGCCCCAGAGCTGATCCTTCGTAATGGCGTCTTCCGGAAGCAGCGTCGCGTGGACATATTCCACAATCGCATCCAGATCCCATTCTTCCGGAATATCCGTCGAGCAGTGCGCTTCGACAACTCGTTCGACCGTAGGTTTGATCATAGTCGCCACGATCTCGCGAATGTTCTCCGATTCAAGCACTTCACGGCGCTGCTTATAAATAACTTCGCGCTGCTGGTTCATCACGTCGTCATATTGCAGGACCACTTTCCGCGTATCAAAGTTGCTGCCTTCCACCCGTTTCTGCGCGGATTCAATCGCACGCGTAATCATGCGGCTTTCGATCGGCTGATCTTCATCGAGCCCAAGGCGGTCCATCATATTCATAATGTTGTCCGCACCGAAACGGCGCATCAGCTCGTCCTGCAGCGACAGGTAAAATTGCGTCGAACCCGGGTCGCCCTGACGGCCGGCACGACCGCGAAGCTGGTTATCAATCCGGCGGCTTTCATGGCGCTCCGTACCGATAATATGCAAACCACCCAGTTCTGCTACGCCTTCGCCCAGCAAAATATCGGTACCGCGGCCTGCCATATTCGTCGCGATCGTAACCGCTCCGGCCTGGCCGGCATGCGAAATGATTTCTGCTTCTTCCGCATGGAACTTCGCATTCAACACTTTATGCGTAACACCTTGGCGTTTCAGCATGTCGGACAGCTTCTCGGAATTTTCGATGGAGACCGTACCGACAAGCACCGGCTGGTTGTTTTTGTGGCGTTTAACGATTTCCTCGACAACCGCTTTAAACTTGCCGCTTTCGGTTTTATAGACAACATCCGGCATATCTTTACGAATGTTCGGACGGTTCGTTGGCACTTGCACAACCTCAAGCCCGTAAATGCGCTTGAACTCTTCTTCCTCGGTCTTCGCCGTACCGGTCATGCCGGCCAGCTTGCGGTACATCCGGAAGTAGTTCTGGAACGTAATCGTTGCCAGCGTCATGCTTTCGTTCTGCACCTTCAGCTGCTCTTTCGCTTCGATCGCCTGATGGAGACCGTCGCTGTAGCGGCGTCCGGCCATAAGGCGGCCGGTAAATTCGTCGACAATAATGACTTCGCCTTCCTGCACGACGTAATCAACGTCGCGTTTCATAATCGCGCGGGCTTTCAGCGCCTGCTGGATATGATGGTTCAGAAGCACATTATCGTGGTCGTACAAGTTGTCGATCTGGAAAGCACGTTCCGCTTTCTCTACGCCCGCTTCCGTCAGGTTGACGTTGCGGAGCTTCACGTCGATGACGTAATCTTCCTCTTCTTTCAGACGGCTGACAAAACGATCCGCCGAATGATAAATTTCCGTCGATTTTGCAGCTTGTCCCGAAATAATAAGCGGGGTACGGGCTTCGTCGATCAGAATGGAGTCAACTTCGTCGATAATCGCATAATAAAGAGGGCGTTGTACCATTTGTTCTTTGTAAAGCACCATGTTGTCGCGCAGGTAGTCAAAACCAAACTCGTTGTTGGTGCCGTAAGTAATATCGCAAGCGTAAGCGGCTTGCTTCTCTTCATGGGACAAGCCGTGCAGGTTGCAGCCTACCGTCATGCCCAGGAATTCATAGATTTTGCCCATTTCCGCGCTGTCGCGCATCGCCAGGTAATCATTGACCGTAACGACATGGACGCCTTTGCCCAGCAAAGCATTCAAATAAACGCCCAACGTTGCAACGAGCGTTTTACCTTCACCGGTTTTCATTTCCGGGATTTTGCCTTCATGCAGTACCATACCGCCGATCAGCTGAACGTCGTAATGACGTTTGCCAAGCACGCGCTTGGAGGCTTCACGGACAACCGCAAATGCTTCCGGCAGGAGCTCGTCGATGTCCGCGCCTTTTTCAAGCCGAGATTTGAACTCCTCTGTCTTGCCGCGAAGCTGTTCGTCCGATAAAGCCGAGATTTGAGGCTCCAGCCCATTTATTTCTTCGACCGTGCGCATGAGCCGCTTAATTTCGCGTTCATTGGCGTCACCGAATATTTTCTTTACTAATCCGAGCATGGTCTTCCCCTTTCGTGAATCGCCTGTTTGCCTTAAATTGTAACAGTTTGCAAGCATCGTCGCAACGAGTGAGCGAGCATTTCCATCAATCGCCACCTTGTTCACTCAAGAAGCCCCTTCTTTACTGAAAGAAGGGGCTTCTTATTCACATGTATTTTTTATCGCTTCCTATTAATTATACGCTGGTTTAAGAGGCGCTGGTCAGCCTTGTTCAATCAGCCCGTATTTGCCGTCATGGCGATGGTAAACCACGTTCACCTGCTTGGTCTCAATATTGGAAAAGACGAAAAAGCTGTGGCCTATCAAATTCATTTGCAATATGGCTTCGTCAATATCCATAGGCTTCAGCGCATGGCGCTTCGTACGCACCACTTCGAAATCCTCTTCTTCGTCCAGTACCCGGACAGCGCCTCCCTCTTCTCTCAGCAGCGTCTTCACGCTGCCTTGAAAACGCAGCTTATGGTTCACTTTCGTTTTATGTTTGCGGATTTGACGCTCCAGTTTATCAACGACCATGTCGATGGATGCGTACATATCGCCGCTTTTTTCTTCTGCCCTTAACATAAATCCCGGCAGCGGAATCGCTACCTCAATCGCATGTTTTCCTTTCGTAACGGATAAGGTAGCTACAGTCTCGACGGAATCGGCGTATTCAAAATACTTCTCCAGCCGGCTGAGCTTCTTCTCCACGTAATCTCGCAATGCCTCTGTCACCTGTAAATGCTGACCTCGAATGTTTAACTTCATTTGGCATTCCTCCTTTACATGAACTTAGTATAACATATCCGCTTGGGCTCCACAAAAGTATTTTCTATTTATTCATAATTTTCTGATAAATCATTGTAGAATCGGTGAATTCGCTTACAGAGAGGTATAAAAAGCGTTAACAAAATAAATATGAATAAAGTCCTAATTTCGACAAAATCTGTGACTTTGGTCTGATAAAATAGAGTGAATTGAAATTAACAAGGTAAGGTGATTCGTTTGGCCGGTTATTTGATGTTTAAAGAAATTTGGACGCCGCTGGCAGTTATAAAGATCCGCATATTCCGGGATGAACACGGCGCATTATGGTATAAAATTGGCGAGCAGCGGCGCAAAAAAATGTTTAAATAGTTAAGGCGGGCAAAAGGACAGGCCCAAACAAGCTTGTTGAAGCTTAGGCCTGCCGCCCGCCGAATACTGCATGTGGAGCAGTGCGAAAGCTGACCCGCTGCTCAGCTAGCCCATAAGCTCAGCAAAACCTTCGTCCAGCATCGCGTCATATTGCGCCTGATAACCGCTAATAATGCCGTCTACATAGGCATCATAGCCGTTTGCTCGCAGTTCTTTTGCCGTATCGTCCAAAATTTTCCGGAACTTCTTATCGCATTCATCCAGCTTCGCTTCTCCTTGCGCAATAATCGAATTCCGCGCCTGATCCGTCGCTGCTTTTTTGTAATTGGCAATCATCGCTTGAAATTGAGGTTCGTACGTATTTTGCAAAGCCGTCAGCTTGCTTTCCGCCTTCGCTTGAATGTCTTCAAGGCTTTCCTTGCCCGGCTGCACCACTAGGCCTGATCCGTCGCCTGCGCTGTCTCCGTTTCCTTCATTCCCGCCGCCAGAGCCTTGCTCGCCTTGAGCCGCCCGGTAAGATGCAGATTCCCCTGTAATAGTCCCCGTCTTGCCATCCCAGTTAACATTCGTGCCCGATGCCTCGGACAGAAACCGGATCGGCACATAAATCGAATTGTTGTAGTTGTAAATGGACTGGCCGGCCGGCAAAGCCTTCTCTGTGCCGTCAAAAGAAAGCTTCGCCGTTACCGGCGTAATGGTTAGCGGCCTGCTTGCCGGAGCAGCAGGCGAGGACAGCGCTGCTGCCGCCGCTTTGGCCAAGCTGTCAGCCAATGCCGCCTTCTCCTCGGGGGCTGGCTCCGTTACGCGGACCGTCTTGGCCGCATTGTCCCATTTGACAGACTTTTGCAGGGCGTATGAAATGAAGCGGATTGGCACGTAGGTGCGATTTTCATAAAGGAACGCATATTGCCCCTCTGGAAGCTGCAGCTTTTGCCCGTCAAACACAAGCGTAACCGGCTGCGACTGGACTTGAACCGTGCCAGCTGCCGGTGCGGCCGAGGCAAGTGGAACAAGCAGGCACACAGCCGCCAGGAGGGCTAAAAACGGGATTAGTTTTTTCATGTCGATCAAAACTCCTTTGCGTATTAGTTAAGACGCTGCCTTCTCCTTCTGCGGATGAGCAGTTCCAGGCAAACAAAAAGGGCGATGCCTAAGCACGCCCCTGAACTATCTATAAAAACATCTTTCACCTGCGCGCCGCGCCCGTCTACAAACAACTGATGCACTTCGTCCGTAGATGCGTATAAAGCACAGCCCAGCAGCGCCCATCCGGCCCGCTTCACAGGTCCTGCCGCCTTCCAGTAGCCAAACGCAAACATGACAAGCACACCCAGCAGCATATAGTTGAAAAAATGCGCATTTTTACGTACCAGGTGATTTAGACCGCCATCCGCCCTCAGTTTCTGATGACCCGCTACCTTATCTACGGCCGCTGCAACCGTACGAGTCACCTCGCCGCTCAACTCGTTGGACGAGTCCGCCGGCTGACTGGAAAAGGCAAATATCACAACCAGCCATAACGCCGCTAAAGCCCATACCCCATATTTTCGCATCCTTCAAGTTTCCTACTTCACGTTGTAGTAGCGCACATACCAGTCCGCAAACTTTTGCAGCCCAACCTCGATTGGTGTCTCCGGCTTGAAGCCAACGGCTTCCTGCAGGCGGTCGGTCGACGCATAAGTTGCAGGGACATCGCCCGGTTTGATCGGCTCGAACTGTTTGTCGAACACGACTTCACGGCCGACCGCTTTGCTGAGCGCCCTCTCCAGCGTCTCGATAAATGCCATCAGCTTTTCCGGGCTGTTATTGCCGATGTTGTACACCTTATGCGGCGCAGCGCCTTCCGGCGGCGCGGCAGTCAGCCGCTCAATGCCGGACACGATATCGTCGATGTACGTAAAATCACGGTACAAGTCATGCTCGAAGTCGCCGTTGTTGAAAATTTGAATCGGCTTGCCGGCAAAATATTTGTCCGCAAATCCAAAATACGCCATATCCGGACGCCCCATCGGACCGTATACCGTAAAAAACCGAAGGCCGGTAGCCGGAATTTTGTACAGGTGGCTGTAGGTGTACGCCATCAGTTCGTTTGATTTTTTCGTCGATGCGTACAGCGATACCGGGGTATCGACAAAGTCCGTTTCCTCGAACGGAACTTTCTGGTTCGCGCCATATACCGAGCTGGAGGACGCATAGATGAGATGGTCCACCGGATGGAAGCGGCATGCCTCCAAAATATTAAAAAAGCCCACAATGTTGCTTTGAATGTATACATCGGGATTTTCAATCGAATACCGTACCCCGGCTTGCGCAGCCAGATTGACCACGATGTCAGGCTTATACGTTTCGAAAACAGCCGTAACAGCTGCCTTATCCGCAATATCTGCTTTCACAAATGTGAACTGCTCGAACGGCTGCAGCTGCTCCAGGCGGGCATGCTTCAAGCTGACATCATAATAGTCATTGACATTGTCGATGCCGATAACCCGGCAGCCTTGCTCCAGCAGCCTGCGGGACAAGAAATAGCCGATGAAGCCCGCGGCTCCCGTCACCAGATAAATTTTGCTAGTATCGGTTTGCTTGTAGCTCATCTTTGTGCTCCTTTAAATCTCCCCGTACGGCAGACTCTCTGCCGACTGAGTGGTACTCTACGCCGGCTGCACGCATATCCTCAACCGCATAAATATTGCGGCCGTCATAAACAAGCGGCGTGCGCATCAGATTCTTGTACGCTTCCGGCGCAATCGCCTTCACTTCTCCCCATTCCGTAAAAATAAAGCAAACATTGGCATCCGCCAGCGCTTCCTCCGGATGGGAGACATATTGAATGCTGCCATGGCTGTTCGGCCCTTCCGGGAACCTGCGTGCAAAATGGCCTGCGCCAACCGGATCGTACGCATAAATTTCTGCGCCGTGATCCAGCAGCAGAGGGATATTTTCCAGCGATGCCGCTTCGCGCAAATCGTCCGTACCCGGCTTGAACGTGAGGCCCAGTACCGCCACCTTCAACCCGCTGAACGTAATAAGCCGTTTGCTCGCTTTTTTGTACAGGAGCGTCTTCTGGTCGTGATTCACATCAATGGCAGCCTTCACCGTACGCAACTCATAGCCGTGTTCACGCGCAATATATTCAAGCGCCTTCGTATCCTTCGGAAAGCAGGAGCCGCCATAGCCGATGCCGGCATTCAAAAACTTGCTGCCGATCCGGTCGTCGAAGCTCATCCCTTTGGCTACATCCTGAATATCCGCCCCAACAAGCTCGCACAGATTAGCAATATCGTTCATGTAGGAAATTTTGAGCGCCAAAAAATCATTGGACGCATATTTGATCATTTCAGCGGAGCGGCGGTTAACCGATACAATCGGCAGCATAAACGGCTTGTAAATATCACGCAGCAGCTCCTCCGCCCACTTGCTTTCCGTACCAATGACAATCCGGTCCGCATGCAGCGTATCCCGCACGGCCGAACCTTGCGCCAGAAACTCCGGATTCGAAGCTACCTCGACACGCACATCATGCACGAGAAAGTCATGGATAAACTGCTCGACCTTATCATTCGTACCGACAGGAACCGTCGATTTCACGACGACCAGGCAGTCCTTCTCAATTGTCTCGGCAATTTGCCGCGCCACGGTTGCGATATAAGACAAATTCGCAGAGCCATCCGGCTGTTCCGGCGTCCCCACCCCGATAAAAATCGCATCCGCGTCCTTGTAAGCAGACTCATAGTCCGTCGTATAATCAATCCGGCCGGCAGCATAGTTTTTCTGCATCAGCTGCTCCAGATCCGCCTCATAAATCGGCGACACGCCGGATTTCATAAGGTTCACTTTATTCTCGTCGATATCGACGCAAATGACCTGATGGCCCACCTCGGCAAAACACACGCCCGCCACCAGGCCCACATAGCCCGTCCCGGCTACTGCTATTTTTAGCATGGTTATGGTCTCCTTTTTAAAACTAGGATAATTTACTTTTAAACAACCCTATTGCATAGAGAATATCTTTTCTGGTTTTTGAAAATAACAACAAAATACCTAAGTATATAATTGCACATAAAGAAACAGAAAAAAAAGTCCACCCTGTACTATTGTGTAATCCATTTATTATGTAACCTATAACTCCCATAAAAAAAGCTGCTGTACAAATCGTAAATGTGTTCTTAACAATTGTACTTATTATTATCCCTACCTTTATTCTCATAATTATAAAATGAACAACTACTGATTGTATTCTTATCCATGATCGAACATAAACAAAAACCCAAAATCCGTAATGCAAACTGAAAATACATGCAGGCACTAGAACTATTAAATGCAAAATTTGAACTAAGAACGATAACTTTGGTAAACCTTTAGCTCGATATACTTCACTACATATATGTCCAAACACTATCGTTACGGCACTTGTTAACGCCCATTGACCTAATATATCACTAGATTCAATCCATTTATTACCTAATAGTATCAGTGTAATTAGATCCCGGTATAAATAAATACCTACGCCCAATGGTAACACAACAACAGCAACTAGCCTCTGCGCTTTTAAAAATACTGAAGTAAATATATCCGATTGATTTTGTAATCTTGACAATACAGAAAAAAGAACAGGTACAGTAGTTGATGTGATTAATGTCATCAGTCCGTTAACCATCATAGAAGAAGTTTTATATAATCCAACATAATGAGAATTTAGCACAGTACTAATAAGTAGAACATCTACCCATGATGTAAGCCATATTGAAATTGATTCAAATAATGACCACATGCTAAATGAAAACATTTTTTTGAAAACAGTTAAACTAAAATAAAAGGTAGGTTTCCAGGAGGAGTTATAGGTTAAGATTACCGCTGTAGATAATTGACTTACTATTGTTCCAATGACAATTGCCCAATAACCAAATCCAATTAATGCAAAAGGAATTGTTACTACAAACGGTATACATGAAGATATAATACGTGCGATAAATAAAATTCTAAAATCTAAGGACCTTTTAAACAAAGCAGATTGAATACTAGAAAATGAAGTTAAAGGCAACTGAAAGCTTGCAATTACAAGCACCATACCTAGTCCTGGATTCCCCAACAAGCTTGCCAATTGCTCATTAAAAGTAAAGATTGTACACCACAATAATAACGATATTACTAAATTGGTCCAAAAAGCAACATTGGACGCTTGCCCTACTTCATCATTACTACTAAATTCTTGTTGTATTAGATACTTCTGAAAACCAGCATCTGTGAATATATCAGCAAAACTAACTATCATCGTTACAGTTGCTACTACTCCAAAGGCTTCAGGTGCAAGTAATCTTGCTAATATCATATTTATTAAAGGAACAGATAGTTTAGCAGAAATTTCTGTAATTGCAGACCATTTAGTAGCTTTTATTGATTTCTTTTTTAGGTCAGACAAGTCAGAGTTATTCAAATCTCTTACCTCAACTTTTATAATTTCATTTATTCAAATCAGGTAATTTAATCCATTTTCCGAGCTGGTAATCAAATTCTTTCGGCTTTATTTTTTCAAATCCTGAACCATGATAAAACGTTAGCTCTCCAAAATATATTTTTCCATTAACATTATAAAAGTCTACTCTAACGTGGGGAAAATTACTTGCTAAATTACTTGCTAAAGAGAGCATCTTTTCTAAATTTTCCGGTCTTCCTATTTTAGCTGTAGGATCAGAAGAAAACTTTATAGATACGTCAATATAATTCCAATCCGTATCATAAAAATTCCTTTTATGATTAGTAAATCTATTAAAATCAACCTGTACTATCTTTGGTACTCCTCCAAAACAAAATACTTTATAATCTTTTAATTCATAACCTGATTCATCCACCATGTATTTTTCACAAATGATCCTTGGCTTTACGTGTTTATAAGGCCACTCTCTTCCGTACCAGTACCAATTTTTGCTCATCCATTTCTGAATCATTTTAACTGCTAGATCTTTATTCAGCTTTTTCTTATCCTGACAAATAATATTACAACCTGAGCCATGAGTGCATTTTAAGACAAACTGATCAGGTAATTCAGACCATTTAATTTCATCTGTACTATTATATACACCCAGCAGTGGTATTAAGTAATTATCACCAATCATCTTTGACACATGCTGTCTTACTGTAAATTTATCTACATAATTAACATATTCAGTCCTACGATCATTTAATTTTAGCCATTGGAGCTTTTCATTAAAAGTTTGAGGATTATTTAGATTTAGTTTTTCACCAATGTGATACTTATACTTATACTTCAACAAAGTTTCATTTGGCAAAAAATTCAGTAATTGGCCAGTGATATTCCTCAAAAAAAGATATTTCATAGCACTTTTTCTCCATCTATTTTTAGTTTATTATGAATTTTTAACCACGAATAACTGAGCACTAATAATATTTGAATATATCCTACGTTGTAACTTACCAATCCTGTTTCAGAAATCATTATTAACACCACAATTATAAATGGAAATACTAAATCATTTTCCTTAAGAAAAACCCCTTTAGATAACTTGAAAAATAAATAAAAATACATTGCATAATAAATTAAAAACCCTACGCTTCCTAGATCTGCAAGCAATTCGACGTAGTTATTATGAGCATACATATCAAACTCACTAATTACTGAAAAATTTCCAATACCATAACCGAATAATGGTCTATGTTTAAAACTGTCAATTGCCGCCTTAATCATTTGTATTCTAATTTCGGTACTAGCCCCTTCAGTTGTCGAACCCCAGAAAGGGTTACGACCATCGCCTCGACTCTTTCTCCAAGCACATTATAAAGCGGTTGAAAATTCATAACAGCATAATAAAAACCATATATAAAAATCAATAGAAAGGGCAGAATTATAAACGTCTTACTAATTTTTTTTACACTCAATAGAGTAAATAAACTTACTCCTATTAAAATTACTAAAAATGCTTTTTTTGATCCTGTAAACAATGTTACAGTTATGAGAATTAGTGTTAAACAAAAAAGAATAATCTTTTTATATCTTTTAAATTCTCCATTCTTAATAAGATATATTAAACATAATACAGAAAATGATAATTTTAATCCCACATCATTCACATTATAACCAATCGCTAACCCTAGCCTCCCAGTTCCCCATACAGTTATTGGTGTAGCTATCATCAATCTTATGGTCAGTAAAACCCCTCCGGCACTAATGCACTTTATTAAAAAATCTCTTTTTTCTCTTGAATCTATATAATCGCCTATAAAGACTGTGACTAAAAATACTTGTACCGACCATACTAAACTATATAGTCCTTTCTCCTGATCATTTGACCATAGGATTGTCGCAGTACATATTGTTAAAAATGAACTGACCCAAACAATATACCAATTAACTTTAATACCATGTGTGATAATTCTTATCATCATAATGACAATAAATAATATTCTTAAAGAATAGACCAGTGTTTTTTGGTCATTAATCGCGTAAATCGAACATATACTTAAGAAAATTAATAGAGCAATAATATTAATTTTATGCGGATGATTCATTTCATACTCCCTTTGAGCTTGATATATTTGCAAAAGACTAGAGCTGCTCAATAAGCTTTTAGTCCAAACTACGGAGTAGTTACTATGTTCAGAATTTTAGTTATTGGTTTTGGCCTACAAGTTATTTACCGAATTTATGTAAATGCAAAGTATAAGTTATTAACATAGAGATTGTTAAGAAAAAGATCGGGATATTAGGTGAATATTTCTTTGCAATAAGGAACTCTGATAGGAACACAAAAAGCCGGAGTAGCAAAGAAAGCGGCCATGATAAATAAAAACACAATATCTTTAACTGGTTGACTGCCTAATCTAATACCAAAAGCTACCGACTCTAAAGGATGGAAAAATACTGAAGCCATACAAGCAACACATCTTAGTAAAACTTCTTCATTTAATTTTAGTTTCTCAATACAAAAAATAGGACCATATGGTATTATAAAAGTTGCTGCTAGCTATGTATTCTCATCTAACTATATATATTTCCTGTATACTTTTCTTGATTCATAAGCTAATGATTTCCAATCATAGTTAAATGATAATTTTATCGCATTATTTCCACGTTCAGAGAGAGTATCTTTTTGATCAATTAACTCCATCATACTTCCAATAATTCCTTCCAATGATGTTTCACTTGACCAACCAGCATTCCATTTCAAAATTTCATCTCCCATATTAGATCCACGAGTTACAAGACACGGAATTCCATATGATAGTGCTTCAATTAATCCCATGGAGTGACCTTCAAAACGTGATGTTAAAATGAAAAAATCACTATTTAAAAGCACTGTTTCTTTATTTTGATCAAAAATAGGGTCTTTAAGATTAATCAAGTCCGATATGTTGCTTTTTTCTATTAATTCTTCAATTATTTTTTTCGACCCAGAACGATCAGGGCCATAAATATCAATAGTAATTTGAGCTTCTCTCATTTTATCCTGTAATAAATTACACGCATCTAAAAATAAATCTAAGCCTTTCTGATAAATATCCAAACGACCAATAAAAACACCTCTTAATCCATCATTTCCAGACCATACTTTTACATTTTCTTTATTATCAATCCCGTTAGGAATAACAAAAGAGTTTTTATTCCATACCACAGAGTTATTCATTTCATCAAGCGTCAAAAATTGAATAGCCGCAGCATTTTTTATGAAGTTTTTGAACAAAATTAAATTACCAATTCTTTTTTTGATTTTTTTTGATCTTTGTGCAGCGATTGTAAGAGAGCTTCTTGGAATGACTATATACGGGATATTTTTTCTTTTTAAATCAGCAGCAATTTTACAATACGAGATATAATATACCCCTTGAAAAATTACTAAATCAGGACTATTAAACGGTGATGGTAGGTACTTAATGTTTATTTTTTTAATCTCTGTAACATTTGTGAAGTTCACATCAACATTCCAAGTACTAAGTGGTAATTGTTGAAGATTAAACCACATTACATTATCATATTTTTCCTGTGCTTTTATTTGATTAGGAACACTTTTATGCGGACCGGTCCACTTATTTCCCATTAAATTGGATATGTATAAAATATTCAATTGGTTCCACCCTTCTTTACATTGATGATTTAATTAAAACATTTCATGTATATCAGTTCATATCATTTCACTTTTTTACCGATTTCAGAATCCAGTATACTATTAAGTAAATAGATCTAATTAATGATAAAGATTCAACTCTTCTATATACTATCCAATGGTACTTTACCAATTTGTATTTATTTATAGACAATGCCCCCGGCCTTATTCTATGGCTTGCAAGTGGAGTCTCTAATCCATATATATAACCCGCTTTTTTCACCACTTGTAACCACATGACATAATCATTTCTTTTTCTTATGTCCGGGATTAGCGTTTTTCCAAGTTCTTTGGCACTATATATAACTGTAAGATTTCCTGGATTTTGTTTAAGAATACCTTGGAAGTTGCTTCTAATTGGTGCTTTAATAATTTTATTTAAAGGCTCTCCTCGTTCATTTATTTTTGTGTAACTCGTACAAGTAAATGAATAACCGTTACTCTTCATAAAATATATTTGTTTATCGAGTTTATCCGGAAACCATAAGTCATCGCTGTCTAAGAAAGCTATGTAACTTCCTTTAGCAAGGTCAATTGCTTTATTTCTTGCCACAGCAGCCCCGGAGTTTTTTTGCATTTTGTGATATAAAATTCGGCTATCATTTTTTTGATAATCCTTAACTATTATACTAGTATCGTCTGTAGAACAATCATCCACTATAATAAGTTCCCAGTTACTGTAGGTTTGATTGAGTACAGACTGAATCGTATCTCGAATATATTTACTACAATTGTACGTTGGCATAATAATAGAGACCAATTCTTCTATTCCGTCTTCATAATTAATCATAAATTTCATTTTTTCCTTTCTATTTGTTCAACGGTTTCTTCAAATGTAAATAAATTGTATTTAAAACCAATGTTAGAAAGCGAAGTACTATACATTAAATTCCCAAATAATTTATTTATTGCATTTATTTTTTTGGTTAATATGAGTATCAACGGATTGAAAATTCTAGTTTGAAATAACTTTTTATTTTTAAACTTACAAACTAATGCAGCAAGCTCCGATGTACATACGTACTCTGAATTCTGTGGATAGAAAACTCCTGAACCTTCACTTTGAATTATTTGCTTAATAAATTCCGATAAATGATCGATATAAATCATACTTCTTTTATTTTTGATACAGGGAAAAAGAGGTATATTTTGGGCCAAATTAGCTAGTCTCGAATAATTACCTTTGCAATTTATTCCATATACCATTGGCGGTCTCAGAATAGCAGTTTTGAAGTTTTTGGATTCAATCTTCTTTATAAAACTCTCTGCTTGTAACTTAGATTTACCATAGCTACTTTTGGGATTAACCGGCGTATCTCTGTCAATCACTCCTGAATCAATTCCATATACACTCATCGAGCTGAGGAAAACAAACTGCTTAACGCCCTCGGCTTTAGCCTTGTTGGCCAACTCTACCGTTATATCCCGGTTGATCTTATAATAGAGCGCCGAGTTGTGTTTTGTTTCTTTTATGTGGGCAATCCCTGCCACATGCAGGATAACGTCAAACTCTGCAAATGCAGCGTTCTTCCATTCATCATTGCGGCAAGTTATAAAATGAATCGAATAGTTATCGTCATTCTTCACCCAATCAGCAAAGGAATTACCTATATAACTATTCTGTGCTGTAATAAGGATTTTCTTTTTCTTTATCTGATCAGCCATGATTTGCAAACTCCTTTTTACTGCTTATTGCCACCCTCAACAACCCCGTCACTCTTCAGAACACTACCAATCGTCTTAAAAAAGCACCTTGCATCCATTACAATGCCAAGCTTCTCAACATATTCACCATCAAGCTTTGCTTTAATATCAATTGGAAGCTCATCACGACCATTGATTTGTGCCCAGCCTGTGAGACCAGGCAGGATGTCATTGGCCCTGTATTTATCACGTTCAGCAATAAGGTCATATTGATTCCACAGCGCTGGACGCGGACCGATAATGGACATTTGCCCGACAAATATATTCCAAAGCTGCGGCAGCTCATCAAGCGAAGTCTTTCTCAAAACTTTTCCTACCTTCGTGATGTAAACATCCGGGCTAGACAGCAGATGAGTTGGAGTGTCTTTGGGCGTATCCGTCCTCATCGTTCGGAATTTTAAAATATGGAACTCCCGTTTGTCTTTTCCGATCCTTTTTTGCCTGAATAGAACTGGACCTTTAGAATCCAGCTTGATGAGTACTACGAGTAATAAAAAAACTGGCGATAGTATCACCAGCCCAATGAAAGACAATATGAAATCGGATAACCGCTTGAACATCAAATAATTCATCACATTAACTCCTGAGTCCCTCTATTTATTGTTGAGTAATCGGTTCGCCAGCAGCCCTTCCATATACCTTAACAAATCTTCCCGCAGTTCCTCGCGCTGAAGCGCAAATTCAAGCTGTGTCTGAATAAAGCCCAGCTTTTCTCCTACATCATAGCGAGTACCTGCGAAATTATAGGCGTATACGGCTTCGGACTGGTTCAGTTGAGCTATCGCATCGGTTAACTGAATTTCTCCGCCGGCGCCTGGCTGCTGGTTATCCAGGATATCGAATATCCGGGGGCTTAGAATGTATCGGCCCATGATAGCAATATGGGACGGCGCTTCACTTTGCTTAGGTTTTTCGACCAAATGATTGACCGAATAAAGGCGGTCATGAATTTCTCGTCCGTCTACAATGCCGTAACGGGATACTTCCTGTTCAGGAACTGGCTGAACACCGATAATCGAGGATTGATAACGCTCGTATTGTTCAATCATTTGCCGCAGACAAGGCTTTTCGCCTCTTACAATGTCATCGCCAAGCAAAACGGCGAACGGTTCGTTGCCAATAAACTTGCGGGCGCACCAGACAGCATGTCCAAGGCCACGCGCTTCTTTTTGGCGTATATAGTGGATATCCACCATCTTGGACGGCTTCTGAACCTCGTTCAGAAGATCAAGTTTTCCTTTCTCAAGCAGATTCTGCTCCAGCTCAAAAGAGTTATCGAAATGATCCTCTATCGCTCGTTTCCCCTTGCCTGTCACGATAATAATATCCTCGATCCCGGATTCAACCGCTTCTTCTACGATGTATTGAATCGTAGGCTTATCAACAATTGGCAGCATTTCTTTAGGCATCGCTTTCGTAGCTGGCAGGAAACGTGTTCCAAGGCCGGCAGCCGGAATAATCGCTTTACGAACTTTCATCGCTGTCTCTCCTTTAGCCTGTTTTGGATATTTGCTGTTTATGAAATGGAACCACCTTCTGAATCACTTCTTTTACGAGCATTGGCGTTTCGCCAATTACTTTTTCCAGACGTTTCAATTCGAGATCAAGCTCCGACCGATCAATGCTGATTGGCTTTCCGATAAAAATCCGGTTATGCTGGGTAGCTGTAATGTTTTCTTCGTTCGTAAGCAACTCCTCAAACAGCTTCTCCCCTTCTCGAATACCTGTAAATTCGATAGGAATATCGGCATACGGCTCATAACCGGACAATCGGATTAAATCTTCCGCCAAAGTCAAAATTTTAACCGGTTTACCCATATCGAGAATAAAGATCTCACCGCCGTTTGCAAAAGAACCTGCCTGGATTACAAGCTGTACGGCTTCCGGAATGGTCATAAAATAACGAATCATATCCGGGTGCGTGACGGTTACCGGCCCGCCGTTCATGATTTGCTCTTGGAAGCGAGGAACTACGCTGCCTCTGCTGCCCAGCACATTGCCAAACCGAACCGCAACAAACTTCGTTTTGCTTACAAAATTCAAGCTTTGGATATACATCTCTGCCACCCGCTTTGTTGCACCCATCACGCTGGTCGGATTAACCGCTTTATCTGATGAGATCATAACGAATCGTTCTGCTCCGTATTTATCTGCGCAATCCGCTACATTTTTGGTTCCAAAGACGTTGTTTTTAATCGCTTCCGCCGGGTTTCGCTCCATAAGCGGGACATGTTTATGCGCTGCCGCATGAAATACAACTTCCGGCTTGAAAACACGGAACATATGGTCCAATCGACTCCGGTCCTGAATATCTGCAATGATGGTTTCGAGCACAAGCTCGGGAAACTTTTTGCGAAGTTCCATTTCAATGGTATAGATGCTGTTCTCCCCATGACCAAGCAAGCATAATTTACGAGGCTGAAATGATGAAATCTGACGGCACAGCTCCGAGCCTATAGAACCGCCCGCTCCCGTTACTAAAACTATTTTATCTGTCACATATTCTGCAATTCCTACCAAGTCAGTCATAACGGGATCGCGGCCAAGCAGATCTTCCACATTAACATCGCGAAGTGCTTTTACCGATAAGCGTCCTTTAATAAAGTCATGAATAGCCGGAATCATTTTGATTTTGGCATTCGTCAGTTTGCAAATGTTAATGATGGCGGATATTTCAGCTTTTGGAGCCGAAGGCATGGCGATAATAATGTCGTGAATATCTTTGGCTTTAACTATTTCCGCAATGGATGAGCGCGTTCCGAATACCGGAAGCCCTACAACTCGCATACCTTGCTTGTACTCGTCGTCATCAATGAAACCAACAATCCGGTTGCCCGAAAAACTTGGCGTCATCATCTCTTTGGCAATAAGCGCTCCGCAATCGCCTGCCCCGATAATAAGTACATTGTTTTTAGTGCTCCGTTTATCTACCAGACGAATACGGATAAGGCGCCAAGCGAATCGGACTCCCCCCATCAGCAAAAGCATAGTCTCAATCGTACGAGCAGCAATAGAGAGCGGCACATAGCGTCCAGCATCTATCATCCATGCTGCTCCAAAAGCCAATACGCTTCCTGCTACAACCGCTTTCAGCAATGTTACAATTTCTCCAATACTGGCGTACTCCCACATGCGCCGGTACATGCGATAATAAACAAATGTACATGTGCATAATACGGTCATGGCAACAGCATAAACAAACATCTGGACTTTGTAATCAGAAGGAATGCCAGCATGAAATCTAAAAAAATACGAGCTAACGATGCTGAACCAAATGATTAAAATATCCGTAATAAATAACGACTGCGCCCTCCTGCGGTACATCAACGTTTTCCCCTCCATCAGTTATATATTTTGGCCTTTTATTGTTTATATAAATGCAAAAGCTGAGCCGCTCCTGTCGCAGCAACGGATCAGCTGCTGCATTTATAGCAGCAGTAAATCCGGGCATCGAACCCGTCCTCACATCGCGCCACCGGCAAGGATGCCTAAGGCTGCTCCGCTTGGGGATAGCCCACAGCGCGATCGAGTGCCTGCGGTGATATAGGTGCAGCAGACATTACCTATTAGTTGTAAAGCCCAACTTTTCACTTAAAAAAATGAATGGTTACGATTTGACTTCCTTCATTGCATCTTCGTAGCTGCGGCCCTGGCTGGCGCCGTATTTTTTCGCGATTTGAGACAGTTCGTTATATTCCTCCGGTGTAAATTTCTGCAAAATGATACCTTTGGCGGTTTTTTTCTCTTCGGTTGTTAATCCCCCGCGGCCAAATCTTTCAGTTTGTTAATGTCCGACATGCTTAGCCGCTTCAATACAAGTTTGGTTACTTTCGCTTTGTCGCTGGTGGTGACTTCCTCTTGGATATGCTTGGCATCCTCTACGGTAAGGTCCCCCGGCTTGCCTGAGCTGCTGCTGCCAGAGCCCACCGATTTCGAACCGGATTTTGCCCCCTCCTGGTCCGATCCCTTGGATGGGTTCTCTCCGTTAGCTGCTGCAGCAGAACCATCCTTCGCATCAGCCTCTGTGTCCTGTTGTCCACTCTGCTGCTGCCCGGCGCCCCCTGCCGTTCCGCTTGCATCAGCCGTCAGATTGCCGTTGTCATCCAAGTGGTTCACATCTACGGTGAGCTGATCCGCAAACGATGAAATAAAGCGGTCAATCGCATAGTTAGCTGCAAAAAGCCCGCCTGTTCCAAGCACAATAATGACGGAGGCAGCCCAAATCGTAATCGTCAACCAGCCTCTGCGGCGCTTTCTTTTCCGTTTTACCATCGGCATGATCGTTAACCCTCGTGTCCGTAATAATAGTAGTAGGCTTGTTCGCTTGCTTTCCGTTTGACATTATTCAGAACGACGCCCAATATGCGTGCATTCACATGCTCCAGATTTTTGACGGCTTTAGCCGCAATATCACGTTTCACCTTGCCTTGATCCACAACGAGAATGACACCGTCGCATTTTGCTGCGGCGACCTGCGCATCTGTTACGGCAAGCAGCGGCGGCGTGTCAATCAAAATCATGTCATAGACCGTCCGCAAATGATCCAGTACACTGGCCATTTTGTAAGAAGCCATCATCTCGGACGGGTTAGGCGGAATCGGCCCGGATGTGATGACATCCAAATTCGGGATACCCGATGGCTGAATGGCCTGCTCGATCTCACATTGTCCGCTTATTAATGAGGACAACCCGACCTGGTTGGATACTTGAAACGTATGGTGCGCCGTTGGCTTCCTCATGTCGCCGTCGATAAGGAGCACTTTTTTCTCCGACTGACTGTAGGTGACAGCCAGATTGGCAATGGTAGTGGATTTGCCTTCCCCAGGGCCGGCGGAAGTAACCATAATGACCTGCAGCTTCTGGTCGATCGCCGCAAAATTAACGTTTGTACGCAAAACACGGTAGGTTTCCGATACGGGCGACCGCGAGTTGGTTACCGTAATCAGCTGCCGTTTATTTACCGATCGTGACACTATTCCACTCCCCTGCTTGTTGGTTTTTGTTTTTGGACAAGCCCGCATTTTTGCTGCTGAGTTCGTTTGGATTCACTTTAGCTATAAGTGCAAGCGTCGGCTGGCCAAGGTAACGCTGCACATCCGCTTCCGTCTTAATCGTGTCGTCCATATACTCGAGCAGAAAGCTGATACCCACAGCGAGCATAAGCGAAACAACAAAACCGATCACGATATTAAGCGGCACATTCGGCGATACAGGAGAAGGATCATCCTCCACATCGGCTTTGTTAAGAATCGAAACGTTCTCCACGTTAAACACGTGCGGAATTTCCTGCTGGAACACTTCCGATACGGCATTCACTGCCCGAGCCGCAACCGGATATGACACATCCGTCACGACCACAGTCATGACCTGTGTATTGTTCACCGAGCTGACTTTGATTTTGCCGGCCAGCTGCTTGGCGCTTAGCCCCAGTTCCGGATGCTGTGCAGCGACTTTATCCAGAATCGCCGGCGTCTTAATAATCTCCTTGTACGTATCAATGATCTTGATATTGCTGTTGATCTCATTAATATCAAGATCTTGCGTAGCTGCCTGCGCACTGGTTCGATTGACGATGATTTTGGTGGAAGCTTCATAGATCGGATCCTTGAAAAAAATACTGTACACTGCCGTAATTGCCGTTATACAAACGACGATGGCGATAATTAACGCTAACCGCTTACGGATAATGAGAAAGTAATCCTTAAGCTCTAGTTCATTAGACATAAACCCATTCCTCCATAAGTCGATATACCTATGTGATTTGCCAAAAAAATCTTCCTCTCGTGCTTCAATCGAAGCCGAGAGGAAGAAACTGATTTTTAGCTTTGCCGATTACTCGGCGCTTGTGTAAGCACGGTAGATCATTGCAGCCGCTTCAGCACGGGTTGCGCTGTCCTTCGGGCGGAACTTGCCGCCGCTGCCTTCGACAATGCCTTGGCTTGCCGCATAAGCAACACCGTCTTTCAAAGCCGAGCTGATGGACGAAGCATCCGCAAACTGAGCCAGTACATTGTCCGTGTTAACAGCCGCTGCCGAGCCTTGAACGGCTTTCAGCGTACGGGCGATCATTGTAGCCATTTCTGCACGCGTAATGGTTGCATTAGGCGCAAATTCCGTTGCCGTGCGGCCATTAATGATGCCAAGCTTAGCCGCTGCAGCTACATAAGACGCAAACCAGTCGCCGCTGTTCACATCGTTGAAGTTTTCCTTAGCAGCACCATTCTCCAGGTCAAACGCGCGAATAAGCATTTTAGCGAATTCAGCACGGGTTATTTGATCTTTTGGCGCAAATACGCCTTCGGATTTGCCTTCAATTGCTCCCTTGGCGGCAATCACTTGAATCGCGCGTCCTGCCCAAGCTTCCACACTGGCAATATCGCTGAATGTTACTTTATTCTCAACGACGACATACGAGGAGAAGGTGTCGCGTGCTTCTACGATGGAATGGCCTTGTACACGTCCGCCTTGGAATAGCAGCTTGCCGTCAACAATTTTGGCGACAGACAGCAGTTCCTGATCCAGGCCGTCAAGCGAGCCTAGCGGAATGCTGACCACAATCGGCGTGCTGAACGATGTTACCGGCTTGCCGTTAACGGCCAAAGTAAAATCATAGACACCGGAAGCCGATTGAAGACCCCCAGTTACGGCCGGATCAGCTTGATGCGTCTGAACGCCAAACGAAATCGCCCCGTTAAGTTCGCCGCCGAGCGGAAGTGATGCCTTCAGGCCATTTTCCACAACCTGTACTTCCGTTACTCCGTTCGCAATCGCAGCTTTTACCAGATCATCCGACAAGTTCGCAGCAACCGAATTCGGCAGACCGCTGCCCAAATCCAGCTTCAGCGACAGCTTAGGCAGCTCTGCGCCGGTTACGCCCAGCGATTTCAGCACTTCGTTTACTTTGCCGAGACCGGCCAGTATGGACCCGATCGCTTCATCATCCAGTTTCAGCACAGCTTGACCGTTGTTAATGGATACGTATTTTGCAGCATTGACATTGGACAAGCTGTCTACGATAGCCTGAGCTTTCTTCACGGCTTCAGCAAGCAGAGCAGCTTTCTCCGCTGGAGAAGCAGCTGCCAGTTTGGCAGCCAAACCTTCCATCTCGCTCTCAAAGGCCGTTACAGACTTCGGCAATTCAATGCCGCCGAGGTCACCGCCTCCGCCGCCGATAATAATTTCACCGTCGCCATCATCATCGCCGTTCACCTTGTTGTAAGCGGCAATGAATGCGTTGAGCGCGTTTCTTACATTGCGTAGCGTACTGAAGTTGAGGTTATCCCGAAGGTTTTGTCCCACCTGAGCTACATCGGAATAGCCGATTTCATAATGCGTAAAAACAGCCTTAACCTTTGCATTGGAGTTAACCGCATCCGAAACAGCTGTTTTCAAAGCATCCTTCTGACTGTCCGACAAATCCAGCAGGTCATCTGCACTTTCAATATCCAGATCGCCAATCAGATCAAATACGTTAGCCTGCAATGCCAGTACAACCTGAACAACATCAGACACCGTCAAATCGTTAATGGAACTGTCCAATCCGTTCAGGAAGCCGCCGTATTTGTCCTGCAGCCTGTCCAGATAGCCCTGCCAGTCTGCTGCTTCAATCGAAGAAAGGTCTACCGATGCAGCGTCTTCAAACAACGCTCTGAATACGGCTTTGTCTGCCGGTGTCAGATTCAGCTTATCCGTAACCGGAGCCAGAATGGCAGGATTCTCATTCAAGATCGCAACAAGATCCGCGCGGGCAGCAACTGCAGCTTGAATGCCGCCTTCTACGCTTTTCAAAGCTTCATAGTATGTTTGCAGTTCCGCAAACAAATCATCCAGCTGCGTGTCAGTCGTTACAGATGCAGCAGATGCAAAGGCGACAGAAGCAAAACCCGCTTTCTCCGCCAGCCCTTTGCTGCTTAACGGGATACCGGCAAATGCGCTTGCAGCAAGGCTAGCAGCAACCGTTGAAATAATCCATTTTTTTCTCAGCATTCGTCTTCCACCTTTTTTAGAAATGTTAAACCACAACCGTTCCGGATATAAATGCAGACTATCCATGATTTTCGGGAAGTCACGTGCTTGAATGTAATTCTATAGAACCATCTAACTTTCCGAATATGTATGCCATTAGTTCCTATACTATTTTTGTCAAGTCTACATTTATACCATTTTTAACTATTCCGACTCTTATTTTAATAAGCCGCACGTTAGAAAATCAAGTAAAAAAATGTAAAATAATGCGAGACAAGTAGGTATTTTGTAGAAGGAGGGCGATTGATTCTGCATATCTTGGAGTAGTCGTTTCGACATGTTTTTTTATAGTAAAATGCCTATAGACTTATTTATGTGGGTATTAAAGCTTTTTTATCTTTACAAGGACAAACTATATCGTGTTTTCTGTGCAGAAGCTGTCACTATTTGTCGAAGGTATTAGAGGAAAAAATATACATTTTATCGTTTGATGTCGGTGGTATTGAAGTCGCCATTGGGACCGTTGGCATAGGGGAATTAAACAGAGGAACAAAAAAAGCTCCAGGGAATAATCCCTGGAGCCGCGTTTGTTTCGGCACGAATAATCAAACTATAAATCGGCTAATAAGAAGCCGGATAATTACAGTTTCACTACGTTAGCAGCTTGTGGACCGCGTGCGCCTTCAACGATGTCGAATTCGACCGATTGGCCTTCTTCGAGAGTTTTGAAGCCTTCGGATTGGATAGCGGAGAAATGAACAAATACGTCGCCGCCTTGTTCCGTTTCGATGAATCCATAACCCTTCTCTGCGTTAAACCATTTTACTTTACCTTGCATTCACATACATTCCCTTCATCTTCAAATGACTGTGAGGCGAACTGTATATTGGCCCACATTTTGACTATAACATCGAGGACTTAGAATTGTCAAACAATTTTTTGAAAGCGAATTCAAATGCTTCTTGCCTAAGTTTGTACCCGATCGCAGGCTTTTGGCACCACATCTATTGTGGAATATAATGGATGCTGCTTTTTACCCGTATCCGCTAACATTTCAACAGGCGTATGTCGATAATAGTAACAAAAACAGCTGAAAACTTGGTGAATCTATGATAATCGATATTGTTCTTGGAATCGCATCAGGCCGCGGAGGTTTGGAAACCGTTGTTACGAATATAAGCCAAGAGCTGAAAAGACGCGGACATCGTGTTCGCGTCTTTCAAACGTTGCCCCCTCGGTATAAGGAATGGAGCGAAACGCTTCCTGAAAATTATTATTACGCTTTGCCTCCGGAAGCATTAGATGATACGGATTCCAAACCATTCTTTCAAGTGGAGGTGCAGCGCTTTGCTGCCGGTTACCGCAGCCTGCTAGAGGAGCTGGGCTGTCCCGATGTTGTCCTTGCTGCGCATACGCCTCTAATCGGCCTGGTTTGCAATTTGGCGCTAAATCATTTAGAGGCAGGTAACCGTCCGCCCATTATTTCCTGGCTTCATGGTCCGCCGGAAGCATTCGGGCAAGAAGCAGCTCAATTTATGAAATATAGCGACGCTCATATGGTTATCTCTCGTGATATCGGACGAAAAATAGAGGCTGCTCTTCCAGCGGCTGCTCCTATCTATTATGTGGGTAACCCGATTGATGCCCGCTTCATTGAAATGGTTGCACGCCCTCAAAAAGGCCCGGCCAAATTGTTATATATCGGAAGAATAGATAATAACCCGAAACGCCTGGATGTATTGTTCCGCAGTCTCCAGTTTGTGCAAAATTGGGAACTGCAAATTATCGGTGACGGCGATGACAGGGCAGCTTTGGAACAGCTGGCAGAGCAGCTTCACATCTCAGATTCGATTCAATGGAATGGCTGGAAGGAAGATCCTTGGGCTGAAGTGAAGGAAGCGTCTCTTCTCGTATTAAGTTCGGACTATGAAGGATTCGGCATGGTGCTAATTGAAGCGCTTGCCCGCGGAATCCCGGTCCTGTCAACCTCATGCGGCGGACCGGATGATATTATTATCCATGGCGTTAATGGCTGGCTCTATCCGGTAGGCGATTCCGGCGCTCTGCAGCGATGGCTGCAACAAATCATAGAAGGCACACAAGCATTGCCTTCTCCCCAGGCATGTCTTCAATCCATTGAACCATTTGCTTTGGAGCAGGTGGCAGCGGTTATGATCGAGTCCATTATTTATACGAAAGCTTCATTCGGCAATGATCTGTATATCGCACCTTATCAAATAAAGGTCGCTGCGGAAATATTGATCGCTTCAATCGAAAAGCTGGCAAACGGTTTTTCTTTTGAGCAAGCCGAATCTTTTGCAGTCTCCATAATTAAACCGCATGGGATTGCAGTTGAAGCGGTTATGGCCATTATTGAGCTTTTTAGCGAAAAGGATTTGCGCAGCGATAGATACACTTTGTTTGGAATTGTTTGCTGGAACTTGCAAATGTATGATTATGTCATTCCTCTTTTGCAAAAAGCGCTGCAACTCGCTCCTCAGCATAGTGATGCGCTGTACAATATGGGTTATGTGCTCCATACGATGGGCGAGCATACCCTTGCCAACCAGTATTTCAGCCAAATACCGAATCCGGATGAAGAATTGCTGGCTCTGATCAATCATCTCGGCCAGTAAGCCCGCAGAATGGAGGGAATTCCTTGTTATTATCTTTATGTATGATTGTCAAAGACGAAGAAAACGTACTTGACCGCTGCTTGTCCAGTGTCAAGGAAATTGCAGATGAAATTATTATTATAGATACCGGATCCACAGATTCGACCAAAGAAATTGCTTCAAAATATACAAGCCAAATCTATGATTTTAAGTGGATCGGCGACTTTTCGGCAGCTCGTAATGAAGGAATCCGCAAAGCAAACGGTAAGTGGATTCTGGTCTTAGACGCAGATGAATATTTTGACCGTACAGACGTACTTGCCCTTCGATCGTTTCTGGAGCAGCAAATTCCACAGGCTAACCGTATCTTTACCATTGATATTTTGAACTTTGTCGGAAGCTCCCTTGCGGAGAGCACCATTTCCAGCGCCAAAGTTTCGCGCATCTTTCCTAATCGCTTTAATATTTATTACCACCGCCCCATTCATGAACAGCTGATCTCCGAACAAGGGCATCATTTGGAGTCTGCTGATTGTCCAGTTCCGCTGTATCATACCGGTTATTTGGAGAACGTCCTGGAAAAGAAGGACAAGCACGCGCGTAACATTAATATCTTTCAGTCCATGAAACAAAATAAAAGCTACAGTGTCTATGACCTATTTACGGTTGGAAACGAATATGCCATGAAACTAGACATGGATAAAGCGATCTATTACTATAAACGATCCATTGACAAGGCGAACAAAAACCCCAATTATTTCGACAAGCCTTGGTATCAAAACTGTGTAGTTGCGCTTATTCGATGTTATTTGCAGACTGACAAGCTTAGCGATGCATGGGAGCTAATTGAAAGCCGGGTTTCCCGCTGGAGCAGTTATCCCGAATACGAATGCTTGAAAGGACTCGTTTATTATCAGCTTGGCTTCTACCGGCATGCCAAGCAGGCATTTGAAGAAGCACTTGCCATTGCAGAGAAAAATGCAGCGCAGAACAAAATGTTTTGGCTGATCAACGCTGATTACGGAGCTGGAATTCCACTGCACTATTTGCAGCGAATATCGTCCAAGGAAAATGATATTCAGCAGGAGACCTATTACCTGACCAAAATGTTAATGCAAAACCCAAGCCATTATGCGGCACTCAAGCAGCTGGCAGAACTGCTTTTGTTGTCGGAGCCAACGGAATCCATCATCCATTTTCTTCAGGAATTGCTTGGCAATGAAAGAAAACAGCATGCTGTACTGTACAAAATTGCTTTAAGCGTCGGTTCTAAAGAACTTTCTGCTCATTATGGCGAGCTTCTTCTTCAAGATGATGTACAAGTCCGGCCAATTGATCAATTGTTATACGGCTTGCTTCACAACGACAAATCGGCGTTTACGAACACTTTCCGGCAATATGCTGATAAACTGCCGCTGGATGATACATTGCTGCAATATAGCGCCGCAGCTTCGCTAGTTTGGCCGGACCATTCTTTTTTAAAGGAGCTTGCAGCGTTTGAAGGGGCAGAAGAGAACCCGCTGTTTCAGCTTTACGGCAAAATAATCGACGGCGAGCAAATTAGCTTTGAACCTGATTATCCTGTATCGGAGAAACTATTTGAACTATTAAGCTTCTGTTTTACGATAGGCTTATATGAGCTTTACGACGAGCTCGTCAATCGTTTTAACAGCTCCGAGGTCATTAACCATCTTGCAAACTTCTTTTATACAAAAAAGGAATATGATCTTGCCGGAAGTTATTATTCGTTGTTGCTCAATGAGCAGACAGCAAGCGCGATAAGCTGTGAAAATTTGGCGTTATACCATTTGAACCAAGGGCTGATTGAGGATGCACTCGGTTATTTGGAACTGGCCATCGGCCAATCGAAGGAAAAAGCCCGCTTGCATTTGCTTTACTTGCAGCATTGTTTAGACCCCGCCAAGAAGAAGGAAGCGTGGAGAAACTTCCAATTCGAGCATTCGCGCTATAACAAACTGCCATTTGTAAAATCACTGGCCGTCTCCTAGCGCCGAAAGAAAGAGCATCGTCCATAAGGATGATGCTCTTTCTTTTGGCGCAAGTCCGCTCCAGCGCAATCATTTACTTCAGCAGCTTGCTCCTCGTTTCCAAAACAGCCGCAATGACATCGTGGACGTCGTTATCCGTCATTGCCGGGAACACCGGCAGCGTCATTGCCTGCTTATAATAGCGTTCCGCTTGTTCACACAACTCATTGCCATAACCCAGCTCCTGGTAATAAGGCTGCTTATAGACCGGGATGTAGTGAACGTGAACGCCGATATTCCGGCTTCTCAGCTCATCAAAGGCATGGTTTCTCCCTCCGTTGATGAACGCTTCATCCCAGCGAAGCACATACAAGTGCCAGCTCGAATCAGCCAGCGGATGCTGTCTGGGCGTTATGATTCCTTCATAACCGCCAAACGCTTCCGTATAAGCGGCTGCAATTTCTTTTCTGCGCTGGACAAACCGGTCCAGCTTATCCATCTGCGATGCGCCTAGCGCCGCCTGCAGATCCGTCATCCGGTAATTGTACCCCAGCGTAACCATTTCATAATACCAAGGCCCATCGTTGCGCTGCATAAGCTTCTCGTCACGGGTCATGCCATGGCTGCGAAAAAGCTGCAGCTTGCGGTAATAGGCCTCGTTGTCGGTTACAATTATGCCGCCTTCGCCGGATGTCACATGCTTAACCGGATGAAAGCTGAACATGGTCATGTCGGCAATGCTGCCGATCCTGCGTCCGTTGAACGAAGCGCCTAGCGAATGAGCCGCGTCTTGAATTACCACCAGTCCCGCTTCCTGCGCAATGTTCATGATCCGCTCGATATCGGCCGGCTGGCCGGTAAAATCGACCGGTATAATCGCTTTGGTCCGGCTCGTTATAAGCCGGCTGACTTGATCTGGATCAATATTGTAGGTTTCGCCGTCAATATCGGCAAATACCGGTGTCGCTCCCATATATAGCGCACAGTTGCTGCTGGCAAGAAAGGTGATTGGCGTTGTAATGACTTCGTCCCCGGTCTGAATACCCGCCGCATAACAAGCGCCGTGCAAGGCAGCCGTTCCATTGGAGAAAGCAACGGCATACCGGACACCCGCGTATTCGGCGACCTTGGCTTCAAACCGTTCGATGGCAGGGCCTTGCGTAATGAAATCACCCTTCAGCACATCCACGACAGCCTGTATGTCTTCTTCGTCAATCCATTGCTTTCCGTATGGTAAATATGTGTCTCTGGCAGCCATCATACGGTTCATGGCAGATGCCTCCTTCTCCGGTCGGGATATCAGATCAAATCCGTTGACATGATCCAGCGTTCCGTTCTAGCAATGCCTTCTTCCAGCGATACTTGCGGCTCCCAGCCCAGCAGCTGCTTCGCTTTCGCCGAATTGCAGAGCAGCTTCTGAATTTCGCTTTGCGGATGGATATGCTCCACATGCTTGATGCGGGCTTCGTCACCGGCGATAAGCTTCGCCAGCTCATTAACGCTAATGTCCCGGCCCAATCCGGCATTTACAATCTTGCCGTTCACTGCATCCGAGAATCCCGCTTCAACCACAAAGCGGGCGCAGTCCTCTACATACAGCAGATCGCGCGTTTGCGTACCTTCCCCGTAAATGTTAAGGTCTTTGCCGGCCAGCTTGTTTTTAATAAAAATCGCAACGACGCCGCCTTCGCCGCCCGTCTTCTGGAAGGGGCCGTATGTATTAAACGGCCGGATTACAACCGTAGGCAGTCCGTAGGCGTAATAATAGGACAACACCATGTTTTCGGCCGCGATTTTGGAGCCTGCATACGGCGAAGCCGGTTTAATGGGATGGCTTTCCGTAATGCCCGTCTCATCCGTACAGCGGTCGTATACCATGCAGGTGCTCATAAAAACAACCTTTACCTGGTGCTTGCGCGCTTGTTCCATGACATAGAACGTGCCTACCGTATCGTTATTAAAAGTTGTGCGGGGATCATCAATTGAGTCCTGCACGTTAATCGAAGCTCCGAGATGATAACAGATGTCGAATGCATGCGCAGTGAACAGCCCGTCCAGCAGCTGCTCGTCCAGGATGGAGCCCTGTATAAACCCTTTAAAGCCGGCATGTCCCCGGAATTCCTCAATGTTGGCTTCTCGCCCATTGGATAAATCGTCAAGTATCCATACGGCATGCCCTTCATCCAGCAGACGCTTGGCTACCCAGCGTCCAATAAAACCGGCTCCGCCGGTGAGCAATATGTTCATGTTGTCTCCTCCTGTCAGCCTAACAAGTCCCAAGATACAGGCGTGCCTTTCTTGATATCGCGTTTTGCTTGTTTTCCAATGATTTGATCCAAATGTTTTGGCGGCAGGCCAAAGCCAGGGCGGATTGCTCTTACATTCTCATAAGTGAATGTCTCGCCTTCACGAATATTTTCACTGACATATAACGATCTGCGGAACTTTAACGAAGGCTTCTCCTTCTCTGTCGGACCGTACGATACCTTGCCGATGGCTTGCCATGCCCGCTCCGTTTCCTCCACCAGCGCTTTCATCTCATGCGGCTCCATCGAAAAAGCCGAATCCACCCCGCCGTCCGCTCGGGATAATGTAAAATGCTTTTCAATAACGGAAGCGCCTAACACAACGCTTGCAACCGATACACCAACCCCCATCGTATGGTCAGAGAGCCCCACTTCCACATTAAACATTTCCTTCAAATGAGGAATGGTTAATAGATTCGTGCTCTCCGGGGTAGCAGGGTACGTGCTTGTGCATTTCAGCAGGCAAATATGCGGGCAGCCCGCCTCCCTCGCTGCTTTAACCGTCTCCTCCAGTTCAGCGACGGAAGCCATGCCGGTCGAAATGATGATCGGTTTGCCTGTAGAGGCAATTTTCCGGATCAGCGGGATATCCGTGTTTTCGAAGGAAGCTACTTTATAGCAGGGAACATCCAGGCTTTCCAGAAAATCGACAGCCGTTTCATCAAACGGCGTACTGAATGCCAGCAGCCCAAGTTCCTTGCAGCGCTTGAAGATCGGCTCATGCCACTCCCATGGCGTATGCGCTTCTTCATATAGATCATACAACGAGCTTCCTTTCCATAGGCTGGAAGGATCCTCGATATAAAAATCTCCTTCATGAATATCCAGCGTCATCGTTTTGGCCGTGTAGGTTTGGAGCTTTAAAGCATGAGCGCCGCTTCTAGCCGCAGCCTCCACAATTTCCAAAGCCCGCTCCAGCGACTGGTTATGATTGCCGGACATCTCCGCAATAATAAATGGCGGATGATCCGCGCCGATCAAACGGCCCCCGATTGCAAATTCGTTCATTAAGCTCGCTCCTTTATTCATTTGGTTACGATGACAATATAGTCCGAATTATATTGTTCCAGGGAACCCATCGACATCTCGGATATCCCTATTTGCATGGAAGCAAACGGCCGGAACAGCCGGTGAATTTCTTCTACGGTGAAAAAATGCATCACCATACCTTCTTCATTCGTAAAGTTATCCGTTAATTGATAGGTATGCTCCTCTACTGCCGTTCCTTTGCCATACCTCATGTCATGAATGCTGCGCACAACAATAATGGCTTTGCCGCCCGGCTTCAGAACGCGGTGAATTTCGCCAATCGCCTTCTGAATATCATCAGCATTCAAATACAGCAGAACACCATGGCATATCACGCCGTCAAGCGAAGCATCGCTGTAAGGCAGCTCCGTCAAGCTCCCCTGCTGCAAATCCGCTTTGTTCCGGTATGGCGCAGCAATCCCTGTTAAGTAATCAATGCTTTCGCGGGAAATATCCATCCCCGAAACCCGAAAGCCCTCATTCAATAAAAATAAGACATGACGGCCAGAGCCGCAGCCCAGGTCTGCAATATGGAAGTTTTCCGGGCTGCCTTTGAAGCTGGATTTTATAAAGCGGATCACTTGCTCGCTTGGATATTTGAGTCTTAAATTTTCATTGCGGTGCAGAACATCCCACTTCTGTTCTTGCTGCTGAAGATACATCCGGCTATCATCCCTTCCCTCTACTTGGTGACCGTTACAAGAAAATCGGCATCACATTCCGTTAAGGAAGCAAATCCTTCTTTTAAGAATCCGATGGAAAGGTCGGAAAATCCGCTAAATAGGACAGCCAGTTCCTGCTCGCTGAAAAAATGAATGGTCATGCCCAGTTCATTGGAGAAATCGCTGTCCATCCGGAACGTATTCGTCTCGATTTCCACGCCTTTGCCGTACCGCTTATCATCCGTTCGGCGAATGACAAAAAACGCTTTGCCGCCCGGCTTCAGCACGCGGTGAATCTCTTGAACCGCCCGTCGGATGTCTTCCGTCGTAAAATAATAAAGAACCGAAACGGATATGATCCCGTCAAAGGAATCGGACTCAAACGGGAGCGACAATATAGATCCCGTCACTAAATCCGCATGCAGCCCAAAGGCTTGCAGCCGTTCGGCTGTATAGGCAATGCCTTCCGCGGAGAAATCAATTCCTGTCGTTTGATAGCCTTCATTAGCCAGAAATACGACATGACGACCCGTGCCGCAGCCCAAATCCAGCAGTTTTTGCTTGGCCGGCTGTTTGAAATTCGCTTTGACAAACCGAATAACCGGTTCACTGGGATAATTCAGTCTGAACTGGTTTTGGGCATGGAGCAATTCCCATTTTTCCTGATGCTCGGTTACATACATCCGTCAGCACTTCCTTTACATCAATTCAATAGCGGCAATAATGCGGTCCGTACCTTTGCCGTCAATCGTCCGCAATGCACGGCGGGATAACTCCAAGCGGGTCTCTGCACGCAGAAGCCGGTTCAGCTGCTTTGAAAAATGGCTAAGCGTACATGCCTCATGCAATCCGAGATTCATAATAGCCTGCTCTGCTTCAAAGCCCGCTGCTTCAGCCTGCTGTTCTTCATTCTGATTGATGGCCATAACCGGCGTGCCCAGCGAACAAGCCTCATATAACGTCATTCCGCCGGATATAATGGCGATATCCGTCTTGTACAGCCGTTCCGCCATATCGGATACACCGCGGAATACTTGAATGTGATGGCGGGACGACTCGATAAGACGAGCATCCAAAGGCTCGCTGTATGTTCCAAGAATGACATCAATATGAAAGATCTCTTCCATAGCACACCGGTTTAAATAATCAATAGCCAGCGGAGTAATGCGGCCAGGGTCGGTACCGCCAAAAGAAAGCAGCAGCCGGCGCGCCTCATGCGGAATAAAGCGTTCTCCCGCTTTCAGCTTCTGAAAGCGGTCGTCCAGTATAATGTACTCCGGCCCCAAATATACCGGCGTCTGATTGACAGATTGTCCGGCGTACTTAATGCTGCAGCAGACCATGGCATCATAACAATCCGAAGGAAGCCGTTCCTTAGCGTCATTAATGATCATAATCCGGATGCCGTTTAATCGCAGCTTCTGCAAAAAGTGTACGTCCAGCTTGTCAATGGGACCGTCAATTACAACCTTCTCCGGCTTTAATGCCATTAACTGCGGCAGCAGGCCGTCAAAGGAAGGAAATACCCCGTCAACCTTATGTAATTCAACATCCTGCTGCGGAACAACGGCGTACAGCTGCGGATCAGTGTCCGACAATGCTTGAAACCGCTGCTTTAAAACGGTGTTGCGTGCGTAATGCCCATCCCGATCGTTTTTCCAGCCATTACAATGAATGCGATTGCTGCTTTAGACATAAGCGGCACCAAGTATATGCGTCCGGGCGGCTTCAAAGCCGACATTCGCAATGAGATCCACGATCGACATATGGGAAATAAACTGCGCACTCATTTTTTGCGGATACGGGGATGGCTCATAATTCATATATTCAACGGCAATAGCCTCTTTGGCAAATAAACCTTCTTCTTCTATGTAGGCTCGCGAACCCGGTGCGCTTAAGTAGCTGTCAGCCTTCACGGTTTGGCAAATATGAATTAAATATTGCGATTTGCTTCCTTCGGCATTCAATTCGCTGCTTCTAAGAATAGGCGTAGCCATTTTCAAACTTGCATTGATTCGTTTAATTAGGTTCATGTTCAGCTCCGCAAGGCTTGTAACCGGGGCGCTGAGCTCTTGTGCTAGCAGCTCCAATATTTCCGCGCCATGCGCATGCTTCCCATAAGCATGCTGCAGCTTAAGAAGATGCTCCGACCGCCAGCCTTGCGTATCGTCAACCTGCACATCCATGATCCGTTGATCCCGTTTCCCTTTTGTCAGCACCGGAACCGTCAGCATCTGCTCCCGGCCCTGCAGCAAAATGCGATTGCGCTGCTGCCAGGATCTTTTGGCAAATTGGACATCATCCAAAAAAACAAACAAGTCTACCTCATTAATCATTCGAAAATAACCGGTCCACGGCAAATAAGTCGGCTGCATGATGGCACATTTCATATGGTATACGGACTCTCCTTGCTTACAGCAGAATGCGGGCGGCTTTTTGCTTCGGCGCTCCGCTACCGTGTTTTTTGCACGACATCTTTATTAATCGCTATTAACTCGGGATGATGCTGCAGCAATTGTGCAGCCCCCTCCCACGCATAACCTGCCTCATCACCCATCAGGCGATAAACTTCGCGAATGAACCGCCAGTCTTCTTCGGTATCCAGCGTCCAGCGGTAATGCGAGGCGTCAAAATCATGTTGCACGCTGTGCAGTTTGAATTTTGCCCCCTGCTCGTACAGATACGGCGTCACATGCTCCCGGAAGTACGGCTCCTCTGCGTTCAAATAAGCATCTTCCAAAGCACTCATCGTAAAAGCTTCAACATCCAGCCCTCGCGGATAGGTTCGGGTTAAATCATTGCTGCAGTAATCGGCTCCGCTCTCGATAAGCGTTGTAATAACCCGGTCGCATAAAGACGGATCAAGCAAAGGACAGTCCGAAGTTACGCGTACAACGATGGTCGCCTCATGCTGCACAGCCGCATGATAATATCTTCCGAGCACATCCTGCTCGCTTCCGCGAAAGAAAGGGATGCCAAGCCGGTTGCATTCGGCTGCAATGGCATCATCCGCAGGCTCTACGGTGGTGGCCACAATAATCTGATCCGCCTGCTGAATGCTGCGGCAGCGCTCCACAACATGCTGCAGCACAGTTCGCCCTTCCAGTTCAAGCAAAACCTTTCCAGGAAGACGGCTTGATCCCATTCGCGCTTGAATAATTACAATATTCATAGCTATATCTCCAGTTATATTAAATGTTTTCTACGATAGAGAAGCGTGCAGTTCTCTTGGCTGCTATTAACTCATTGTCCAGCAGCATCTGTCTGACCTGCGTTTTGGATAAACAGGTTTGATTATGAGAACTGTAGCTTTGCACAGCAGCGGGCTTGCCGCCGGTATATTGAGGTTGGCTTACGAACTGATTCAGGATGACAAACATCTTGTCCAGCTCAATGGCATGAGCCGCTTCTTCCTCTGTCATCAATTCCTCGTACATTTTTTCTCCTGGACGCAGTCCAATCTCTTCAATGCGAATAGAGGAGGGTTTGGCTCCTGTTCCTTTAACCGTTTCTTCGATCACGCACTCTGCCAAGTCACGCAGCTGGATCACCGGCATCTTCAGAACAAAAACTTCTCCGCCCTGTGAAAGTTTCATGGCCTGTATTGTCAGCTCAGTAGCTTCGTGTTTCGTCATCATAAACCGGCTCATCTCATTATTTGTAACCGTAATCCGCCCTTGTTCTCTGATTTGTTGTTGAAACAAAGGAATAACCGACCCGCGCGAGCCCATCACATTGCCGAATCTGACAGCGGAAAAGATCGTTTTGCTTGAGCTGCCATAATATTGCGCGGCGGAAATAAGCCTCTCCGCCATCAGCTTGGAGGCGCCGTATGTATTAGTCGGGGCGATAGCTTTATCTGTGCTTGTAAACACGGTTTTAGACACGCCGCAATCAATTGAAGCCTGAATGACATTTTGAGTGCCCAAAATATTGGTCTGCACCGCTTCAAACGGATTATATTCACATGACGGGACATGCTTCATTGCCGCACAGTGGAACACATAATCGATGTCCTGCATGGCGCGTTTTACCCGTTCATAATCACGTACATCGCCAATTAAATAACGAATGTTAGGATAATCCCGATACTGCTGCTGCATTTCGAATTGCTTAAATTCGTCGCGGCTTAAAATGCGAACAACCTGCGGGTTATCCTTTAAAATCGCCGCCAGCAGGGATTGCCCGATCGTACCTGTTCCGCCGATGATCAGCACTTTTTTGTTTTCAAAAAAACGGCTCATCCCTGATTCTCCCTCTCTCCGTAGCAAACACGTACCCTAGCTCTATACCTTATATCGGATTTATTGTGCGATAAAATAAGATAAGCCGCCAGGATTCACCCCTGGCGGCCTAGTCCATTTTATTCCAACTTCGTTTGGAGACGGCTTAAGCCTCCAAACGCCTGCAGATTTCTAAGACGATATCGGAAAGCGGTCCCCAGCTGTCCATCATTTCATGAACAAGCGGTTTCATCCGCTCCGAATAAAATCGGGCCTGGTCGGGGATTGTCGCTGCATGCTTCAGTTCTGGCAGGCTGACTTCGTATTGTTTGATCGAGCTTCTGCAAGCCCGCAAATAAAGCGTCTGAAACGGATCGCCGGCCGTAACCCTCTCCCAAATCTCGTCAATCCTGTCCATGTATTCATTACACTGATCCAGCCGGCTCTTCTCTGTCTGCTCCAGCAGCCCGATCGTTTGAATCAGCAATGCCAGGTCCGTCCGGGTGTCCGCCATTTGGCCAAGCAAGCCGGCGATTTTCCCGGTTATCTGTTTTATCCGCTCCCGGTCATAATGCTCCAGCCCGGCCAGCTTTCGTCCCCATTCATTCTCGTCAAAAACAACGCCTTGCTCCTGCAGCTTTGCAAGCACAGCTTCCATCGGCATCCATTCGCAATGACGGATTCGTGCGCCAAGACTGGAGGTATTCACAAAACGTATGTCAGGAAATGTTCCAATCAGCTCTTCCATATTGTACAAGGTTGCCTGCAGACGCGCATCAATGCGGTTAACCCCGCCCTTCACATTGGGCACGGTCCTATCGGCTTCAGCGATAAGCCCCATCGCGACTTCCGCAGAAACATGCTCTGCACCTGCCGCGTAAATCGCATTGGACGGATAGGACAAGTCTTGCCCGGCCAATACAATTTCCGCTGCCCCCATAAAAGCTGCCACCTGAATAGCTGTTCCCGAAACCGAATAGGTGCTTTGAAAGTAGTCCGGATTGTTTTGCACATCCATTAAATATTCAATTGCAGAGTCGCCTTTGATAAAAAAGTGATATAAGCCGCTTGGTTTGCTTTCTATAATCCGGTGTTCAATCATCGGAGCAAAAAACAATGGAATCCCGTTTAAATCCAAGCGTTCAAAAGCTTTATAATTGTATTCCGTACCATCTATCGAAATAACGGCATGCGGCTGAATACCGTGATGCAGCAGCGATTGAATGGTCGAGCCTGCCGCAATGATCATTGCATGTTCTCGCAGCCGGCGCAGACATTCAATATCCGCCTCTAAAGAAGGGCCAGCGCCAACCACAACGGCGGTTATACCTTGAAATTGGTTCTGGAGCCCTGCGATAGGCGGCGTATCCAATACCGGCTTCACATTATACAAGCTGTTCCGAGTCCACTCCATGCCAAACCGTTTATAGTTGTAGATGAAATTGATATGATGTAATGCTTTCATCTGGGCCTGCTCTACAAACCATTGCGCCCCTTGCCGGTCCAGGCGTTCATACAGCGGAACAACCGCTGTTCTCGGTTCGCCGTCGCTTTCAGCAAAAAGCTTGATCAACTCTTCAAGATTTGCACAGCCGGAACCGGCGCTAAATGCTTTGAGACGCGGCGATAAAATCAATCCCGTCAAGTCGACTGCCCGCAGCGCCGCTGCCAGCACATCCATCCGAGGTTCATAAATATACAAATCATGATCGGGAAACCTGCCCGCATAACTAAGCGCATGATACCCGAAACCAAATCCGTACAAGGCCATCTTTACCGCAGCAGCATGTACAGCCTGAAAGCTGCTTGCCCAACGTTCGGTTTCCCGCAGCGGATTCAGACGGCTGTAGCCGCTCAGCTGCCTGCCCTCCTCCCGCAAAGCAAAGACGGGAATCCAGTTTTCGCTGTATTCGGTTTGTACCGCGTTGCCTGCTGCAGCTTCACGAACAGCGGCATAAAGAGCCGGGAATCGCTGCGCTAATGCTTTCATGTTCGCTGCATATCGCTGCTCCTTAACCGCTTCGCTGTCGCCAAGCTCACGGGCAATTCGCTGAAAAACCGGCACAAGCTCGTACAGCAGGCAATCGCCGGCACCGATATAATCTTCCTGGTCCATTCGTTGATTCAAGATGCCGAAATAGCCTTCAATCTCACTCATGGTGCGGTCGAAGCTTGCTTGGCGCAGCAATCCGTATTGAACTGCTTGCTCTCCTACGCTGCTTAAAGTTTTGTACAAATCATCAATACCTTCAACCACTTCTCCGAGCCGCTGCCAGCTTTGCTCCGTCATGGCATCGTGAAGCAAATCGCTTAAAGCTGTGCATGCCTCCACTAGATTCGGTAAAAACGGCCGTATGGCTTCCATAATCTGTAATGTTTCTTCTTGCAGCCTTTTATTTTCCAATCTTTTTATCCTCCTGCACAGTTCCAGCAAATGCTTCCTGCACTCTTCGTTTACATTCTTCCGTTATCGCGAGCAATTCAGGCGTGCGTTCCAGCATGGCTTGAATTAGCGGCTGAAAAATTTCTTTAGCAAGCTCCGCTTTTTTAAGCATTTGCTCCTCGTGAAGCAGTTCAGGCAAATCCCGCTCAAATTGGCTGAATTCATTTCGGAACAGCAGGAAGTATACGGACATAAACGCAGGAGAGCTCACGACCTGTCCCCATAACACATCCATTTCTGCGAATAGCTCTCGGCATTTCTGTTCATTCGTACTGCCAAGCGAAAGCGTCTGCTTCAAAGAATTCAAAATACGCTCCAAATGATGCTGGCAATCCTTGACGTTCTGGGGAAGCTGCGCAGCTTTGGCAGCTATTTGGGCAACCCGCTCCTCATCGTACAGCTGCAAGCTGCCCAGCTCGCGTAAAAATAGCGCAAAGTCGAAAGAAGACTCCCCTAGCTGCTCAACCACGTCGCGCATCGGCAGCCAAACGGTGTGCTTAATTTTGGCGCCCATGCTTGATGTATTCATAAACTCGATGTCCGGGTGCTCAGCCAGCAAGTCTTCGATATCGGCAAGCGTTGTGCGCATTCCGTTATTCGTACGGTTAAAAGTTCCGTTGACATTCTCGATCGTAAGCTGAGCATGATCAATCAGCGATGAAAGAATTTCTTCACTGGCATGGCGGGCTCCCGGCGCATAAAATTGGTCGTTCGGATATGACAAATCCTGTCCGGTAAATACAATTCGTTTGCAGCCCATATATATCGCGGCTTGAATAGCCGTGCCGGTCACGGAATGGTTTGGAGTAAATATAACGTCCTCATCCGTCCACTCCATCATGTGCCTGGTTGCAGCATCATTCGAGAAGTGAACATGGATCAGCCGCTCCGGCTTTTCGTCGATAATACGGTATTTAATCATCGGCGTATACAGCAGCGGTATATGCTGATAGTTAAGCCCCTTAAAGGCCGCATAATTGGGTTCGCCGCCATCCATCGAAACAATGAGATGCGGCTCTATCCCATAATGCAGCAGAGATTGAATCGACGAGCCTGCCGCAATAATAAAAGCATGATCCTTTAATGCTCTTAACGACTCAATATCGGCTTCCAGAGAAGGACCAGCGCCTACAATAACGGCAGTAACCCCGTTCAGCTTATGCTTCAACCCTTTAATGGACGGCGTTGTTAAAGTCGCCTTCAAGTTGTACAAGCTGTTTGTCAGCCACTCCAGTCCAAACCGCTTATACGTTTTTAACCCGCTGTAATAATTAAATATTGCATACTGCGCGTCCTTGGCAAATTGGCTGGCTTCCGCAGCATAAAGCCGATTGTATACAGGCAAAGCCAACAGAGCCGGCTCGCCCTTCAAATATTTCAAAAACCGGAAAAACATCCTGTCCCGTTCGGCCTTCCCGCTTCCCACGACTAAATCGGCAAGGTCTATGCTCTGGCACAGCTGCTCAAGCTCAACCACTTGCATGGCCGTCCGAAACAATACGGTATCTGGCTCATACACCGACAAACGGCGATGCGGGTAAGTCTGTGCATAAGCCTGCAGATGATAACCTAAACCAAAGCCATAGAACAAGGCACTGGTATGGGCATCCCCGTCCGGCAAGGTGTTTAACCAAAGCTTTACTTCACGGGCTGTATTGTAGCGGCTGTACAAAAAAACAGCTGCGTCGTTTGCAGCAACCCTTACATTCGGTGTTCCATCATGGTTATAGCTGATTTGGTAGTGCCCGAATTCCGAATCATCCGGTATACATCCGTTGACTTCGGCGTATACGGCAGGAAAACGCTGCTCCAAAAACCGCATATTCCGTTCAAAGCGGCTGTTGCAATCGGCGGCACTTTCACCCAGCTGATTGTACAATCGGCGAAAAAACGGAATAAACTCGCCGTAAATGGAATCGCTGACGCCGGTATAGTCCTCTTGATCGACATAATCGTTTAAACGTTGAAAATGCCGCTCCAACTGAGCAGCCGCTTCCTGTATATCCTTCTGCAGAACGGAATAAGCGGTCGGTTGACCAAGCTCTGAGGATACTGTATTTAATGTCCTGTACAAATCGTCAATACCTTCTACAATTTCTCCGAATTGCTGCCAAGTATTATCGTCAGGGGTTGAATAGAACATCGGCTCCACAACTTCACATGCAGCAATAAGATCCGGCAAAAAATGTTTGATATCCATCAGAATGGCGTTTATGCCTTCTTGCAGCGATTTCTGCTCCATAGATTAGATCTGCCCCCTTGCTTCTTATCTCTTTATATCGGTTAGCCGGCAGCGCATTGTAAGTTCCTTATACTTCCATACGCAAAAGCCGCTGGAGTCATTTCTCCAGCGGCTTTCTTGGTTACTTGCGTCTGTCTACAAAAAAGCTTCCATAATCATAAGCCTTCTCGTACACCTGCTTTTGCATGCGGGTTTTTCGGATTTTCTGTATTTGATTCGAAGCCTCATCCCGCAGCTGCTGCATGCGTTCCACGATTACCGCGTCAAACTCGCCGATTTGCTGCAGCATTCGTTTCTCGTCTTCGGTTAATACCGTCTGTTCCTGTGCATAACGTAAAACCTGGTCCCTCAATTCGATTAAAGCAATCAACGATTCAGGCTCTGCCTGGCCAAGGCCGGATACGGTTTCTTGTGTGCTGTCCCATAGCTGATGGATAAGTTCCGACATTATACAGAGCTCGCTTCCAGCGGGGATTGTCCGGCTCCCGCCGACCCTTTAATGATTTGCTTCCAAGATTCGCGCATGTCTGCCAAATGATTCAAAATCTCGACCGCAGGCTGAACTTCCTTCTTCAAATTGGCTTCAATGAGACGATGCAGCCAATACTCATAAATTTGAGCCAAGTCTTTGGAGATCTCATAGCTATGATTCAAGGAGGCTGTCAGCTCATGAATGATCGCTTGCGCCTTCTTTAAGTTGGTGTTGGCCATATCATATTTTCCGGCTGTAATGCCTTCAATCCCCAGCTTCGTAAACCGGATTGCTCCGTCGTATAACATCAGAATCAACTGGCCCGGATTAGCCGTTTGGACGGAAGCCTGCTGATAACGTTGTAATGGCGAGTTCAACAAATCATGTCACTCCTTTAGCTTAATAACCCTGCAAGTGAAGAAGACTGGCTGTTAAAGTTGTTAATGGCGGTTTCCATTGCGGAAAATTGCTTATAGTACTGGTCTTCCATATCGTTCAGACGATCCAGCATGCTTGACTCGCTGGATTTCATGTCGCGAATCTGATCGCTGAGCAATGAATTTTCCAGGAATGCCGCCGTAGCATCCGAGCTGGTAAGTGATGTACCCGCAATAGTAGACATGCTGGTCAATGCGTTCATCGTGGACGTTTGCAGTTTTGCAAATACGCCAGAGGTCGCGCTGCCCGGCGATGTATCGCTGCTTTTGGCCGTAAACAAATTGATTACTTCATCCGGATTGGATTCCAGTGCTTCACGCAGCTTGCTTTCGTCCAGTACCAGCTTGCCTTTTTCCGTATAGCTGCCCGTTGTAATACCAATCGAAATCGGATTGCCGTTGGCATCTTTAATGCCGGCAATCAAACCGGTATTAGCAGTACGCATTTCCGATACAAGCATGCTGAGCGTGCTGTCATTATGCAGCGAGCCGCTGCGCGCTTTGTCCTGCCACATCTTGATGTCATCGTCGGACATTTCTTTTTTCTCATCGTCGCTAAGCGGGCTGTAATCCCGGTTAACGGTTTCATCAAGCTCGGAATTAATCGCACTGATAAGATTGTTGTATTCGGTGACATACGATTTGATCGTATCGACGATTTTATCGGTATCCTGCTTCGCCGTGATCGTTGTTCCACCTGAAGCCGATACATTTTTAGCCGTAAAATCAAACCCGTTAACCGAAAACTTGTTGCTGGACTGCGTATAAGTAATGCCATTAACCGTAACAACAGCGTCTTGCCCATTTACAGGTGCTGAAGCCGTTCCTTTGTTGGCAAACTTCGCATCCAGATTCAGTTTGTTAGCCCCTGTCTCAGTGGCTGAAAGGGAGAACTGGCCCGACGCTTCATCGTAAAGCGCAGTCGCTTTTAATTTGTTCGCACTGGAGTTAATGGCACTGGCAAGATCAGCCAAGTGAAGCGTCTTATCGACTGATACTGTTTGATTATTAATCGTTACTTGAACATTATTCGCGTTAAGCGGGTCTGTTGTAAATCCAAGGTCTGCTAGGCTGGCTGTTTTATCAGTTGCTGAATAGGTATAGATCTGATTGCCGCTAGTCGCAACCTTCTGCACATTTACGTTCAGCGATCCTGCAGCGGCTGACGCAGTGGCATTAATGGAGATCGCGTTGGTATCGCCGCTTAACTCGGACGTTTTCGCGCTGATGGCGCTGGACAAATTAAACGATGCCAGCTTATTGTTACGGAAGTCTACAATTTTGGATGCCATCGTACGATAATCTTCCTGCTGCCATTCTACCTTGGTCCTCTTTTTGACCATATTGTCATAGGTCGTCCGCTGTGCCTTCATAATTTGCTGGACCAAGCTGTCCACATCGAGACCGGAAGCCATCCCTGTTATTCGTACGGTCATATCTGCTTGCCTCCCTTACACCTTCTTGTCAATCATCATGCCGTTTAATTCCATTAGCTTCGCTGCCATATCGAGCAGTTTTTCCTCTGGAATTTCCCGCAAAATTTTGCCTGTCTCTTTATCTTTCACCTTATAAATAATATGATTGGTTCCTTCATGGACCGACCGTTCCACGGTTGTATCCGGCCCTTGAAGCGATTGAATGAACTTGCTCGCATCTTTGCCTTGCTGCGAATCGTTGTTCGAACCGGATGCCGTGTCTTTATCCGCCAGCGCTTCCGTTCCTCTTGCCATTTCCTTTGTTGCAGGCGGGTTAGCCGCATAGCGGTCTGGAGGATAACCTCCCGCATTGTTTATCGATGAAATATTCATCGTCATGATTCCACCTCATTCAGTGTCATCTATTTTATCTATCGGTAATTAAATAGGATATTATTAGCCGCATTTGGCGCGAGAGGATATAAAAAAAGAGGCCTCAGATAATCTAAGGCCTCTTCTTTTGGAAATGCTACTATTGAAGCAGGGACAATACGCCTTGAGGCTGGGAGTTTGCCTGAGCCAACATTGCTTGCGAAGCTTGAAGCAGGATGTTGTTTTTCGTAAGGTTAACCATCTCCGACGCCATATCGGTATCACGTATACGCGATTCGGAAGCGCTCAGGTTTTCAGTAGTCGTACCCAGGTTGTTGGACGTATATTCCAGACGGTTTTGAACCGCACCCAGTTTCGCGCGTTCAGTCGATACAGCCGTGATAGCTGTTTCAACGTCAGTAAGAGATTTAGCAGACGACAAACCAACGAAAGATGCAGTCGTGATCGAACCGATAGCGATTTGTTGCGAAGCATCGTCGGATTGGATCGTCGCGCCGGAAGTAATTGCGATACCGTTAAATTTCGTATCGGACATGATTTTGTCGATTTGCGAACCCAGTTGATCAAGCTCAAGGTTGATGTTCGATTTATCAGTGTCGCTGTAAGTGCCGTTCGCTTTTTGTACGTTCAGCTCTTTCATACGGGACAGCATGGAGCTAACTTCGTTCATTGCGCCCTCAGCCGTTTGTACGAAGGAAACGCCGTCTTGAACGTTCTTTTGAGCTTGTTGCAAGCCACGGATTTGACCGCGCATTTTTTCGGATACTGCCAGGCCAGCTGCATCGTCAGCCGCACGGTTGATACGAAGACCGGAAGACAGTTTTTCCATCGATTTGCCCGCAGCCGTGTTGTTCAGCGTCATGTTGCGGTGCGTGTTCATAGCTGTAATATTGTGGTTAATACGCATTGTAAAATTCCTCCCTGAATGGTTGTATAGTTCCCACATCCTTGTGGTAGCTGACTACAGGTCGGCCGCCCTTCATCAGCGCTATTACATATATCGACAGGGCGTTTCGTATAGTTTATAGAGATATTACAATTTTTTTATTGATTTAAATTGATTTTGCAGCTCCTCAACGGATACATGAACCTCAAGCGCATGCTTATTCGTATCGGCTACTACGTTATACAGCTCCTTGCGGAGCACATTCACCTGCTTAGGCGCTTGTATCCCGATCTTAACCGTTTCCGCGTTCACTTCCAGAATGACAATCTCGATGTCATCGCCGATCAGAAGCGACTCCCCTTTCTTTCTCCCTAATACAAGCATAATTCACTCTCCTATTCGCCGCCGGCACCTTTGGATTGAAACAGCCTCTGCTTAATGGAATATTTGGCGTCCTGTAAAATATATTGCTGCGCTTGACCCGTCTTCTTATTCATCACAATCGGAGCCGCGAGATTAGCGGTAGCATGCTCAAGAGATTCGCGGACGGTTACGACGTTCCACACCTCAACATCCTCTTTGGACTGAAGCCCCAGCTCATGAATAACCGATTCGCTTAAATCAAATTCATAATCGGGAAAAAAATCAAACGGCGAAACTAAAATAAAAGCAAGTTCCCCCGCTTCCGCCGATTGGAGAAACATAAACGGGCTTTCCTCCAGCAGCACCTTTATATAGCTTTTATATTCTTTAAAGCCGGGAATGCCGGCTTCAAAATAAATGCGGTCGTAGTCCGCCAGTTGAAGCTCGCCAAACCGCGTTGTTGTAATTGTAGACATCCTCTCGCCTCTTTCCGAAAAAAGCTGTAGCCGCTCAAACGCGTCTACAGCTTTCATCTTACTGAATTAAATCGTTAAATCCAAATTTTTAACCTCCACCGTTACGGACGGAGTTTGTTTCATATAAGTTTGCACGCCTCCGCGCTGGTAGCTGATCTGCGGCGGTGTAACAGAGGCTCCGCCTTCTATGCCGCCCGGTATGTAATGGACTTCCGGTTTTTTCAGAACAGCTTGAAAAGATACATTATCCGAGGAAGGCTCTGCCGTAACCCGAATCGGGGTTCGTTCCCTGAACATTTCCTGCTTCGCCACCGTTGCAATGGGATGACTGTCGCCGTCATGAAGATTGCCGATTTGCTCCCATTTGGCGTTTGTATTGCGGATGCCTTGCTGAACCAGACCCGGAAGCTGCGAATAAATGCGGTGATTCATCTCGCTCATGGAGCCGCCATTCATTGCCGCCCTTAATCTGGACTGATCCACCAGCACCACAGGCGGCGTGGAGTGAATATCCAGCTTGGCCGGTACCGTTGCCAAGTTAAGCTGCGCTTTTCCTTGGCGGATTTGAAACTTCCCGGGCTCTGTATGAAGGCCGATAACCGCATTTTGCGAATGGATATCCACGTATGGCAGCTTCATCGTTAGCGGATAAAGTCAATCAAACTGGTGGATAAAATTTTGGAGCCGACCGATAGAGAGGCTTCATACACCGTTTGAGCCGTCGTGGCGTCAATCAGCACCTGCTCCATGTCCGCGTCTTCCACATCGGATTGCATGCTGTTCAAGTTCAGCTCCAGGTTTTTCAGCCTGGATTGCATCAATTCGATCCGGTTCGTTCTGGCGCCGTTTAATGAACGGGCGTTGGAGATGCGTTCAGCAGCGCTATCAATATTGGTCAGCTGGCTGGATACATCCTCCGGCTTATTGCTCCCGAGCGCGGCGGTAATGTTATCAATAATGGAGAACAGATTATCCGATGCTCCTGCAGGGCCAAATAAATCGTTGCCCGAAATATTGACCGGGATCGTAACGCCCGAGCTGATCGTATATTTGACTTCCGACGCATTTGTCGTCACTGCGGACGCGTTAAAGGAAGGATCTGACGTATCGTACGGTTTATTTGTGAAATTTTCGCCGTTAAAAATATATTTGCCGTTCAGCTTGGAGTTGCCGATATCAATAAGCTGGTTTTTCAGCTGGTCCATTTCTTTTTGAATGGCGCCAAGAGCCGTTGCATCGTTAGTGCCGTTCGAGCCTTGAACAGCCAGCTCTTTAATCCGCTTCACGATATCTCCCGCTTCCCCCAGCGTGGAATCGGTCATGTCCATCCACGACAGCGCACTATTCGTGTTCGTCTGATACTGGTCGTTATAAGACAAATCCGAGCGGTAACGAAGCGCATAAGCAACCCCGGACGGATCATCCGAAGGTTTTGTCAGCCGGACGCCCGAAGACGACTGGTTTTGCAAATTGCTTAAACGATTCATGTTTTTATTCAAATTGCTCATCAGCTGCGTTTGCATGATGCCATTGGTCATACGAATTGCCATACGTGTTAAAACCCCTCTCCCGCAAAATTCGTTAAGGAACTAACCGGCTTACAGGCCAACAACGCCCGTTCCGTTGATCAGCTTATCAAGCATTTGATCAAGCGTCGTCATGAAACGCGAAGCCGCGCTATACGCCTGCTGGAACACGATCAGATTGCCCGCTTCCTCATCCAGCGATACGCCGCTTACGCCCTGGCGGGTCGCGTCTACGGAAGCCAGCATGGAATCGGTCGTTGCCATTTGGCGCTGCGCATCTTTACTCTTAACACCCACTCCGCTTACGGAAGATCCGTAATAATCGCCAATCGTGACTGGAGTCGTGCCGCCAAAAGCAAATTTGCCGTCGCTCAAATCGGCCACGAGAAGCGCTAGGCCATTGTTTCCTTTCATCGCCGTCAAATCGCCGGTTACGGGATCGGCTGCTGCGCTGAGCGAGGTGGCAATTTTGGACGGATCGTTTTTGATCACCGTATTCAGCTGGATGGAAGCCGCTGTAATGACCCCGTTTGGCGCGCTCGAGGTAAATATAGCTGCTCCCGGCTGCGCCGGATTATCGAAAGTAAAGCCGAGCTGGTGAAGGCCGTTGATGCCTTTTACCGTCACTTTAGTATCTGCAGCAAGCGTAGCCCCTTGATAGGTAGAGCCGGCAGGCAGCGTAACCTCAACATCGCCGTTGGCCAGCGTATTCGCAAGGTTGTCCAGGTCGTTCAAAAACCCTTGCAGATTGACGTCGCGGGATACGAACAAGCCTTGGACTTCTCCGCCGGACAAGTCGCCTTTCGCAAATGCGCTTCCCAAGCTGTCAGCCGTCACTTCGGATACTTTATCGCCTGTTACAAGATTGGAACCGGCAAAATCAATTTCATAGCCGTCCGACGTATCGGCCACCGTAATATTGCCCTGGCGGGCCAGCTGATCTACAAGCAGATCGCGCTGGTCACGCAAATCATTCGCGTCATTGCCGTTCGTTTCGAGTTTTTTGATTTGTGTATTTAAGGTAGCGATGGACTGCGCCATGGAGTTGATGTCCGAAGCAGCCGTCTGAATCTGATCGGTTACGCTGCTTTGCAAAGTTGTGATCTGGCTGCTCATCTGGTTAAACGTCTGCGCCAGCGTCTGCGCATATTCCGCCACAATGGTCCGGTTGCTTGCGCTTTCCGGATTGGCCGCCAAGTCGGACCATGATTTGAAAAAGTTTTGAATTTGCGAGCTTAGCCCTTTATCGGACGGTTCGCCGATAATATCTTCCAATTGGCTCAAATTGTTCGCTTGTACCGTCCAGGAGCCGTTCAGCGTATTTTGGTCACGGTATTGCTTGTCCAAATAGTTTTCACGGATCCGGGTAATGGAGGCCGCCTCAACCCCTTCGCCGAGCTGTCCGGCCATCGTTGTGCGGTTCATGCCGTATGCATCATAAGAGATCGCTTCCGTCATGTTGACCCGCTGCCTGGAATACCCTTCTGTTTTGGCATTGGCAATGTTATGGCCGGTTGTATTAATAGCAGCGAGCTGCGTCGTCAAGCTTCGTTTCGATGTTTCAATGCCATGGAATGTGGATGTCACATGAATTCCCCCGCTTTCACTTATTAATAGCGCTTATTGAATATTCCCATGCCGGGCCCTGGTGCCGTACGATTCAGCGGATGCTGATAAACGACGTTTTCGTTAGGATCCTCGACAAGCAAATCCAGCGAAAAACGGATAAAATCAAGCGACATCTCCATCATCTGCTTATTATTCTCGTTCACCAGCTTCAGCTCCTGAAGAGTCTCCCGCAAACGGTGATGAAGCTCCGTCAGCTCCTGCTTTTCTTTGGCATCCGTTACAACCTTGATCAGGTTGGAGAGCACGCCCGCACGAACGCGCGATAAGCCGTTCTGAACGACAATCCCTGCGGTAAGCCGGAGCCGTTCCTGCTCCAGACGCTGGGCTTCTATCGTCCATTTCCGTTCTTTGGCGGTAATCGCATTCAGCTCATTCATGTCATTGCGAATAATGGCAGGCGTCTTCTCCTTTTCCAAACCAAGCATCGTATCGTATAAATCGGCCTGCTGCTTTAAAATGTCGATAATCTCGCTTACCGGTGTCGTCAAGCTGTGTCCCTCCGATTGGAATTATGGCCGCTTCAAGTACGGGAGCAGCTTTTCTGCAATGGCGCCGGCATCCACCTGGTAGGTCCCCGTCGACACTTCTTTTTTCAGCTCCGCTACTCGCGAAGCCCGTTCTGCGCCGTTCATTTGGCTGGTCAAAAGCATCTCCTTGGCTTCCGTCGAAATCTGTACTTTATCCGTCTGCTTTTTGCGGCCGCTCTCTGCCGTTCGAGCCTCATTTTGCTTCTGGTAGCGATTTATTGCGCTTATGCGCTGCGTTTCATTAATTTTCAACCTCATCACCTCAACTTCTATAGCAATAAAAAAACCGATAACCTTTACATGTATTATCGGCCTGACAGAAATGAATATTTATAGAACAGCTGGACATTGCATGGATTTGCTACTTATCTTCTTTAATCCGATAGGCGTGAATAGACTCCTGGTGGCTGCGTCCGGCCTCAGACTGCTGCTTATGCAAGCTGTTAATATCTTTTTCCAGCCTTTTACGGCAATTGTCGCAAATGTGGCTTTCGCGGATAAGCGTTCCGCACACTTCGCACGGATAAGAAAGGTTAGGCGCGTTCATCAAAGAAATCCGGCCTTCCCGAATAAATTTTGTAATTTGCCGGATGGAGACGTCAACCGCCTCGGACAGTTCTACAATAGTAGCTCCGCGGTTCTCTCTTAAATAATTGGCGCAAGTCTCGTATTGCTTATCAATCTCCCGAATGCAATTCGGACAGACATCTCTAAAGTTTTTGGCAAAAAGCCGGCCGCATCGAGGGCAATTTTCCAAATTCATCATCACAATGGCTCCTCTTCCGTTTAAACTGGGCGTACCGTTATTGTAGCGGAAATACAGATGGTTTTCATTATATTATCGGCATATGGCCGCTATTTGTTTAGGAACGGGCCCAAGTAAGCGAATAAATGGCAACCGGAAACGGTGTATGCAGCCGGATGGCAGCGGAGCAAGCCTCTACAGTGCTGCCGGTCGTGTAAATATCGTCAATAAGCAGCAGGCGGACAGGGCTCAGCAGCTGTTCCGGCCCGGGCGGCTTCCGCAGATTCCTTAGCGCCTCAATCGCCCCCGGGGCCAGCGCAAAAAGCTGCTTTGTGTTGGCGATCCGCTCTCCCCTTGTTTTAAAGCTTTGCTTGCCGCTGTGCCGCGTCCGGACGAGCAAATCGACAACCGGCAGCCCCGTACGGCCGGCAATGCCGCCGGCAAAGCGTTCCGCCTGATTAAAACCTCTTTCCTCGGCGCGCTCATCGCTGACCGGCACATAGGCAATCGCATCCCAAGGCAGCTGCCGGCGGCGGCCGAGCAGCTTGTTGTTCCATGAATCAGGCTTCGTCCCGTGCCGCTTATCCAGCTCTTCCCGCAGCTGCCGGGCCATCATACGCAGCGGCATCATCAGCATATCGACAAAAAGCGGTTCAAGCTGCTCATTTCCTCTGTATTTGTATAAAGCAAGCCAGCTCCGCATCCGTTCGTCATACCCGACTGCGCTGCGATTGCACACAAAATGGGCCTCGCGCCTCCGACAATCCGGACAGGAGACATTTCTGCCGCATACTGCACATTGTATGCGGATTAGCCATGGAATGGCCGCCAGGCAGCTGGCGCATACCAAACGCGTAAAGGAAGAAGGAAGCCATGATGGCGTTCCGCCGGCCCGGCCGCGGCTCATGCCTTTGCCGCAAAATAAACAGTTTGAAGCCGAGGGCTGCAAAAGCGACAAGGCTGCTTGCCCGTAACGGCTTATCGCGTAAAGGTTCAAGTTAACTTTGCTCCTCTCATGAAAATGGGATACGGGGACTGCCGCCGGTCCGCTAGGCACAAGCCGCCTTTGAACGCTATGGAAGCAGGTACCCGGCTGAGCGGGCGGTTTTGTTCATGCTGCGAATTTGCTTGACAGCCCCCAGCTGCGAACGGCTCCGCTCCAGCGCGCAAAAATAAACAAAACCTTTGGGATCATCGCCGGAACGCCCGGCCCGGCCTGCCATCTGAACGAGCGAAGACGAGTCGAACAACCGGCCGTCCGCATCCAAAATAAACACGTCGCTTTGCGGTACGGTTACCCCTCTCTCCAAGATGGTTGTCGTCACCAGAATGCGAAGCTCCCTTCTGCGAAATTGCTGAACTTTGTCCGCACGGTCAGGATCTTGTGAGTGGACAGCGGCGATCAACTCCAGATTAAGCTCTTTTCTTAGAAGCAGGGCCATGGGCTCGGTCTGGACAATTTTTTGGACAAAAACAAACAGCTGCGCCCCTCGTTCCAGCGACTGCCGGAGCGCCTGTGCCAGCTTGGCGGGCAGCTTGCCTTTATGCAGCATTTGGTGCACTGCCGGCGTTCTGAGCAGCTTCGGTACCGGAAGCGGATGGCGGTGGTAGCGGACCGGAACTTTGGCATGCGGCAGTGTTCCTTTACGCGCGGCGCGCTGCAGCTCGGGGGCGGCGTTGCGGACAGCAGCAATCGCGCCGCCGAAGGAGCGCAGCATTTGTTCGCCGCATAATGCAATACCGGGTCCCCGGCATAAGGAAAGGCATCCAGTTCGTCTACGATAACCAGCTGGAACGCCTGATGAAAACGAAGCAGCTGATGCGTAGTGGAAAGCGTAATATCGCCCGTTTCCCAGCGCTGTTCGCTCCCGCCGTATAAAGTAACCACCGTCGCTTCCGGGAATGCTTTCCGGATCCGGGGATCAAGCTCCAGCACCACGTCCCGGCGCGGCGTAGCAATCAGCGCCTTCCCGCCTCTCCGCAAAACCGACTCGACAAGCGGAAAAATCATTTCGGTCTTGCCCGCTCCTGTAACTGCCCACAGCAAAAATTGCCTCGGCGCCGCCATTTCGGTCGTAAACCCGGCAAGGGCTGATACCGGCGCATGGACAGGCGGCGCGGCGCGTTCCGGCGAAGCATATCGATGCTGGCGCTCGGCCCCTGCCGGCAGCTGCTTGTCACGCGCGGCAGTGCGCGAGAGCGGCGCGGCGCGTTCCGGCGAAGCATATCGATGCTGGCGCTCGGCCCCTGCCGGCAGCTGCTTGTCACGCGCGGCAGTGCGCGAGAGCGGCGCGGCGCATGGGGCCGCCTCGACAAAACGGAGCGCTTCGCCTGCGGCGGCTGTCTGCGCCGGGCTAAGCCCCCAGCGGGCAAGCCGCTCTGCTGCCGGGGGCATCGGTCCGCCGCCCCCGGCATATGGCGCAGGCATGCCGAGCACCAGCAGCTCGCATTCGCGGCTGCGCCCCATACCGAGGCATGCCGTGCAGTAGGCGCACATGCGGCCGCACGAGGCGCATGCCGTGCGGCGCATATGCGCCTCCCCGCTGCCGCAGCGCAGGCAGCGGTACCGCCGGCGGCGCTGGCACAGCAGCGCAAAGCGCCGCGATGCGGCGGGCGCGGATGCCGCTACCGCGCCCGTAAGGCGCAGCCGCCCCTGCAGCGCGGCAAGCTGCAGCGCGCCGTCGGCGCCGCTGTTGTAGGCGCCGTGCGCGGTATCGGCGCCGGCAAGCATGGCGTGCGCTTCGCCGCGCAGCAGCGCACGGCCCTGCAGCGCAGCTGCGGCCGGCCCCGCCCCGGCCGCAAGCGCGCGCACTCTCGCGGCTGCTTCGCTGGCCGCGAATGCCGCATCGGAGCAAGTCCAGCGCTCCGCTAAGCGGTCTGCCGCACGATCCTGCTTGCCCTCCGGCTGCCGCTTCTTGCTGCCTGCGCTTCCTCCGGCAGGCCCGGGTTCACCTGTGATTGGGCACCCCCGCCCTCGGTCATGCCGCTGCCGCGTTCCTCTCCCCTTGCTTCCTTTACTTTGCCCTCCTCCGCTCTCCTTCCCTTCGCTTGCCGCAAGCCGGACGCTTGAGGCAAGCCGCTCCAGCGCTTGCTGCTCGCCTTCAAGCCCGGCGGCGTAAGTATAAGCCGCCGGGAACCCGTTTGCCGCAGAAACGGCACTCGTCCGGCGTTGCCGCAGCGGAACCGCAGCCAGCCACAGCTGCACGGCTCTCTGCGCATCGCCAAGCGGAAGCGGCTCGCGCCAAAGCAGCATCACATCGCCTTTTGCCCGGCTTGGCAGCCCCGCAGCCCGAACCGGTCCCGGCGATTCCACTTGGCCGGCTGTCGCGCTTGCTGTCCTATCTCCAGAATGCGGCATTCCTTCTTCGTCTCCGCCAAGCCAAAAATATCGGTCGACCTCCGGCGCAATCGTAAACCAGGCTAGCCAGCCGTCCGCCGTAAAAACCGTATAAACATAAGCCTTCATCGCCATTAACCTCCCTCGCCCGCTGCCGTTATCCCCGTTCAGCCTGGTCCTGCGCATAACATCATCCCGTATCCCGCCGCATCAATCCCGCCAAACCCAAAAAAAAAAAGCACACCGCAGCCAAGCGCCTAAAGCGCTGCTGAAGTGTGCTTCACTTCCAACTCCATTCCGTACCTTATCGGTACAGGTAAAGCAATATCGCAAAGAAATGGCAGATCGAACCTGCAATCACAAACAAATGCCACACCGCGTGATGGTATTTAAACCCCCGCCACACGTAAAATATAGAGCCCACCGTATAGAACAGACCGCCTGCAACAAGCCATGTGAGCCCTGCAGGAGCAAGAATCTCTTTAAGCGGCCCCCATGCAAACACGATCAGCCATCCCATCAGCACGTAAAACAAGGTGGACAGGAACAAAAACCGTTTCGTAAAAAACGCTTTGAACACTACGCCGCCTATGGCAATGCCCCATACGACGCCAAACAAACTCCAGCCAAGCGGGCCGCGCAGCACCGTGAGCAGCAGAGGCGTATAACTGCCCGCAATATACAGATAGATGCAGGAATGGTCCAAGGTTTCAAAAATATCTTTGAGCTTTCCTTCCCGCAGCGAATGCACTAAAGTGGAAGCTGTATACAGCATCAGCATCGTTGTGCCGTACACTGCAAAGCTGGTCACATGCCAAGCCGTCCCTTTTTCACTTGCAAACACAATAAGCAGCACAAGCGCCGCCACACTTAATATCGCGCCAATGCCATGCGTTATTGCATTTGCGACTTCTTCACGAGTGGAATAAACATGTGTATTCGCCATCTTTGCACCTCCAAAGCTTTCCTTAACCGTTGTTACTTCGGCAGTTCTTATTTCCATCATAGTCTAAAAAGGCATTTTAGACAAATCCGACGGGTTTTGCAAATCGACGATAACGGGCTGCTCATTCGGTTTAATGACCCCTTCGCACCGCAGCGTCCACAGCAGCTGGTCAGTCTGGTCGTGTTCGCTAAGGAAACGCTTCCCATGTTGAAAATGCGCATCCTCCGGGCAAAGCTTCCGGTCATTTTCCTGTTCCGGTATTTCAGACGGTCCTGCCATTTTGCCGGTCGGGCGCCCCCCTCCATCCCGCTATGGTCATCCGGCGAAACGCCGTGTTCCGGCAGCGAGTCTTGCACAACAATATGCTGTCCGCCGCTTCGCGACAGCCGGCCTGCAATCTCTAACGTATCGTCTGTCGATCCCCGGTCCACAACCGTGATTTGCATTTCCATGCCATTACGCCGCGAGAAAGCCCGAAACGACCGCATATACCATTCCATCCTTGTCTCATTGTTCCGGGTCATCAGAATATAATGCTTGTTTGATTTCTCCTTGCGTTTTGCGATTCGGTATGCCCATTGCACCAGCAACGCAGCCATGACGTAACAGCCGATCACTCCCAGCAATATAGCAACCATGGCGGACACCTCCTTTATGGTCACAATATATGCCGCAAAGCGCCCAGAGGTTACGGGCAACTGGACAATCCCATCCGCCCTAATCTGCTTTTAGTTTTACAAGCTCGGTTAGCTGTCTGGGGCCAAGCTTGTACCTCGTTATTTTGCCGCCATTTCCGCAAGGCGCCAGCCAACCGGCATCACACAGTTCTCCAAGATATTTCACAGCCGTCCGATGATTAATTGAAAAATAGTCCGCCACATCTTTCGGCCGGGCAGCCCCTGCCTGCTGATTCATATAATAAACGATTTCCCGTTTCATAAAATGTGCTATTGTCCACTGCTCCGGGCGCTGCTGCTGATACTTGCTCATTAACAGCCGCAGCAATGTTCTGCAAAGTTCCGGGCGCTGTTCGACATCGTCATATGCCAATGAAACAACGCGATAACCAATCGCCTGCATAAACAGTTCGCGATTCAGCTCGTTGCTGTACTTTTTTCGGTCCATGTCCCGGACATGCGGGCCAAACCCTTTTATCTCGAAAATCATTTTGACCGCCCCCGGCAGCCATGCCATATCTGCAAAATAAGGCTGGCCCCGCCAATCTAGCACTTCGTACTCCGGATGCAAATGCTCAAAATGGCCGTAAAGCGGCCACCACACATTTTGCAGAAACAGCCGTTCGCCGTGTCCATGCCCTCTTTCTAGCCTGCCTTTCCGCTCCCCGTTTCTTCTGTCCAAATGAGATTGCAACCACATCTTATGCGCTTGAACAAAATCCATTCTTGTTCACCCCTTGTTCAATTCCGCTTATTTGGGCACAAAAAAAGCCCCTGCTCATCTCTTCTACAAGATGATAGGGACGTTCTTCGTCACATCGGTATATCCAAATTAAACAGCTATGCTATAAAGAAGTCAACCCGTGACGGACCCGCACTGTCATATGCCGTCGAGCAAGACGGCCCCGCAGTGTCATGTGCCGATGCGCATGACGGACACGCACTGTCGTGTGCCGACGCGCATCGGAAATGTAAAAATGCAGTTGTTTTCGCCTAAAAGGGCTCATTTACACCAAATAACTGCAAATATGCAGGTAATCCCCTGCCATTTCGTCAAATTTGGATGAAAACTGAGAAATCAACTGCATTTTTACATTTAAAGCTTCCAAATCGCTTAATTCGGTATAAAACAACTGTATTTTTGCATTTTAGGTCCCCGAGCAAAGGCTAGTATAGTCCCTTGCCCCGGCACCTGCCGCTCGAGCACAGCCCACCAGTTGCCATCGCTGCGAGCTGACTGCGTGCAACGCGCTGCAATCGGCGCTCTCTGCAATCGGCGCTCTCTGCAATCGGCGCTCTCTGCAATCGGCGCTCTCTGCAATCGGCGCGCAGCCTCCCAGCTGTGCCGGGAGGCTGCGCCATCTTCACTGCCCGGCCGCACATGCGGCATCGGCAGCTGCGCCGGGCGTCTAAAGCGTAACCCAGCCGAACTTGATCGAATTAATAACGGCTTGCGTGCGATCATCGACTTCCATTTTTTGCAAAATGCTGCTAACATGGTTTTTAACCGTTTTTTCGCTAATAAACAGGTTTTCGCCAATCATCTTGTTGCTTTTGCCTTCAGCCATCAGACGGAGCACTTCCGCTTCGCGGCGGGTAAGCGGGTTGTCTTCGCCTGCCGTAAACTTCACGCCCGCTTCTTTGGCTGCCGCAGCGCCGGTTACAACACCCATCTCATCCAAATACGTCATGCGGCGCAGCTGGTTAATAAGTTTGCCCGTCACTTTCGGGTGTATGTATGCATGTCCTTCAACGACGGCGCGAATGGCGTTAATAAGCTGCTCCGCTTCCATATCTTTCAGCAGGTAGCCTGTCGCCCCTTTGCGGAGCGTTTCAAACACATAACTTTCATCGTCATGAATGGATAAAATAAGAACTTTCACATCCGGAAAAATCGTCTTCAGCCTTTCGGTCGTGACAACGCCGTTTTCGATTGGCATATTGATGTCCATCAATACAATTTCCGGCATAGTATGATTGCAGAACTCCATAACTTGGATGCCATCTCCGCATTCACCGACCACTTCCAGGTCCTCTTCCATGTTCAATATCCGTTTAAGCCCTTCCCGGAAAAGCTGGTGGTCATCGGCAAGCAGCACTTTGATCTTTTGTTTGCCGACATTCGGTTTCTGCTGCTGTATCATCATCATCAACTTACTCCTTCCTATGCTCTGCTGTTATGGGAATTGTTAATATAATTTTCGTCCCTTGGCCCGGTTTTGAGTCGATACTCATCCTCCCCTCCACTAGCTCCACCCGTTCTCTCATCCCGACTAGTCCAAAATGAGCATTTTGGCGCTCCGGATCATCAAGCAATTTCTGGTTAAAGCCGCTTCCGTTGTCCTCTACCGTTATCAGGATCTGCTGAGCTTGAAACTGCATTTCCAATATGACATGCGAAGCATTCGAATGCTTCTGGGCATTCGTATAAGCCTCTTGTACAAGGCGGTATATAGCTGCTTCCATCGCAGACGGCAGACGGATTTCTTTTCCTTTCATTTCGAAAGCGGTATGTATTCTTGTCCGTTCTTCAAAATCCTGTACAAATTTGCGAAGCGTCGGAACAAGCCCCAAATCATCGAGCGTCATCGGCCGCAAATTAAAAATAATTTTGCGGAGCTCTTCCAAACCGGCGCGAACCTGCCCTTTCAAATCTATTAATTCGTCCTGAACCATTTGAAATTCCTGCTTCATTAACATTCTCTCAGCAATTTCTGTCCTAAGGACTATGTTTGCCAGGGATTGGGCAGGACCGTCATGGATTTCCCGAGCGATCCGTTTGCGTTCTTCCTCTTGGGCCAGAATAATTTTCAGACCGAGCACCTGACGCGTACGCGCCGATTCCAAAATGCGGGTCACTTGATTCAAATCTCCCGACAAGTATTCCAATACTACATTCATTTGAGAAGCGATTACTTCTGCGCGCTCGACGGAACCTTCTACATTTCTGACCCGCTTCTGCAAATCATCGCGGCGGGCTTTTAAATAAGATTCCTTTTCCCGGTACATCATCAAATCAAGCTGCAGCGTGGTCGCTTTCTCGTAAGCTACTTTTATATCCTGCTCTTTATATCGGACGAAGTCCTTGCTAACTTCAGTCAAACGAATGCGGGCGCGCCGGTAGTCTTGATCAAGCTTATCCACCTTGTCGATGGTCTTGATCGTTTCCTGAAGCACAATTTCCAGCTCCTGCTCCAAGGATTCCAACTCCGTGCGCGCCGATTCGCATATTTCATAAATTTGATATTTGCTGCTTTCCATCACTTCGATGGCATTTTTTATTACACGATTAATATCGCTGGCATGCTGATCCAAGGTCATTCGACAACCTTTCTGTCGTCAAGGTTATACTACCTATCATACACAGATCGGCTGCGAAACGTCTACTCTTAACTGATGGTAACTTTCCGCGTCTTCGCTTCGTAATCAACCTTAAGTCCCAGGTTCTCGGAGACGAGGCGAATCGGAATTAACGTCCGGTTATTTTGGATAATCGGAGCAACCGAAGTCGCGGAAACCTTGCCGTTTACATTCATTTCTTTTTTGCCGATGTTCATTTCCAGCATCGTGCTGCCTCGCAGAACGGTCACTCGGCTCAAACTTTGTTCCCATTTTACAATGCCGCCCATCGCTTCGCTAATGAAACGAATCGGTACGTAAGTCGTACCTTGCATCTCAACCGGAGCCACATCAAGCGTATATGCCTTTCCTCCTACCGTCGCCGCTTTGTTGCCGATGTTCATAACGATTTGGGTTGATGGAGCAGCCGGGACATTGACCGGGAATTGCATCTTAATATTATCAATACCGATTGAACCGGATGCGGCACGTTCGTCTTGTCCGTCTCCCGTTGTAACGACATATATCCGCTTCAGCTTCACCGGATAAGACATGCCGAGAGAAGACAGGTCTGCTTTTACATTTTTCCAGCCGGACCAGTCGATCTGCTTCGCTAGATCAACAAGGTACGATTTGCCGGCATTGTCGATAAACTCGGCTCTCAGCCAGTTCAGGCTCTTATCGCCGTATATATCCATCGTCATCGAAGAAGGAGAACCGCCGACCGTCCGACCGTTCGTATTAAACACTGCATAGGAAGCTTTCGTTCCGGTGCCCGCCGTAAAATCATACGAGATTTGCAGCGATTTGCCGGTTGTTTGCCCGCCTAGGCCCGTCACCAGCTTTACGCCTCCCAAAGTCGTATCCGGCGTAACTTGTCCGCTAATCAAATAGTTCGGGTTCTCGAAATCTTCGAATACCGTCTCGCTTTGACCTGGCGTCAACGGAATCATTGTCGGATATCCGTCATACCGGGCAATCGCGTAACCCGTCTTCGTGCCGTCGTTAACCGTGTTTACCGTCAGCGTATTATCTTTTTGCGTTGCCGTAAACCCGATGAACTCCCATTTCACCGAGTTGCCGCTAAGCTTATACGTCTTGCCGTCCTTCAGCGTAACTGTAATCGGAACAGACACTTGCGCGCCGCTTGCCAGCACGCCTGCTGCCGTGTCGATTTTCAGCGAAGCGATTTGGTCTTTGCCGACCACTTCCACGTTATAGGTCGAGGTGACCGAACCGGATTTCACCGTGATGGTGCCGCTGCCGGCTTTTGTTGCGGTAAGAGTATTGCCGCTGAATGTGCCAATTGAGCCGGAAGTTACGCTCCAGCTTGCGGCGGCGCTGTCAACCGTATACGGATTATAATAGTTGTCGTAGCCTTTTGCCGTATAGGAAGCTGTCGTGCCAAGCAGGAGCACGTTCGCTCCGCTCACCTTCATGCCTTTCAGCTGCCCTTGCGGCGCCGTAGAGAAAACGCCGATGCCGTTCGACACACTGCGCTGCGTCGTATCGTATTGGGTGGAATGCGATAACGTCAGCGAAGTTTCCGCCAGCGGACGCTCAACCATCGTGGTGGAGCCGCCGCCATCCAAATTCATGCCTTTATAGACGCCGAGCTTCACCATAATGTCTTGAAGCTCCTTCAGATTAACGCCTGTGCTGTTTCCGTATTTTTCGGTTGTAATCAAATACACTTTTTTGCCGTCCTTGGAGTAGCCTACCGCCGAGCGCGACACATAAGAAGAACCGCTTACACCGGTAATATCGCGTGAGAATGCCGCTGCCGCTCCGTTATTGACCAGAATGGTATGGCCGCCCACCAGCATTTGAAAGCTGTTTGGATCAACGTTTTTGCCCGTTGTATTGGACACAAGCGTGTAATCCGATTGAATGGTTTGCCCTACTTGCAGATGGCTTTTCACAAAATCGGCGGCTTTGCCATGCGTCCGCAAAATATAGCCGTCTGCCGGAGGCGTGTCCGCCAGCGGCGCATCAATCGAAATTTTCTCGATCACTCCGTTGCGGACGAGCACTTCCGTTGGAGTTGTCGCCGAGTTTTTGGGACGCTGCGCACCGCCCCATGCGCTTGTATAAATGTAAGCTGCATCTACGTGGCTGTAGACCGAGCTGCCGCCCTCCGGCGAATAAGACGACTGGTTCATGCCGGCCAGCTGGTAAGCTGTTCCATCCTGTGCCGTTACCGTCCCTTTAAAGCTGTAGCTGTCCACGCTAGGTACGCGGCTATTGGAAATGCCAAACGCATACATGCCCGAAAGCTGTTCCGGTGTGGACATTAGAACGCCATTCGTAATTTGCGGGCCCATCGGCGCCCCTTCCGTCGTTGTGTTGAACACATCGGCATTAATGCCAGCCACTGCGCCGCTTTCTTTGACCATATTTTGCACCGTGTTTAAAGTGCCGACGGTGCTGTTTTTGCCGCTGATTGCGTCCAGCTTGACGTTTGGATTGCTTAAGTCAACTTCGATCACATGCACGTTCGAAGTGGCGGTTTTACCGCTTCGGGTTGCCGTCCACAAATAATCGATCCGTTTCGCCCCTGAAGTAACAATCGACTCGCTTACTTCCTTCAATGTATTCGCTGCCGCTGCTGCGGCAGCGGCATGTATATGAACCGGGCTCCATCCAGCAGGCATAACCGCCCCAGCCGGTTGTATAGCTAATGTACCGCCAAGCATCACTATCGCTGTCTTAACCGCCAACCTTTTTGCTTGCCGGCCTTTATTCTTTTTTTTCAATCGCATACGCTAGCAACTCTCCCATCTCGCAATCTACTATTAATAGACTGCAAGTCTAGGCGAAAAGTTCCTCGCAATAAAAGACTACTATCACAATGTGAAAAGTGAAAGATATATCCTATCTCTGCGCCCGATGATATAAAAAAATAAACCTGCGCTTCCGCCGGACGGCAGAAACGCAGGTTTATTTCGGTTTAAATCAGCTTCGCGTATTTCAGCAGGCGTTCCAGCATAACTGCCGCTTCCGCCCGCGTGGCATTGGTTTTAGGGCTGAAGGTGGAAGGCGTCATGCCGGCGATTATGCCGGCATATACAGCCTGGGCTACTGATGTTCTAGCCCAGGAGCCGATGCTTCCGCGGTCGGTAAAGCGCTGCAGGTAGCTGCTTTCCGTACTGCCCAGCTGCGGCAGGGAACCTGCTACGGATGCGGCGCGCATCATCATGACCGCCATATCCTCACGGGTAATATAGCTGTTCGGGTTAAACGTATTGCCGGATGTGCCCTGCACGATTCCGGCGCTTGACGCTGCCCCGATATAAGCTCCCATCGCCGTTCCTGCATTCACATCAATGAATTTCGAAGCTGCAGACGGCTTGCCGGGAAGGCCTAGGCCTTTGGCAATAAACATCGCGAACTCCCCGCGCGTAATCGCTTTGTTCGGCTCATATTTAGCCGCACTGGTGCCTTCTACAACAAACTTGCTTGCCAGTGAGCGGATGGTGGTTACAGCCCAGTGCGAACTGACGTCGGTGTACGGGGAGCTGCCTTTCACCAGCGCGAAGGCTCCATTCCCTCTAATTTTGGATGATGCAATCGTAGATCCGCCATAAGCGGTGAACGAAGTAGGCGCGCTCATCACTTTGCCCGCTTGCGTGTCGAACAGCACTAAGGAAGAATATCCGCTCGTCACAGCATTGCCTGTTGTCAGGCGGACATTAAAGTAATTTTTGAAATTGTCGATGGGAACAATTTTTGTGCCGCCCATTACCGATGCTTTCATATAATAGGGGTCGGTGATTAACGAACCTTGCGCACCGGACACGGCATTTTTCAGCATATTCGTTTCGCTCATGGCGCCGCGTTCAAGCTCGATCAGCAAATACATGACGGTACCGTTTGCTACCTGATACAGCTCGCTGTAATTCAAAGCGGATACCGGAACCTCATAAACAAGATTTTTGTAATAAACAGCAAACGTTGCTTGGCTGTCCGAATAGCTGATCGTTTGCAGCGCAGTTAATGGAACGGCCACCATGCCCGCAATTTGCGAAGACGGCACTTGAAACATGATTCTGGTTGGGTTATTTCCCGCAATCCGGGAAGCGGTCCAAGCGTCCGCGATCAAATCCGGGTCAAATGTATACCGGCTTGCATAGTTGCCGGATGGAGTCATTACGGTTTTGACCGCAGCGGCAGATGCGTCAAGCGCCACTTGTCCGTCATCGGTCAGCTCCAGCCCGTCAGCAAGCGCATCATCAATGGACGTCTGATTATCCACTTCCACATTTACAAATGATGCAATAGGCGTACCGCCGTTTGTCTTGAGCCCTGTCGTGCTTTGTGAATAAGTGACATATACAGCATCGCCCGGGTCCGGGGATGACTGGAGTGTTAAGGTGACCACCTTGCCGCTGATGGATACTTTCGTCACACGGACCGGGAGCGAACCTGCCTTGATGACAAATTGCGTTACAGCCGGAATAGCGGAACTGTCCATCGTGCTTTGAAAAGTCAGCTTCACCAAATTGCCGGTCAACACCGCTCTTGTAATCGGCGGATCTTCACTGTAATCGTACGTATTGGCCGTCCTGGAGCTGAATGACGCGGCATAATTGCCGTATAGGTCCTGCACTCGCGTACCTGAAGCGGTATACGATACTTTAATCGTCGAGCTGTTCGTTAAAAATTGGCTGAGTGTCAGTACCACTTCTACGCCGGATACGATAACCTGATTCACCGAAATGGCATTTCCGTCCGCTACAACCGAATACCGGCTGGTGGAAGGCACATACGTCGAATTCAGCTCCTCATTATATTTTAACGTGACCGTCCGGCCGCTGGCTTCAATATAGGTTAATACCGGGCTTGTATCATCATCGTCATCCTCGGTATAGCCGGTTTGAATCGTGCGGGTAGACAAGCTGGCTGCCTGGTTGCCCGAAGGGTCCTGAATGCCGCCGCTGCCCGGACGGGTATACGATAACTTGACAGTCTGGGAATCCGAAATGGAACCCGACATGCGAAGCGTTACCGTCTTGCCCGACACCGATACCGATTGGATAGCCCGGCTCGAGCCGTCAATCGTGACGATAAAGCTGGAAACAGACGGAATCGACGAAGAATTAAGCACTTCATTATAGGTTAGCGTAATATAAGCGCCGCTGCGGCTCGCGGAGCTGAACACCGGCGCTGTCGTATCCTGCTCCGTTGTCGTAAACAGCCAGCTGCGGGCAGCCATGCCGCTGTAATAGTTGCCAGCCGCATCGCGGAACACCCTGCCGCCGATCACAACATAATATTGGGCGTCCTTATTAAACGCGATACCCGGATCAATCGTGATTTGGGTTGATCCGCCGCCGGTCACCAGATTGGAAGTGACGGATATCGTTTTGTACAAAGCGCCGTTAGCGGCATTGCGGATCTCGATACTGCCGGAATCCGGGTAAACCGGCTCGCTGAATTCCATTTGCAGCTTCGTCGTTAATCCGCCAATTACGGATTGATGTGCAGGTGTCAACGTTTTTACGGTTGGCGCAACACTGTCCGGACCGGGATCCGTGACAAACATCCATCTTGTTGCATTCACGATACCCGGAAATATATCGCCAGGCGTTCCGGTCTTATAAAAAGCGCCGGGATCGACCAGCACATAATAAGCTGTGCCTTTCGCGAGGGTGCTTGGCCGGATCGTAACCGTATTGCCGCTGATCGTCACCCGGGACGACGAAGCGGCTATTTTCTCAATCGACACGTTGTCGCTTACTCTGCGAATTTCAATATATTTATTAGAAGCTGCCGATACCGGCTGGTCAAATGTAACCGACAAAGCGGATGTTACCGGAACCATTGTCGCTTGATTGGCCGGTGAAACTTCACCGGATATATTGACCGGTGCTGCCGCTGTTTTAAACGACCAGCTTTGCGCAGCAAGCGCATTGCCGGCGGCATCCTGAAACAGGCCGTTCGCTATGGTCAGCGTATAAGTCGTTTGCGAGTACAAAAGCTCCGCCAGACTCACTAGGATGGTCGAAGTGCCGCTGCCTTGCACCGCAGACGAGGTGACAGATATTTCCCGATGGTCATAGGTTGACTGCAGCACAATGTCGCCTTGGGCGGCATAGACCGGCTCACTGAACTGAAGCGTAATCGCAGAAGTGATAGGCACATTGGTCTCATTCACATCCGGCGATTTGCTTGTCAGCGATGGACGGGTTACATCTAATGTTTGAACCGTGTGGAAAGTCCAGTCTCTCGCACTGGAAATGCCGGCAAACGGCGTACCGCTGCTTTCGCTGACGAATGCACCCCAATCAATCAGCACATAGTAATCGGTGTTCAGCTGCAGTGCCTGCGTAGGACGGATCGTAACCATCCGTTTAGCCGAATCAAGCGTGATCCGGCTGCTGCTGGAGACAACAAACGATTCTACCAGCTCGTTGGTCGCATTTTTATATAAGGATACGGACGCGTTGCCTGTACCCCGGGTGACACTTTCATCAAAAGTTAACGTTAAAGCCGAGCTTAAAGACGTATTGGTATAATTATTAGCCGGTGACTGGCTCACAATGGCAGGTCCGGCGGCCGCATAAGCTTTGCCTCCGCCAAGCCCCCTGCCGACAGCCAACTGATATGCAGCAGCAAAACGACCGCCAGCATCAACAATACTTTGTTGCGCTTCATTCCATCACTCCCCACAAATTTACACTCGTATTGTATTTGTCGGCTTGATGATCCATTATGTTTATATTTTTTCCATTTTTGTTCCATACCTCATGTGTCAGCAAGTGAAAAATACATGCTTGTAGCGAGTCCGACTCCACTAGGAGCATAAGCGCTCAATCAAAAAAACTCCCGATCCTATACCGGACCGGGAGTTCATTTGTTTTATCATTTACGCAAGGGCTTGTGTGCGGAGAATTTCCGCTTTGTCGACACGTTCCCAAGGAAGGTCGATGTCTGTACGGCCAAAGTGGCCGTAAGCAGCTGTTTTTGCATAAATCGGACGGCGAAGGTCAAGCATTTTAATAATACCTGCAGGACGGAGGTCAAAGTTATTGCGGATCACTTCAACCAGTTTCTCTTCGGATACTTTGCCGGTGCCATACGTATCGACATTAATCGATACCGGGTTCGCAACGCCAATCGCGTAAGCAAGCTGAATTTCGACTTTATCCGCCAAGCCTGCCGCTACGAGGTTTTTCGCTACATAACGGGCTGCATAAGCGGCGGAACGGTCCACTTTGGTTGGATCCTTGCCGGAAAATGCGCCGCCGCCATGGCGAGCGTAGCCGCCATAAGTGTCGACAATAATTTTACGGCCGGTAAGACCTGCATCGCCTTGAGGACCGCCGATAACAAAGCGGCCTGTCGGGTTGATGTAATATTTGGTTTCGCTGTCCAGCCATTCAGCCGGTACAACGGGTTTAATAACATGCTCCATAACATCCGCTTGGATTTGCTCCAGCGTAACTTCTTCGGCATGCTGCGTCGATACGACGATGGCGTCTACACGGGTAGGCTTGCCGTCCACATATTCAATCGTCACTTGCGTTTTGCCGTCCGGACGCAGGTATTCCAGCGTACCGTTCTTGCGAACCTCAGACAAACGGCGGGCAATGCGGTGCGACAATGCGATTGGCATCGGCATAAGCTCAGGCGTTTCGTTGGTTGCAAAACCAAACATCAAACCTTGGTCGCCTGCGCCAATATCCGGATTTTCTTCGCGGATGTTTTTGCCTTCGCGGCTTTCAAGGGCTGCGTTGACACCTTGTGCAATATCTGCAGATTGCTCGTTAAGTGAAGTTAAAACTGCGCAAGTTGTGGAGTCAAAACCATACTTCGCGCGTGTATACCCAATTTCTTTAATTGTGCGGCGTGCAATTGCCGATATATCAACATAATCAGCACGGCTGCTTATTTCACCAATGACAAGAACAAGACCGGTAGCCACCGAAACTTCACAAGCTACGCGGGCATATGGGTCAACCTCCAGAAACGCATCAAGTACTGCGTCAGAGATTTGGTCACAGATTTTATCCGGATGGCCTTCTGTTACCGACTCCGATGTGAATAAATGACGACCTTTGACCGACATCCGTATCAACCTCCTACTGCCTTAGTATGTTATAAGTACAATTGTTCTACACACAAAAAATGAACCTTTTCCGCGAAGGAAAAGGTTGTTAGACAACTCTTTCTAAAACAGTATGATACCGAAATTGGTACAGGGTGTCAATGTAAGTGCCTTTCTGACACGTAATAGCCCCTGTATTTAGAACGCTTGCTGCAGTATTATAAACCGTGCAAAACTTTTTCGGCTTGAGCAATCAGCCGTTTTGTTATTTCCCCGCCAACCGAACCGGCTTGCCGTGTCGATAAATTGGACCAGTTCACCTGTCCGCCACCAACCGAGCCAAGCTCGCCTGCGAATTCAGCATCCATACCTCCTCCGGCATATCCGGTCGTTAAGCCAAATTCAGCTGCAATCTCGTATTTCATTTGATTAAGCGCTGCTCTGGATCCTTCAATAACTACCTTGTTCGAATTTGATCGGCTCATGATTTCAAGCACCTCCATATGAATTAAGAACACATCCATATCGTGCTCGAATCCGGCCATTCTAAAGCGTATAAGGTATTGTAAGGAGGTGCAAATTATGTTTACTTCACCATATTCCAGAACGCGGTTCCGGGTTCCTTAGCGCCAGCTCTCGTCGCCGAGTAACTGCCCTTTAACCGCTGACAAACATCTGAATCCACTTGAGGCTGCTTACAATGTTGCGCTGCTTTACTGTGTCACAAAGTGACTAAAGGACCTTGGCTTACTTAATGGTGTACGATCCGCTTACCATTACCGTTAAACTTCCCGTATAGGAAGGATCTGTTGTAATACCGCGGCCTGGTCTTGGAAACCATAACAAATGGTTATTCGGAACCACTTGACCGTTCGTTAAGTCTTGGCCAGCGGTTACGTCTGCAAGGCCGTTGGCATCCGCACTATAGGCAACCGCTTTGCCGGCACGAACAATGACTTGTGATCCATCAGCAGCAATCAACAATTTGCCGCTAGGCAAAGTAACAACTTCAAGCGTACCGCTTTGCCCTTCATTATTGCTGCCCGAGTTGCTCGACCCATTCGAAGTCCCGCCGGAAAGCTTGGCAATCTGCTCATCTACATAACTTTTCGTTACAACCGGATCATCAGCAGAACCGGGAGTGGCTGAATTCGTATCCGCCTCGATAATGGAGTTCCAGCCTGTTCCAATCCAGATGCCTGCCCCAAGCAGCACTACCGCCGCCCCAATCCGAAACGCTTGTTTGTTCACTTCCATTGTCTCCTCTCAAATCTAGTACCTTTATATAAGATACTAGATTTGAAAGGGAGATACTAGTTTATTACATTCTGAAAAATTTTTAATGTTGTCCATCCAACCAGTTAGTAATGCTGGAAAATTTCACATCTTTGGAGAACAGCAGCTTTTTGTTGCCATTCAGAGTGTCATATACATGGAGTGTATATCGGCTCCAAAATTTAGTTTGTGCCAAATCTTTACTGATTGAATTATAGTTATCTCCGACTTTCCATTGAATCGCATTATCAGATTTGCTCTCCAGATTTACCTGCTGCGACCAAAGCACATCACCCGACGGCTCATATTCAAGTTCGAATAATAGCTTGGATTGACTGAACGCATCATAACTATAATCACGAGCTACATTTCCGCCCAGATCAATTTCCAGTGTGCCGGTGTCACCAATATAGACATTAAAGTAATTTAGATCCACATTATAAGGGCCCACCTTCAAGTCCTTATATTGCGTTGTATCTGTTTTTTCTGCAGGTAATCCTAATGTCACTGCGCGAATGTAACCAGCTGGTGTTCCTTCCTTTTTCAGCAGTCCGTTATTATCGAATGCTTCCCCGATCAACAATTGCAGCGTATTGTGATTAACCGTTTGCGGAATATTGGCATAAGCAATTACTTGATCCTTATTCGACGGACTTATCGCATTCGGGGATTTTACAACCGTTGCAGGATATAAATTGCCGTTATCCGCTTTAAAATAAGCCACCCAATAAGGCAAGTAAGCACTACGCGTCTGATTGTTGGTAATATCCAGATATGCTGCAAAAAGATCATCCGTATCGCCGGAATACGTCCGCACATCTGTCGCTTGAACACTCATTTGCGAACCGTTGGACAATTGCTTATAAACACTGCCGTTAGGTACTGAATAAATAGGTGTTACATCATTTTTGGCTATTTCAGCTACTTGCGCGGTTGTTTCACCAGACTTTTCCATTAATTGAAGCTTCAGCTTCTTCCAGTTATAGCTATATGGCAGCTTGCCTACAAAAGTCATCGTAGTAGAAGCCCCTGGAGCTAAACCAACATCACCTGTGTTGGAAATGACTTGGCTGTCTAGACTAATATTCTCATCAATAATTAAAGTGCCCGTCAAGCTCGGAAGCGGCAAATAAACCGACTCCGTGTTTTTAACTAGAACTTTGGCAACCACATTGTCTTCATCATTCCATGGGAAACGCTGGACAGATTGAAGTTCTACATCGTACGTGCCAACTTCGTCCGTAAATGTCGATTTGGTTGTAATACTGTTACTGTTCACTGTAAATGGAATTGCAAACGTTCCGACAGGTAATTCAACCGATGAATCGCCGCTAAGTTTTTGGGTGATGATAAGCTTCCAATTAGAAGCAGGCACGGATGTCGGTACCGAGCCTGTCAAACGAATTGAATTCAAAACGGATGGCTCCAATGTAGTGTTGGCATCCGAAGTATTTTTAACGGCCAGTTTATATAAACCTACCGAAGTTTGAACATAGTAATTATATTCCGGCAGCGGAACGCCAAATTGGCTTGTGTTACGGGCCACATAAGACAGGTTGATATTGTATTTATCTGTTGCTTTATAGACATTAATTTGATCCACACGCAAATTTACATTAGAGCTGTTGATTTTTACTGTTTTAAAGCCGCCGGCTGGAATAGAATTGCTGTATTCTGCCGGAAACGTAAATTCTCCAATTGTTTTCTCATATCCAGACACAGAGAAATCAAATTTAATAAAGTCTAACACCAATTTATCCAGCGTCACACTCGCGGGAACCTCGCTATAAAATACAAGAGTAGCAGAAGAATTAGGGCTTACCGTCTTCAGTTTATCTTTATCCAACAATGTTAACGTATATTTCGTTCCACTTTTTGTTTTCAGCCTCGCCCAATAGTCAATTACATTAATGGAAGTGCTTCCCGCGTTATACATCGTAAACGTAAAGCTGGCTACCGCGCCGTTCGTGCTTGGTACTAGACTTGCATCAGTCAATTGAACATAAGAATTCCCGTTAAGGTACACCTTTTTATTCACTCCACTCGAAGTGGATGCCGCCGAAACAAATGGCGCCACATTAACAAGAAGAGCGAATATCAGGAGCATTGAGACCATAAAAGACAATCGACGTTTTGTTTGCATTTTCCAGTTCACTCCGTATTATTGGATTTACATATTTAGACGTTGCTGTTAAGCATTATGTTTCGGAATTCTTTAATTTTCAAATACGTACACAGGGTATAAGAAAAATAATAGAAATTCCCGAGCCGCTTATATCTGCATTTTAGCCTAAATATATGAACATGGCATGAACAAAAACTTTTCTCGTCAGCATTGAAACAAAAAAAAGACCACCCGCTAGAGGTGGCCTTTTTTTGCTGAGTATTAGTTATATTAACTATTACTTCGCAACTACGATTACAACACCAGCATATTCCGAGGAACCAGCAGTTTCGCCAGTTTTCACAACAACTGTGTCATAGTCAGCAGTTTTCTTCGAAAGTTCTTGTACTTTAGTCAACGTCGATTTCGAGTAGTTACCGTCAGCATCGATCACGTAGTACTGAGTAGCAGAGTTTACAAGGTAAACCACGTCATCAGTAGTTACAGTAGTAGTACCGTTAGTATCAGTGATTTGGTTGTTATTTCTGTCAACAACAACGCCATTCAGAGCCGCGAGGCTAGAAATCACTGGTACAGCTGGGCTTGTAGCTACATCATAAACGCCAGAACCAGCTGGAAGTGTAATTACTTCGTTAACTTCTGCGCCAGTAGTGTCATCAGTAAGCACATCGTAGAGAGCTTCAGTAACTTCGTACGAAGTTACCGTGCCGTTCACAGCCAATTTCACATAGAAATGAGTTGTGTCGCCAACTTTCTTCGTGGAAGTACCTACAAACAGACCTTGAACTTGTGCCAGATCTTCTGCAGCATCTTTGTTTTCAGTGATCAGTACATAGCTTGCAGTACCTTTGTTTTGTTGAACGGATACTACGTCACCCTTCGTCAGATCATCTGCAGTAGCAGCGGACACCGAGGAAACTTTGCCGTCAGTACCGTATTTAACGAAGTAGTAAGCAGTATTGCTGTTCAGGGTGTAAGAACCTTTTTCTTCTGTTTTCAGGCTGGAAGCCGATACGGAAGAAACAGTTTCCGATGTGCTAGCAATATCAAGCACTTTTGGAGTTTTGTTGTTGTTCGGACCGTCGAAGTCAACCAGACCGTCTTCGTCAAAGAAGATCTCAGTCAGTGTTCCTTCAGCCAGATCACCAGCTTTAGCAGCAGTTGTGTAAGCCGTTACTTTCTTTTGATCAGCGAACGAGTAGTAAACTACTTTTTTGTTCGTCGCTTGAGCTTGGCCGTCTACTACGAAGCTGCCAGTTTCAACAGAGTAAACAACGCCGAATGCGCTGCTATCAGCTGCATTAACTGCTTCGAAGTAAGCAACTTCGCCGTTAGCATTCAGGTAGAATGTATACTCGCTGTCAACGTTGCTGTCATCAAGGGAAGCAGCTGCACCAACGTATTTGTAATCTTTGCCATTAACTGTGTAGTAATGAGTATGAGTTGCACCTTTAACAACTTCCTCATGACCATCCAGATCGCCAGTTACGGAATTACGAGTAGCAGTCAGAGTTACAGCTTGATCAGCATCGTCGCCATTAGCAACAACGGAGATAATGTCGTTTTCTTTCAGGTCAGAAGCTTTAGCAGCTTTGCCGTTCAAAGTAACGATTGTGTTTTTGTTTACTTGGTACGAATCGCCGGACTTCGTATTAACGAGCAGGTAGTCGTCATACTCTTCTACATCGTCAACAACGAGGTTAGAAAGAGTGTTAACAGCAAGAACAGCTTGAACTTTCTTGTTGTTCAGAATAACTACAACGTTTTGATCCTTAGCCAGATCGTCGTTAGTGCTGTCAACTTCTGTGTTGTTAACATACAGGTGAAGATCAGCATCTGCATTCAACGTCAGTTTAGTACCAGCGCTGTTAGTTACCAATACAGTGTCAGCGTCCAAGATATCAGCTTGAGCTGCAGTCAATTTACCAGTAACAATGTTCGAGCTGGAAGTAGCATCCGTAATGGAAACCACTTTACCGTTTTTCTTCAGAACAGTTACAGTGTGACCAAGCAGGTCAGTCAGGCTTTCGCCGCCAGTTACGATAAAGTTGTCGTCAACATCAGCAGGACCAGTGCTCAGAACGATTTGATCTTGATCATCAACGGAATCAGTCAACAAAGTAGCATCTTCAGTTGCGCCAAGTTTCGAAATCAATTTTTTGGAACCTTCGGTTCCTGGTTCGATCAATGCGCCGTCTTTGTCGTACGATACGAGCCAAGCGTTCAGAGCGTTGGAAGCCATTTGAGCAACTACGCCGCGGTTAGCCGAAGTGCCAGTTGCAACCGTAAGGTCGCCGAACAGGCCAGCGTCTTGACCAGCGATGATGTAGTTGTATGGCCATTGGCCGCCCAGGTTAGCTTCTTTGTAACCCAAAGCGCGAACCAGGATTGCAGCTACTTCTTCGAATTTAACAGTGTCGCCAGGACGGTACTCACCGTTGTAACCTTGGATAAAGCCTTTAGCAGCAGCTACATTGATGTAGCCAGTGTACCACTCGTTAGCTTTTACGTCTTTGAACGTTGGAGCTACGTTTTGCATCAGCTTAGCGGAAGCTTCGTTGCCAGTTGCAACAACGATGATTTTCGCAAGTTCTGCACGAGTAATGGAATTTTCAGGTTTGAAAGTTCCATCGGTATAACCATTGATAATGCCCAGAGCTGTAAGCTCTTCTACTGCGGATTGAACAGGTGTACCAACAACGTCAGAAGGCGTTGTTGTAGCAGCAAATGCAGGAACCGCCATTGGAATGATCATGGAAGCCGCAATTGCAGCGGAAGCTATTTTTTTCTTCATAACCTTTTTTTCTCCTCCTCTAAATTGCTTCGGTTGTTGAGAGTTTTGTTGCTGTAAATTGTTGCTCGTTTCTCTCATCTGTCGATTCACCCCCCTTCCAGAGCTTGAGCAGTGATTCATATAAATGATGTCTGCACCCATGTTTAACCCTGTAAGAACATGTCGCAGAAACTCGTAAATAAAACTAGAAAATAATAGTAGATAAGCTATGCCACTTTAATATTATACAATGGGCAGTTGTTACCGTAAAGAGAAAGTTGAGAATTCATTCCATCTTTACAGGAAATGCTTAGGTCCAAAAGACTAGCAGCCAGCTTCGACTTCATGTACCTTTATTCGACATCCTCTTCATTCATCACAGACGATGTTCGCGACGTCAGTTACTTAGACGCACAAGTTACAAAAAAGTTGCGAGCTGTTGCAAAAAATATTTTTTTAATTTATCCGAGAAAATCCCCGAGTCCAATTATGTATATGAGCAGGAATTTACGATACTTTTAAAAAAATACAAGCCTCCAGAAAACCTTATACCAGCTTATTACCCCTACCCTGTAATTAGTATAGCTTGCTCCATGTTTATCGTCGACGCGTAACTTTTTCCATCAATTCTGGCGCTTTCTTCCACTTCATAGAAGAAAGCCGGCGTATCCGGCCGGCCTTCTTTTGTAAGGGTAACCTATCAGTTTGCGTATATCTTCGGCAGCTTTTTCATATCAGCCATTACTTTGCCGATAATGATAGCCGCGTCACTGCGGAGCAGCTTCGCAGTCGGTTCAAACACCGAACCGCCTTTAGGATTGCTAGGGTCAATCAGCGATCCTTGGATAAAGCCTTTCTTCTGAATCGCTACGATCGATGGAACAGCGTAATAGTTGGCATTGCCCGCGTCTTTGAACACTTTAGCAAGAGATGCTTTCGCTTTGGTAGCGTCTGTCTCCAGCTTCAGGTTAAGCGCCTTTGCAAGTATAACGGCGGCGTCTTGGCGCGTCAAGTTCGACTTTGGCTCGAAGGTTTCAGGGCGCGTCCCCCTTACAAAACCGGCTCTGGCCGCCGTCTCGATGTATCTGTAGTCATACAGCGCATTTGGATTAATGATGCTGTCGACCGGCACGTCGATAAAGTGCTTCGTGCCTTCATAATTCAGCGGCAGGTCAAGCGCCCGGACTATCATGCGGGCAAATTCGCCACGAGTGACATATTGATCCGCGCCAAAAATGCCTGTAGGGTCGGTTGCATTCATCAAACCTTTGGCATAAATGGCTTCCATCGCTTCACGGGCATACGGATGATCGTTGATATCGTTAAATCCGTAGGTTAACTTGCCTACCACATAATAGCCAAACTTCGTAAACGGCACATCGATTGTATGCTTCTTCTCATCCACAACACCGCCGATGTTTTCCCAAATATTATTATAAGGGTCATAGCGGAATACCGTAACGACGGTTCCTGCGCTTTGCGCAATGCTCGAATCGTACGAAAGCGTCAGTTCGCCCGGCGCAGTAGGGATCAGTTCTCTGCCGTTGTCATAACGCTTGAAGAACTGCTGATCGGAATCGCCTTGCACAACCGGATACGTATACGGGTTGAGCCCGTATGTAATCGGGTCGTACGCTTTGGTGCTGTCATCATCCGCTTGTCCGGCGTCAATCCAGAACAGCGGGCTCGCTTTAATAAAGCGGTCTGTAAAAAATTCATCCAAATAGTATTTGCCAATGCTGTTCTCCGACCAATAATCGGCAGGCTGCGTCCGGTACTCATAACGGTTCAGAACGCCGTCCGTCGGGTTAGCTATGCCAAACAAAATTTCATTGCCGCTGTAAACTTGCGTCTGATTGTTGGCTGTGCTGTTGTAATCCGAGCGAACCAGCTTGGAGTTTTTCGCAAACTTCAAATTAAGCATGCCGTCAAACACTTTATGGGAGCTTGCCATCACTTGCGCGAATTGTGCGCCCGGAATGTTCGCCGGCTCGTAATCGACATTAAACTGATCGGTCATTTTATCCGTAGCGCTCGTAATTACAAGCGATATCGGGCTCACCTTGTTTGGCTTCAAATTCGATACGCGTACTTTGTACGCTTCGATCGGCACCGGCGTAACCGAATCTTGCGAATAGTCGAGATAGGTTACTTTTTGCGCCTCGATGCCATTAATGAGAATCGAATCGGCGCCAGGCGAAGAAATAATAACATCTACAAAGTTCTGGTTCAGCTTGCGTTCTTCCGTTACCGGAGACAAAATCGTGTACGGAATGGCTACCGGATCCACTTCCAGGCGGTTGGTTGCTCTCGGGCCGGCTTCGCCGCTGTTAAATACGGTAAAGTTGTATACCATCGAGCTGCCGTCTTTCGGAAGCTGCTGATTTTTCAAAATAAAGTAGAAGTATTGGCCGTCTACATCGTAGAAGACCTCAATTCCGCTAACGGCAAGTCCTTTATTCACTGTATTATCGCCTGAGATCGGGTTGCCTTTGGAGGTCAGCGTAAACTCGTTGCTTAACGTCCAAGTTATCGTATCGACCAGATCAGGAGACGAAACATTCAGGATGTAATTGTTAATGGAGCCGCCCAAATCTGTAATTCGGCCGCTGACCGTGCTGTAATTGGAGCCCAAATCAATAAAATCAAAGGTGCCGTATACGTTCATGCTGGCTTCTTTGGTTGTAAAAATGGTAGCTTGCCGTTTAAAGTTCGGATCGTTTGCCAGCGGCGCTTTGCGGCTTTCGCTGTACGGATAGATGCCGTCGGTATTTGGAGCCGGAATAAGCGGCAGGTTCGTTGGAACGATCGTTACTTTTACCGTGCTTTCGAAATTGTTTTTGCCTGTGCGGAATACGATCTTAAACGAATTCTCGCCCGTCAGGTTAAGCAAGCCAAACACGGTGCCAAGCACATTGGCGTCCGTTGTATCAATACTGAATTTGCTGTTGTCGGTACCGTCGGGTTTGAGCGGAATTTCAACGTTGTTGACATAGAAAAATACCGTTTGCGGCTTCGCAGGAGCTCCAGTGTTCGTGTACACCAGCTCAGCCGGATTGGCCACGTTCTGGAACTGGCCGGCAAAGTTGCCGAGCTGTCCCATCATATACGTGATGCCGCCTTTATCCGGCGCCATCGTCGTATCAAAGTCAATGCTCATGCCGTCGTACATATCCGTATATTTCACGAACGGTCCGTAAAGCAGCGTAATTTGAGCGCTTTTCACTGCCGTAGAATTTTTTAATTTAAAATAGAGCGTTTGCGTTCCCGTTGTCGGCAGCTTGCTGATTTCCAGGAATACGCGCAGGAACGATTGCTGCACGCCGTTTACGTTGCGGCTGACCACTTGGGTATGGACCGCTTGCTTCGTTGTAACGTTTCCGTTCGCCGAGCCGTCAGCATTCACCATTTGAATCAGGTTCGTATAATCGCCAAGCGACGAGTAGTTGCCGATCAGCACCTCTACGCCCATTGGCAGCGAGTAGATGCTGGCGCCTTCAATGTCCGTGCCTTCCAATGCTTCGAGCTGAAGCGCATTGTCAGCCATGGAGGACGTATAGCCGCTCAAATAGTTAACGTCATAGATGTACGCTTTCGTGTTATCGCGCAAATAGAATGTTTTGCTGTCCGACATTTGCGATTGCGCCTCGTTTACGTTATAGCCCTGAAGCTGGAACTTGTAGGCCGTATCGTAGCTGTAGCCGCTGGAAGCTCCCAAATCGAGCTTGAAATTAACCGTAATAAACTTGGTCGTAGTCGTAATATCCGTAACACTAGGTTCAATGGACGTAATGTTGGCGGCAGTAAACGGTACTGATGTGTTGCCGTACGGGATATATGCAAACTGGGCGGCGATATTGGCCATATCGGTTACATCCGGCTTGAACTTGGTCCCGTCATTCTGGATCGGAATAATAGCTTTGCCGGAAAGGAACAGCGAGCTGCCGTTTGTTGTCGTTGACAGTTCACCGCCGTTATCGACGGACACTCCGTCACTGTCATGCGTCAGCTGCAGGTCAAAGAAGCTTACCGTCCCGTTATAAAAGGCAATCTCGCGTGTCGTCTCTACCACTTGGCTGTTGTTGTACACTTTGATTGTAATGACGTTTTTGCCGGCGTTCACGCTAATCGGCGACGCAGTAAACGAGTAGTCGCTGGAGCTTGCAACCGAATATTCATAGCTGCGTCCGTTAACCGTAACCGCAACCTTGGTTGCATTCGGCGCTTTACCGGTAATCGCGATATCTTCTTTCGTTTTGCCTTGGGACAAAGCAGACTGGATGACCGTCGTTTGGTCTTCCAGAATGTTATACACCGAGCCGCGGATCGTCGCCTGCAAATCGTACAGCATCGGGCTGTTGCGGTATTCGATATAAATCGATTCGGTTACGCTCGAAGTGCCTTGCGTGCCTTTGAACGTAATTTTGTTCAAGCCGGGGAACAGCTCCAAATTCGTCACTGTAATGGCGTTGCTGTTCAGCGTAATGTTATCGTCCTGGTTCTCGATTTTGTTGACGACCTTTTCTGTGGAGCCGTTCAGCGTAATATTATATACACTGTAGCTGACCGAGTTCCCAACCACATTGTTGATCGTACCGTTCAGCGTTACTCTTTGGTTCGTTGTAATTCTCGCATTGCTCGCCGAATATTGTTCATTCGGAAAATTGAAGTAGTTTCCGCCAGATGGAGCAGTCGTGTCCGCTGCAGAAACGGTCTGCAGAGCGCCGATAGAAGGCAATAGCCCTATCAGAAGCGCGAGCGTCAGTAAAAGCGGTAATAGCTTCTTCTTCAAAACGTTGTTCCTCCCATTCACCCGTATTGGTTTTGTATTGTTCATATCGGTTCAAAGCCGGGCTTTTTTTAGATAAAAGAGGAATTTCTCATAATCTTATAAATTCACGGTTTATGCTAGAAAATACAAAAGTCCCGGGCCAATAAGCCCGGGACTTCTATCAAAAACAAATGATATTATTTCGAATGAGTGCGAGACTCCGCGTCTACCTTAATGCGCAGCATACGGCTGAACAAGTTGATAACCGGACGGCGTGTCTTGTCCACAATGCCCGTAATTTCCGCACCGATCTGCAGGCCGAACAAAATGAGGCAAATGACGCCAAACGTCACCCAGTTCGCCGCGCTGGACTGTACGACTGCCGATTGGATAATGGCAAAGCCGCCGAAAATCGCAGCAACGCCCCAAATGATCAGAACCGTGCGGCGATGGCTAAAGCCCAGATCGCGCAGACGGTGGTGCAGATGACCCCTGTCCGGTTCAAAAATCGGGCGGTTGTTCAGCTTGCGCCGTACGATTGCAAAAAACGTATCGGACAGCGGAACCCCGATGACCAGCAGCGGAGTGACAAACGATACGATCGTCACCTGCTTGAATCCGAGCATGGACAGCGTCGCCAGGCTGAAGCCAAGGAACAGCGAGCCAGAGTCGCCCATGAAGATTTTGGCCGGATGAAAGTTAAAGAACATAAATCCGACGATACCGCCTAAGAGCAGCACGCAAAGCAATATTATCGCTTCGTTGCCCATCAGCGATGCCATGATCAGGATGGTCAAAATCGCAATGCCGGAGACGCCGGCCGCCAGCCCATCCAGTCCGTCGATCAGGTTAATGGCGTTTGTAACGCCAACAATCCATATAATCGTCAGCGGAATGCTGACCCAGGATGCAATCGGCTGCATCGCGTCGCCAAACGGAACGTTGACGAGGTCGATTTTGATGCCGAAGCCAAACACAACTACACAGGCAGCAGCGATTTGAACGACCAGCTTCAGCTTCGCTGACAGCTCCAGACGGTCGTCAAATGCGCCTAATATAATAATGAGCGTTCCGCCCGTAAACAAAGCGCGAATCAAGTTCATATCCCGCGGACGAAGCAAGTCGCCCGGCATAAACGGCAGCAGCAGCAAAAATGCAGCTACAAATGCAATATATATCGCGAGTCCGCCCAAACGAGGCATTATGCGCGTATGAACCTTTCGATGATTCGGCTTGTCAATGGCGCCTATTTTAAAAGCAAACTTTTTCACGAGCGGTGTCATAATGAGCGCGATAATAAGGGCTATTACGAATCCTATCGTATAGAGCATTCCAGCAGACATTTCGTGCAACTCCCCTTTTCTTCTTACCGAAATGAATTATACTCCGGCAGAAAAAGAAACTCCAATCCCGTTTTCAAGCGATTTTCACGCAATTCTCGCGATATTCAAGAAGTTGTGCGAGGTTTTGTGACTTTATCTTTGTCGCGAATAACTTTCACGACGAATTTCGGCAGCACAAGCATCCGTTTATACCGCTTCGGCTCTTGCAGCAGCCGGTAAAACCATTCCAGACGCAGCCGCTGGAACAATACCGGCGCGCGCTTCAGCTTGCCGGAAATAATGTCAAAGCTTCCGCCAACGCCCATAATAAGCGGCACCTGCAGTTCTTTTTTATACTTGGATATCCAAGGCTCCTGCGTTTCCGCGCCCCGCGCTACAAACAGCAGGTCCGGCGCAGCATTGCGAATTTCCTGGATCACCTCGGCATCCTCGGACGGGCCAAAAAAGCCGTTCCGCCATCCGACGATGCGGACTTGCGGGTATTGCAGCTGCAGCTTCTCGGCTGCGGCTTCAATCGTTTCCTGCGATGTGCCAAGCAAATACACCTTCCAGCGGCGGCGTTCGCCAACTTGCAGCAGGTTGTGCAGCAGATCAAAGCCGGTAACCCGTTCGGCCACAGGCGTGCCGACATGGCTTGCCGCCCAGACGACGCCGGCTCCATCGGGAACGATCAGCTCCGCCGTAGTCATCATCCGATAGTAATCCGGGCTTTCAACCGCTGCCATCACCATAATCGGGTTGGCGGTTATCACATGAGTGGTCTCTTTATTCTCAATCGCTTGCGTTAAGTAATCGACCGTTTCTTCCATGCTCATCTTGGAGAATGGAATGCCGTAGATCGGCACTGTTGGCACCTGTCTGGACATGGTGGTTATCACCTCAATATAGTTTGACGCAGCAGCTCTGCAATTTGTTTCGCCGGCTGCTGAGATTGCTGCCGCAAACGCTCAATTGCTCCGCTATGCTCCTTGATCCAATCGTCCCGCCCATCCAGCAGCCGTCCGGCTTCCGCGGCAAAAGCTTCCGCCTTCAGCGCTTCCGTTGTGCCAATAGCCGTAAGGCCAAGGCGGGCTAAAAACTGGTCAATCTTCGGATCATAGGATAAGCCAAGCATCGGCACTTGCTGGTTAGCTGCATAAATAAGCGCATGCAGCCGCATCCCAAACAGCAGATCGCAGCGGCTGACTTCCAGCAGCATACGCTGCGGGTCGTCGCCGGGCTGCGCTAGCTCGGCGGCGCTGCCGGCGCCGAGCCGGCCCTTAAGCCGTTCCATGACATACTGCGATGCTTCCGCATCGTCAGGCGTATGGAACGGCAGAAAGCGCAGCCGCACAGGCCGGCTTGCGGCAAGCGCAGCAAGCGCATCGGCGGCGCGGTCAAGATCTGCGCCGTCACTGCGCCAGCGGCGCAAGGAGACGCCAACGACGGGCGCGCTGTCCGCCGCCCGCGCCGGCGCTCCTGCGCCGTGTGCCGCTGCATCCGCAGGCAGCGGCAGGCCCATGACCGGATCGGGTACAACCTCGATTCGGGAAGCAGGGACGCCCATACGCTCCAGCAGCTTGCCGGATTCGGCGTCCCGCACCGAAATATATTTGCTTTTTTTCATGACATTGGCAATCAGCGGATCCATCCACCGGCGGTTCACCGGACCGACGCCTTGGGAATAAATAAAGGTCGGCTTGCGCAGCCACTGGGCGAGCTTCAAAACCCCCGTGTAATACGGAATTGTCTTGGCGCCCGTTGCATCCTGCAGCAAGCTGCCTCCGCCGCTGATCAGCGCATCGCAAGATCGAATCGCGCGAAGCAGCGACTGCGGATGCATACGCGGTACGGCTTCTACGCCGTACATCTGCGCCGTCCACGCCGGATCGGCCGACAGGACGACCGGCTCGAACCGGACGCCCAGCTGCTCCCCCTGCTCCTGAAGCGCAAGCAGAATGGAACGAAGCACCGCTTCATCTCCGCTGTTCCGAAAGCCGTAGTAGCCGGAAATTACGATTCGGCAAGCTTTTTCGCGCCCGCTTTCAGCCATTTGCGCCAAACCCCTTCCAGCACCAGCCATATCGCAATCAGCACGCATCCGATCACAAAGCCGAGGCCTAAGCCAAGCAGTACGCGAATGATCGAAATTTGCAGCGGTGTATGAATATGAGCGAACGTATCCACCATCGACAACTGGCCGATCGAGCCCGCAATGATGAGCACCCATGCCGCGCGGTAACGCAGCGACAAGAACAGGCCAAGCAGCAGCAGCGGATGCGCCAGCAAAAATTCTTTGGTCCGCGGACGGACGCCAAACGTATTCTCAAGCCAGTTGCGGAACACCAGCTCCAGCGAGGACGCCTCGCCGCTGTTGCCCGTTCTGGACAAGTAATAGAGACCCGCTACAGCGATAATGACAGCTGCCACTACCCACCATACTTTAATCGGCAGCACCAGCAGCCCGCGCAGTCGGCGAATCGGGGAATCCCCGGTATAAAGCACCACATAAAGCGCAACAAGCGCAATCGGCGCCAGATGGAGCAAGCTGACACCCCGGAACTGCTCCAGCACGAGGCTGTACGTAATGTTGTTCAGCAGCCCGAATACAAGCGGAATGCCCAGCAGGGAAATCAAAGCCGTCATAATAAACAGCCTTACCGCCATGCCAAACCGGCGGCCCGTGCCCATGCCTTCAAACAGCCACTTCAGGCCGGCTGCTGCCGAACCTTCTGCGCCATTGCTTCGCATCGTCCACGTTCCTGCGCTGATTGAGCGCAGCTTGCCTTCCGTGTGCGCGTAAACCCGGTTGGTCGCCCAAATGAGCGCAAGCGTCGGCGCCGATATCCCTGCTCCAAGCGCCAGCGCCTGTTCATCGAGCGAGGAGTTCAGCACATACAAGCCGGCTGCGCCGATCAGGCCGATTATAAATACCGGAATAGCCACACCCGGGATAAACGCGGAAATAAGCAGCGTAATGATGGCAATCGCTCCAAGAGCCACTACCCCTCTAAGCGGTTTCGCCCAAGACGGGTGGTCGACTTTAAATGCCTGAGCCTCGCCAGGCTTGAAACCAGCCTCTTCGAGGCGGTGAACGGCGCCGTCCGGACCTTTCAATGAAAGATACAAATTCGCCAGCGAGTTCACAACGCCAGCCTTATCCTGGCTGGACTGTGCTGTAGCATTAATAAAGAACATCCGGATGTTGCGGTCTTTGGCCGCCAGCAGAAAACGGTCGACAATCTTTTCAGGCGACAATGCCATGCCGTCGTTATCCGGCAGCGAATACAAACGGGTTACGTTGTAATCCGTCAAGTAAGCCAGCTTGTTCAAGCCGGCTTGCGGCTTCTTCAGGTTCTCGATCGCGACGATCCCCATGCCGTATTTGTTCAGCAGCTCGCCGAACGAATCAAGGCTGTGCAGCTCCGCTTGGTCGCTGAACCCTTTCACCTTGTCGCCGTCGAACAAAATGCGCGTCACGCCGTATTGCTGCAGCTGGGCAAGCTGCTTGTCCACGGCTTGGCTGTCAAACGGCTGGGCGCGGTCCGAGAAACGGGCCAAAATATGAAAACCAGCCTGCTTCAGCTCCGCCAGCGTCATCGGGTCAAAGCTGATCGGTTTGAGCATCGCGTCATTAAGCGGCGTTTCAATTACGAATCCGCTCCGGCCTTCAAAGGAGTAATCCCGTACCGGGATGTCCAGGCGGGTAAATGCGTCGCGGACGATCGGTCCGATTTGAGCTTGCTCCTCTGCGCCTTTAAACAGCACGTACGTATAGTTCTGCCCTTGCGGCGGAAGCTGGCCCCGCAAAGACGCTTCATCTTTGGAGCTGTAGTACGTAAGCCGCCCTGCCAGCGACAGCTCCTTCAGCGAGCTTTCGTACAGAGACATCGTTGTGATGCCGGCCTGCTTCAGCTTGTCCAGCTGTTCGCTTACGAACTCGCGCGGATTCGCCTGATAGTCTGCAACTTCAAGCAAATCCCGATAATCAAATACATATTCCACCTGCTTGGAGCTTTTCTCCATGTGCATGCGGAGGCCGCCCAGCGGCAGTGCCGCGGCGACGCCCAGCAGTGTAATAATCCAAAGCCAAAGTTTGGCTTTCCGGTTCCAATGCTGCCAATTGCGAAGCACAAAAATCCTCCTTATTCCATAAGCCGCTTATCATTGCCTACGATCCATTTTATCAATTCAACCTAAAAATCACATTAATTCTGAGAGAAACTTCACATCCCGCCTTCTCCCATATGTTGTCAAACCGGACTAAAATTATGCTCCGCCGCGGTTTCCGCAAGAAAGGTATCTCCTGAACGCATGATCCGTAACGAGCATCAGGAGATACCTTTCATGAGAAATCTATAGACGCGCGCGGTTAGTACCCGCCGGCTGTGCAGCCGGTCAGCCGTCTACGCGAGCCATTACTGCAGCGCGGAGCGCGCCAAGCGCCTTCTCTGCTTCCGCTTTCGCCTGGCCGCGTACAGCAAAGTACACTTTAATTTTAGGTTCGGTGCCGGAAGGGCGCAGGCAGAACCACGAGCCGTCAGCAAGGACGTACTTCAGCACATTTTCCGGACGAAGCCCGTCAAGGCCGCCGCTGTAATCCAGCGCATGCTCCACTTTGATGCCGCTGATTTCCGTCGGCGGATTGAGACGCCATTCCTGCATAATGCTCTGAATTTGCTGCACGCCGTCCAGCCCCTTCAATGTACGGGATTCCAGCGCCTCCAAATAAACGCCGTATTCCGCATACAGTTCGGTCAGCACATCATACAGCGTTTTGCCTTGGCTGCTGTAATAAGCTGCCGCCTCGGCAATGAGGAGTGAAGCCACAACCGCATCTTTGTCGCGCGCATACGTGCCGGTCAGATAGCCGTAGCTTTCTTCATAGCCAAACAGGAAAGAATGCTCTCCCGTTTTTTCGTATTGCGTCATTTTCTCGCCAATATATTTAAAGCCTGTCAGCGTATTTTCAACCGCTACGCCAAACGAACGCGCAATGTCGGCGCCCATCTCGCTCGTTACGATCGTTTTGATCACAACGCCGTTAGAAGGCAGCTGGCCGCGTTCCTTCAGCTGGCTCAGCACATAATGAACCATAATCGCGCCTGATTGGTTGCCGGTCAGCACGACATATTCGCCTGCGCTGTTTTTCACTACCGCGCCCATCCGGTCGCAGTCCGGGTCTGTGCCGATAATCAGATCGGCGCCTACCTTTTGCGCCAGTTCAATGCCCATTGTGAACGCTTCGCGCTCTTCCGGGTTCGGCGATTTCACCGTGCTGAAATAGCCGTCCGGCTGTTCTTGTTCTTTTACAATGTGAACATTGCTGAAACCGGCTTTCTCCAGCACACGGCGGACCGGCAGGTTACCCGAACCGTGCAGCGGCGTATACACGACGCTGAAGCTTGCGCCCAGCCCGCTTTTCAGCAGCTCGGAATTAAAGCTTTGCGCTGCGACGACGTCCGTATATTGCTCGTCTGCTTTTTCATCCAGCCATACGAGCAGCCCTTTGGCTTCCGCTTCTTCCCGGGAGATGCGTTTGACCTGGTCAAAGCCCGCAATTTGTTGAATAGCCGCAATGACCTGCTCCGCATCCTCGGGAATGAGCTGGCAGCCGTCTGCGCCGTATGCTTTGTATCCATTATATTCCGGAGGGTTATGGCTTGCCGTAATCACAATGCCGCTTGCTGCTCCAAGCGAACGAACCGCATATGAAAGCTGAGGAGTCGGGCGCAGCGCCGGGAACAAATACGTCTTGATGCCGTTAGCCGCAAGCACCAGCGCTGCATCAAGGGCAAACTCCGGCGAATTGTTGCGCGAATCATGGGCGATAACAACGGAAGCGGCTTGGCCTGCCGTTTGAGCCAATACCCAGTCTGCCAGCCCTTGCGTCGCTTTGCCGACCGTGTATACGTTCAAGCGGTTTGTGCCCGCTCCCATTACGCCGCGCAAACCGCCTGTGCCAAACTCCAAATCACGATAGAAGCGATCTGCAATTTCTTTCTCCGAACCTGCGATACTGCGAAGCTCTGCTTTGGTTGCTTCATCAATCAACGGGTCGTTCAGCCACGCTTGGTACGTTTCTTCAGCTGTTTTTCGGTTTGCCATTATGATTCCTCTCCTCTATCTATTCATTTTTGAGTTGAACCGATTACTTAGGATGGATCCGACAACGCGAACATAAGCTCGCCTTCCGCAACCACTTTGCCATCCACGCTGGCGGTCGCTTTGCCTTTGCCAATCGTGCCTTTCAGGCGTGTAATTTCCACCTCAAGGCGCAGCGTATCGCCCGGTTTCACCTGGCCGCGGAAGCGAACGCCGTCAATGCCGGCAAAGAAGCCCAGCTTGCCTTTGTTTTCTTCCACCAGCAGCATGGCCACCGAGCCGACTTGCGCCAGCGCTTCGATGATCAGCACGCCCGGCATAACCGGATAGGACGGAAAGTGGCCGACAAAAAACGGTTCGTTCATCGTCACATTTTTGATGCCTACCGCACGTACACCTGGCTCAACCTCCAAAATCCGGTCAATGAGCAAAAAAGGCGGGCGGTGCGGAATAATTTCTTGAATTTGCAAAATATCGAGCATTCAGCTTGCTCCTTTCATGGCATACAAGTATAAAATGGTCCAGCAATAGTGAAACTAAGTTTATCCTTCGCAAAACTGCAGTTTGTGAAGGTTAAGATAAGGGGGCTTGACGAGCGGGCCTGAAGCGTCCGCCGGCAAGCCTCTTTCTACGATTGAAATGATACGCCTTCCGCGTATATTCCCTGTTCTCATCGGTCTGCACGGCACATGTCAAACCTTCTGCTCGCGCTGCTTGTTGGACGAAATAATGGACAACACGCCATATACAATCGTCGTCACAAATGAAAAAGCGATAATGACCCATAAAAACTCGCTCGCAAACGAAACCTCCAGAAACACAAACATAATCGCGGCGTACAGCAGCACCGTCGTCAGCTTGCCCATCCAATTCGCAGGGACGTTTTTTCTCCCCGTAAAATGAAAATACAACCCGCCGAGAATCATTACCACATCACGAAAAAACAACGCAGCCGCAGATAGCCAGGAAATCATGCCTGAGAGCAGCAGCGACAGAAAAACCGTAATAATCATCAGCTTGTCCGCCAGCGGATCGAGCATCGTTCCTACATATGTAACTTGCCCCGTTTTCCTGGCGATATAGCCGTCCAGCATATCCGTAATTCCCGCTGCGATCAATACGAAGAATGCCGCCATCTTATATTCGATGCTTACAAACACAGCGATATATACCGGAATGAGAACAAACCGGAATGCTGTAAGTGTATTTGGCAGATTCATCGGTTGACCTCCTCTACCTTTTTCCTGCCACTAAACGTTCCCAATCATTATACAACTACCCTATCAAAAATAAAACTGTTCTCATTTATCACTGTTTGTTGTTGACGATCGCCGCTTGCATGCTGTTCGCCCTAATGCGTCAACAGCAAAAAAGCCGCCTTTCGGCGGCTTTGCAAGCGGCGCAATACCTATTCGGTCAGGCATCGCCAAATATAAGATCATAAACATGTTTCCAAGTGGACCAGTGAAAAACATCGCCCGACGATCCTTTGCCCAGCTTGGTATAGCCGATATACAGGCCAACGGCCAGCATAATGACCATGATGAGCGGCACGATCCCTTTGCGAAGAATCCATAACAGCGTTCGTACAGCGGGGCTGCGGCGCGCCTTTTCGGGCTCGGAGGCTTCGCTTTGGCGTCTGCTTAGACGGTTGTTATCTTCACTGCGGTTTCCAAGGCCTTCCGTACGGCCGGCCCGTTCATCTGCCATGCTCATCATCATACTCCTATCTTAAGCGCGCATATTGTTGGCAAGGCCCATCATCGTATCGCTGGAGGACAAAGCCCTCGCAGCAAGCTGATACGCGCGCTGCACGTTAATTAACTCCGTCACCTCATTGGACAGATCGACGTTGGATTGTTCCAAATAACGCTGCCGGACCGCGATGCCGTTATCCGCGGAGGGCTCGGCTTGCTGAAGCACGTCATTCTCATTCATGCCCGGCTCTACGACATACATATTATCAGCCGCTTCGGACAACGCGGACGGACGGTTAACCTGCATCAGCTTGATGCGGCCTAACTCCTCCTGCTCGCCGTCCGGCGACTCCCCTGTTACAGTGCCGTCTGCAGCAACTTGAATCTTGTAGTTCGGCGGAACCACGATACGTCCGTCGATCAACTTGCCGTCCGTATCCCGCACCTGTGCCACAACGGGGTAGCCTTGCTCCGTTGCGAGTATGGTATCACCGTTTGCAAGGCTCGTCAACTGAAACGCCCCGCTTCTGGTATACGCATGACCGCCTCCGGCTTCCACCTGAAACATGGCGTTGCCTTCAATTGCAAGGTCGGTGTCCACCCCGGTCTCCTTCAGCGGGCCTTGTTCATAGTTGGTCTGGATGGATGCAAGACGCGTGCCCCAGCCTTGGTTAAAGCCGCTTGGCGTCATACGTCCGGGCTTCATGAACGGGTCCGGCTGCTTGTACGCTGTGTCAAGCAAGTCGGCGAAGGACGCTTCTTTCCGTTTGTATCCAACCGTATTGGAGTTCGCGATATTGTCCGCCAGCACATCCAGCTTCTGCTGCAGGCTGCCCAAGGATGTCATCGCGTTAATCATCGAGCTGTTCATCCGTCTCCCCCTCCTATACTTTGCCTACACTGTTGACCGCTTTATCCAGGCTGGCGTCATAAAACTGGATGACCTTCTGGTTCGCTTCATAAGCGCGGAGAGCCGTCATCAAATCAACAGACGCCTGCGTCGGATCCACATTGGAGCGTTCGATATAGCCTTGGCACACTTCGGCATTGTCGCCTGCGCCCAGCGGCGATGCGCCGCCGTCTGCGCCATCGTAACGAAACGCGCCGTTGCCTTCCCGGACCAGATCGTTAGGATTATCCACGCGGGTAAGCAGCAGCTGCATGCCCGTATCTTCCCCCGTATCCGTTACAACAAACCGGTTGTCTGCCGTTAACGTCAGATCATCCAGTGAAACGCCCACCGGAAATTGAATGCCCTGGCCGTTCGCTCCGATAACCTGAAAACCGTTCGACGTAACCAGATTGCCTGCCGGGTCCAGCTGAAAGCTGCCGTCCCGCGTATACCGGGTTTCGCCTTCCCGGTTCTGCACGGTGAAATACGCTTGCGGCTGATACGTCACCTCTCCGTCCGGCGATACCGATTTGCCCGAGGCATCAAACGTAACGCCTGGAACCGCTATATCCGAAACAAGCGCAAAATCCGACTGGCGGTTCGTTTGCGTCAGATCGCCCTGAAGCTGAAGAAAAGGCGTCTCCTCGGCAAAAACGCCGGTATTGATTTTGCCGACTTGCACCGGAGCCACGTTGTTCAAGCCGGTCATGGAAAGCAGCATTTGCGGAAATGCCCGGCTGACTGCATTGCCTTGCTTGTAGCCCGGCGTATTCATGTTGGCAATATTATTGGTAACCGTATCATTAATGCGCTGCTGCGTAATCATGCCTGATGCCGCTGTATATAAGCCTCTTAGCATATTCGCTATTCCTCCCTGCCGAATATATCTGCTCTACTATTTATCGGCAAAACGGAGGGCAGTCTAAATAGACTGCCCCCGGGACTATCGTCTTATTTGCGCTTCGGCATGTCCCCCCAGACACCCTACCTGCACAAATTATCTCCGTTTGCCTAGCTTGTCCAAATGATCCAGCAGGATGCCTGTCCCCTTCACGACACAATGCATCGGGTCCTCGGCGATGAGCACCGGCACTTTCAGCTCTTCCGCAAGCAAAGCGTCAAGCCCGTCCAGCAGCGCTCCGCCTCCCGTCAAAATAACGCCGCGATCGATAATGTCCGCCGACAGCTCCGGCGGGGTCCGCTCCAATACCGATTTCGCAGAGGCGACAATAGACATTACCGGGTCCCACAGCGCTTCCCGCACTTCCTCGGAACGAATCGTAATCGTAAGAGGAAGACCGGTCACCATGTCCCGGCCGCGGATATCCATTTCGGACCGGCGCCCTTCGTCATACACCGTACCGATTCTGATCTTGATATCCTCGCTTGTCCGCTCGCCGATCAGCAGCTTGTACTTGTTTTTAATGTACTTCATGATCGCGGAATCGAACTTGTCCCCGGCGATTTTAAGGGAAGAGGAGGTTACGACGTCACCCATCGATAAGACGGCCACATCCGTCGTACCTCCGCCAATGTCCACGACCATGTTGCCGCTTGGCTGAAAAATATCCATCCCCGCGCCAATAGCCGCCGCTTTAGGCTCCTCTTCCATAAAAACATCTTTGGCACCGCTTCGTTCCGCAGCTTCCCGAATCGACTTCTGCTCAACGGACGTAATATTGGTCGGCGCGCAAATCAGAATGCGCGGCTTGCTGTACCAACTGCGCCCGTCGACACGGTCGATAAACGCCTTCAGCATTATTTCGGTTATTTCAAAATCAGCAATGACACCATCGCGCAAAGGGCGGATCGCAATAATATTGCCAGGCGTCCGTCCCACCATCCGATGAGCCTCCTCGCCGACGGCAAGCACCTTCTTCGTATCGCTTTCAATCGCTACGACGGAAGGCTCATCCAGCACGACGCCTTTCCCTTTCACATGGATGGATACATTGGCTGTGCCCAAATCAATTCCGATATCCCTGCTAAACATAAGCCCAAAGTCCTCCGACGAATAATGTGTACACGTTTCCATCTAGTTCCGTTGACACAGAAACTGCTTAAGAACATTATTCGCTAAATAAATCGAATTTCCTCTATTTTCCTCGAAAAAAATTCATGCCTTGGCGGCAGCCAGCACCTCCCGCTTCTTACCGGTTGTTTTCTTATATTTAATCTTGGTGGCCTCGCCGCCTCGCAAATGGCGGATCGACTTGTGGTATTCGAGAATGTGCTTAACCTGGTCGGCCAGATCGGGGTTGATCTCCGGCAGACGTTCGGTCAGATCCTTATGCACCGTGCTTTTGGAAACGCCGAACTCTTTAGCGATTGTACGGACCGTATGCTTCGTCTCCACAATGCAGCGGCCTATTTTAATGGTTCGCTCTTTGATGTAATCGTGCACGTTCCCGCCTCCCTTACTCGAGATAGTTTGGTACATTATATGAGGGGCGCGGGTAGATATTCTTTATGTCCAAGCCTGACATGCCGTTCTATGCAAATTTTCATGAAAAAACCCTTAAAATCCGAATAAAAAAAGCCAAAGCAGCTAATGCCGCTTTGGCTCTATCCCATAAGAAAACCAAAGCAGCCATGACTGCTTTGGTTTTTGGTGAAGCATGTTTGCCGCAACTTGCCGCCGAGGCATTATTTTTTCTCGATCAGCTCGGCCGGGTTAACGGCCGTTCCATTGTTGCGGACTTCGAAGTGAAGGTGAACGCCAAGGTCTTTTTCCAAGTCGCTGCGGCCCGCTTGTGCGATAACCGTACCTTGCTTCACTTCATCGCCGACGGCTACCTTCACATTGCTCAAGCTTTCGTACAGCGTAACGAGACCGTTGCCGCTGTCGATGGCTACTACGTTGCCGTTCAGCGGATGCTGCGTCACTTCTGTCACTTTGCCGGACAAGGCCGCCGTTACGTCAAACGTTGCGCCTTTCGGATCGGCGAGGTCAATCCCCACATGCGGTGTGAACGTGTCGCCTGACTGAATGGTAGCTGCAGCGCGTTCTTCTTCGTTCGCGTTATTGTCATAGAATCCAAGCGCTACTTCCAGCTTGTCGCGATTCAGTACCGGCCATGCCATCGATTCATCCCCGGTAATAACCGGAGCCGTATCGCTCGAGCCGCCTTTCGCTTGATCCCCGCTTGTGGAATCATCAGAAACATTGGTCGGATCCACGGTAGTAGGCTTGCTGTTGTCCGAGTCCTGATAGACCCACATTAAGGTTACGATAATTGCTGCCGCGACCATGAACGCTGCCGGAGTTACCCATCTTTTCGACAGCAGCTTCTTCCAGCCGTTGGTAGAGTTAGCGGCAGATGCGCCTCCCATAGTTGTTTTAGGAGACTCTTGCTTTGGTTTGTTTTGGTTGTCATTCATTTTCTATCACCTCACTAGCCATTGTTGCCAGAACATACGGCTTTATACGTGAGGAGATAGAACATTTTTTAAGCTTTGAAGATTCGCCTGGAAGACTGTAATCTAGCTTGGCTCCTTCAGATAGAGCCGGGTCCGCTAGAACCGAATTCGCTAGGACCGGTTCACAAGCTTCGAAGCTTGTTCCACCTTCGTGCCTGTATAATAGTAGGCTAGTATTTGCTCCGCGCTGCGGCCTTCCTTGGCCATGCCGTCCGCCCCCCACTGGCTCATTCCGATGCCGTGGCCGCTGCCATACGTCGTGATGACAATGGAATCGCCTTTCACCTTCCATGCGAACTGGGCCGAAGCCAGTTCCAGCTTCTCCCGCACTTCGCGCCCGCTAAATTCGCGGCCGGCGATCCGGACCTCGGCAATCCGCTTGCCATCCGTCCATTTCAGCACTTTGATGGCAGGGCTTTTGCTTTTGCCGGCGGGGCTTATTCCAAGCTTGCTATAAAAATCGCTTAACGTAAACGTAACCGTTTCTTTATAAGCCGGCGACAGCTCCTTGTCCCACGGGCTCGCTACGCTTCGCAAATAAGGAATGCTCTCCTGCCAATAATCTTCGGAGTTTTCGGTATACCCGTTGCTCGTCGAAAAAAACACCGCTTCGATCGGCTCATCCCCGTAAGCGACAACAAGGCCTTTCGTATCTTCCACCGCCTTGGACAGCTTGGCCAAATCCGCTTCGCGCTGCGCTTCCGGCCAATTGCTTCCGAGGCGGGAGAGCGGCACATACATTTGATGCTGCTCCGTATCGGTTACATCGGCACCGGCTACCGGCACTCCGCTCCGGTCGTTCTTCTCCAGCCGCCGCACGATATAAGTCCGGGCTGCTATCGCCTGCGCCTTCAGAGCCTCCGGTTCGAAATCAATCGGCATCTCTCCGGCTACCGCCCCTTTGACATAGGTTTCGAGAGGCACCGATTCAATCCGTTTCTCCTTCGTTAAGTAGACTCGCACTATAGGATCCTGCTTGCTTCCTGCCGGCGCTTCACCCGCAGATGCACCAGCTGTGCCGCCGGAAACGGCAGCGGCATGACGGGGCTGTGCGGATGGCTGGCTGCCGGACGCAGCCGGAGCTTGTACAGCCGGGGCCGGGCGCCGGTCATCTCCACCCGCTGGCTGCTGCAGATGAGCCGCCTGCACCTGATCGGGCATGACGCTTCGGGCAGTTAACTGCCAAGGCGCAAGCCGTTCGGCGAGAATAAGCTGAATGAGCAGCAGCGAAATTCCCGCCATGAAGCCGATAGCGAAAAAAGGGAGCAGCCGGGCCGGCTTGCGGCTGCCAGGCAGCCGTCTCCATAATGCGTCTCTCCTTCCAGTCTCTACTATCCGTCTCATTGTTCTCCTTCCTTGCCGAAGCAGATGGCAAGAGAGAGCCCGCATCGGCACGAGCGGGCTCTCTCTATCTTTTGTGCTGGTATGGAATTAGTCTATGAGCGGATTTAATAGGATAGAACCAAATCAGTCATGCCGCAAAGCATCGACCGGTTTGAGGCCGGCAGCTTTATTGGCCGGAATAAATCCGAATACGATGCCAACAAATGCGGAAAAAGCAAAGGACAAGAGCACGGTATTCAGCGGCACTTCCGTTGGCGTATCCATCGCCTTGCCGATAATAAAGGATGCGACGTAACCGATCCCGATCCCGACTGCGCCGCCAAGGCCGCTGATAGACATGGCTTCGATCAGAAATTGGAACAAAATATCCCGTTTCTTGGCGCCAAGCGATTTGCGAATCCCAATCTCGCGCGTCCGTTCCGTCACGGACACGAGCATAATGTTCATAATGCCGATGCCGCCGACAATGAGCGAAATAACCGCTACATAAATAAGCTGCCTGTTCATCGTGTCATTCACGGAGTTGAGTGCCTTCATCGTATCCTCTTGATTGGACACGCGGTACGCATCGTCATCGCCCCGGAACGTTTTGTAGAGGCTTGCTTCCAGCGATGATACAACCTGGTCCATTTTGTCCGTATCGGCTACTTTAACATAGATGGTCGATACGCCTTTTTGCCGGAACAGCTTTTGGCCGGTTGTAATCGGAATGAGTATTTTTTCATCGTTGGAGCCGGTTAACGTGTCGCCCTTTGACTCCAGAAGGCCTACAATTGTAAAAATATAACCGTTAATCGTAATTTTCTGGCCAACGGCTGTCGCCGGGTCCACTCCTTCATCCTGGAACAAATCTTTGGCCGTTTCCGTGCCGATCAAGGCGACCATCTGCTTGTTGTCGATATCCGGCTGTGCGATATACCTGCCGTCCTGCACGCTAAAGTCTTGCACATCCTCGTAATCCGGCGTAATGCCTTGTACGTTGACCGAAACGGAGGTCGTTTTATATTTGGCATAACCGGTGCTACTCACAATCGGAGCAACGGCTTCAATATTATTGATCTCCGCCAGCTTATCGGCTTCATCAACCGATAACGTGGTTACCGTGCCGCGCCCGCTGATCGTCACGCTCACCTGGCTTGTGCCAAGAGAGGCGACCTGATCGGCCACTTCGTTGGCGGAAGCCTTGCCCATCGCCACCAGCGCAATAACAGTCGCAACGCCTATCAATATGCCCAGCATGGACAGAACCGTTCTAAGCTTGTTCGATAAGACGCTCTTGAACGCCATCACGAAGGCTTGCATGATTTTCATAGCTGCCCCCCTCTCCAGCTCCGTCAGCCGGCCATCCCGAATCATTACGATTCTGCTGGCTCTTTGAGCAACCTCCATATCATGCGTAATGAGCACAATGGTCTGTCCCGTCTGATTAAGCTCCTCCATCATTCCGAGCACTTCCATGCCGGTACGGGAATCCAGCGCTCCGGTTGGCTCATCGGCCAGCAGCAGCGAAGGATTCGTCGCCAGCGCTCTGGCGATGCCCACCCGCTGCTGCTGGCCGCCGGACAACTCATTCGGCCGGTGGTGCATCCGCTCCCCGAGACCAACCCGTTCCAGCGCAATACTGGCGCGGGTTTTCCTTTCTTTAGCGGACATACCCCGATAAATAAGCGGAAGCTCGCAATTTTCGAGCGCTGTTAATTTCGGGAGCAAATGATACCCTTGAAAAATAAACCCGATTTTCTTATTGCGGAATTCCGTCAGCTTGTTATCGCTTTGTCCAACAACTTCAATGCCGTCCAGCTTATAGCTGCCGCTGGTAGGCGCATCCAGGCAGCCGATAATATTCATCAGCGTCGATTTCCCGGAACCGGATGGGCCAACAATAGCCAGAAAATCCCCTGCGGCAACTTGAAGCGAAATATGGTGCAAAATGGTCGTTTTTTCACGTCCCATCATATACGACTTGACGACATCCTGAATGTCAATGAGGGGCAGCGTTGTAGGATGGCTCATCGTGCCCCGCCTCCACCACGGCTGAAGCTGCTGGCCCGGTTGCCGCCCCCGGCAAAACCGCCTCCAAAGCTTGCACCGCCGCCGAACCCGCCGCCTCCAAAACCGCCCGGGAAGGCGAACTGCTGCTGCTGCGTTGAAGATTGGCCCATGCCTACCGCGCCTTGCGGGCTTGGGATGAGCACGACTTGCCCTTCTTCAAGGCCCGACATAATTTCCACAAAGGCATCGTTGCTCAGGCCGGTTGTAACTTCGACCAGCTTGCCGCCCAAGGTATCAATCCGCGAAAGCAGCGCCTGCATACGAGGGTCTTGCGCAGCATCGCTGCCTGTGCCGGCGGCGGACTGGCCTTTGCTTGGGCCGTCTTGTCCTGCTCCCGTTCCTGATTGCGGCTGCTCTTCGGTTTGACCGGCTGCTGCCGAGCCGTTCGCAACCGTACGGTTCGCGCTGCCGGAAGCAGCAGCGCCGCCTGTGCCTCGCTGAGCGTCAGCTCCTTGGCCGCCTTGTGCCCAAGCACCGGCCTGGCCTCCGCCGCTGAAGCGCCCTGCACGGCTTTGCCCTTCGCCGCTTGGCGACGAAGCCGCATTAGCGCCGCTGCCGCCTTGCGTCCATGCCCCGGCTTGGCCTTGGCCGGCGCCGGTACGTCCCGCACGGCCTTGCCCTTGCCCGGCGCCGCTTTGGCCGGCTGCGCCTGCTCCTGCTTGGCCGCTTCCGCTGCTGCCTGCTCCTGCGCCGCCTGCTCCTGTGCCGCTTGCTCCTGCGCCGTCTTCCGTCTGAACGCGCACATAAGATTTGCCGCCGACGGAAACAACGGCGTTCACCGGCACTTCCAGCACATTTTCGCGGGACTCAATGGTAATAGCCGCTTGACCGGACATCCCGACCATGACACCGTCGATATCTTTCAGCAAAATGCTGACTTGAAAAGAAGAAGAGCCATTGCTCGACGTTCCTTCCTTTGCAATTTCGGATACCGATCCTTCGAACGTTTTATTGCTGTAAGAGCTTAATGTAATATTGGCCGTCTGGCCAACGGTTACTTTCGGAATATCCAGTTCATCTACTGAGGTTACAAATTCCAAATAATTGTAATTTACAATTTCTGCAATCGTTGTATTCGCCTGCACTTCGTCACCGGCTTGAACCGCCAGATTCGTTACTTGGCCGTCGATCGGCGACACGATATCTTTCACTTCAGCGGCTTTCTTATCGTAAATGTCCTGAAGATCTTCCTGGTTGTCAGCGATGTCGTCCTGGATCCCGGACATATCCTTATCGATCGATTCCTTTGTCTGCTCTTCATTTTCCGTGCCCGTCGCTTCCTTATATTTCTCCTGGTCGTCGGCAAGCTGCTGCTGAAGTTTCTCGATGCTGCGGGTAATCGTTTTAATCTGATCCGCATAATCATCGGAATCTTCAAACGTCGCAATTACTTGTCCCTTTTTAACAGAATCGCCTTCCTTAAAATTCACCTTAGCGAGCGTGCCGCTTTTGCCGGCGGTTACGGTCTCCCTGGAATTAGCTACAACGGAGCCTGTGCCGCTAATCTGATTGACAATATTACCTCTTGTCACTCTCGCCGTAATAGCCGCAGCCTTCTTCTCCGTGCCTGCATGATCCTTATCCTTAAAGAAGTAATAATAGGCGCCGCCTCCGGCCGCAACAAGGATTATTAAAATACCAAGCCAAATCATCCATTTCCTCATTGACTGTACTCCACCCTCCATCGGTCTTTAACGGTTCGACTATATCACTTCAAGATGAACAATCTATGAACAACCGTTCCACGCTTCTGCTGGCCAACACAAAAAACAGCTCCTGCAACGAGGTTCCCCGGCACAGCAGCTGCATAAAGCAAGCACAAAAAAAGGTTTTGCTTCTTTCCCGCAGGAAAAAGCAAAACCTTATCAGACAGCATGGTTACATGGTATACGTTAGGCCCATGTCGGGCGGACTTTCAGCACCGGAACTTCCTTATCGCGTTTGAACGATGCTGCGTCGGTATCTTCCGCTCCGGCTGCAACAGCGACAGCTACCGGAACTTCCTTGTCATCCGGCGCTGCGGGAATGGACACTGCCGCTGCCGGAGCATCCGTCTCTACCCGTTCAATCAAAGCGCCCAGCGAGGCAAGCTTGCCCGTAATGTTCACATAACCGCGGTCCACATGGTGGATACCCGATACTTCCGTCGCGCCTTCCGCTCTTAAAGCCGCACAAATGAGCGCCGCTCCCGCACGCAGGTCGGTTGCGCAAACTTTGGCGCCGGTTAACGGAACATTGCCGTTTACAATAGCGGTACGGCCTTCCACCTTAATTTGCGCGTTCATTTTCTGGAACTCGGCGACATGCATAAAACGGTTCTCAAATACCGTTTCCGTAATGACGCTAGTCCCTTCGGAACACAGCAGCAGCGCCATCATTTGCGATTGCATATCGGTCGGGAAACCGGGATGCGGCAATGTTTTGACATCTACCGCTTTCAGACGGCCGTCCGATTGCACGCGAATGCCGTTATCGCTCGCCGTAATTTGCACGCCCATCTCTTCCAGCTTGGAAATAACCGGCGTCAAATGATCTGCGATAGCTCCTTCTACAAACACGTCGCCGCCGGTAATTGCAGCAGCCACCATATAAGTGCCCGCTTCCACCCGGTCAGGAATAACCTGATGTACAACGCCGTACATCCGGTCTACCCCTTCAATCCGGATAAGGCCTGTACCGGCTCCGCGCACTTTGCCGCCCATCGCATTGATGTAGTTCGCTAAATCAACGATTTCCGGCTCTTTGGCCGCATTCTCGATGACCGTTGTGCCTTCTGCCAGCGCAGCAGCCATCATAATGTTCTCCGTAGCGCCAACACTTGGAACATCCAAGTAAATTTTAGCGCCTTTTAGCTTGGAATCCGTACTTGCTTCGATAAAGCCTTGGCCAAGGGTGATTTCCGCACCCATCGCCTCAAAGCCTTTCAAATGCTGATCAATCGGCCTCGTTCCAATTGCACAGCCGCCCGGAAGCGAAATACGAACCTTACCGACACGAGCCAAAAGCGGGCCCATAATCAGGAAGGAAGCTCTCATTTTCCTTACCAGCTCATACGGCGCTTCATAAGTCACCAAACGCTCAGCGTTGATATGCATCGTCTCTTCGTTATAGTTCAACTGTGCTCCCAACGAAGCCAGTACGCTTTTAATAGTCATTACATCGTCAAGTAAGGGAACGTCATGAATAACGCTGACTCCTTCTGTTGCCAGTAACGAAGCCGCCAATATGGGGAGCACTGCATTTTTGGCACCGCTGACGCGGACTGTTCCCGATAAACGCCGGCCTCCGCGGACGATAATTTTGGTCATCTTAAGTTTCCCTCCGCGAGCTTGAATTCCTCTTCCTAGTTCTGAGAAAATGGTCTCTTTCCAATCACCTAAATTTCATAATATCATCGACCTACACAAATCGACAAGCGCTAAATTATTTCCATCTTTTGCCCTTATGCAGTGCTTATGAAATAATGAACCAGCGTATGCGAAATTTGTCTAAATGTGCAGAAATAACATTGAAAATCAGGAATGGAACGCACCGTTTTAATATTCGCAAGCCGCCCTCTGTTTCGGACCGTCATATACTAACCATTGTTGACATTTTTCGATGATGTTATTCGACGAATCCTTTCAGCAGCGAAGACCATCCCCAGTAATCCAGCACAAACCGCGCCAGCAAATATCCAATAATGACAGATAACACAACCTGGAGCATTCTGGCTTTCGGAGACCGGGGGTTCCGGAACAAACTTTCCCATTTGAATTCCTGAATCAGCATCCAGGAGAAGATAATTGCAAGCAGCGTGACCACGATCGAGAACAGCCCTGTCATGCCTGCACTGGTCTGCATGCTGTCGATCAAATCATCCTCATTCATAAACCGCCTGCCACCTCCCGCTCTTTATTATAATAGGTAACAACACATCAAACCTGTCAGGACCGGATCATGCGGTAAACCAGCGTAGTCCATTCCGCTCTGCTGGACCATGCGTCCGGATTATAATGACCCGCTTCATCCGCTCCTTTAATCCAGCCGCGCTGCTTTAATGCATGAACATAAGGCGCCGCCCAATCCGCCGGGCCGACATCCCGGAACGGCGGAGCCGCAGCAGCAACCGGCTGCATGCCTGCCGCTTTGGCGGCAAGCACAGCCATTTCCCTTCGGGTGACAGCCTGGCCGGGACGGAAAGTTCCGTCCGGGTAACCGTTAATCCAGCCTTTTTGCGCGGCGCTTCGAATCACTCCGGCGGCCCAATAGCTGTCTGGCACATCTTGGAACTTCATGCCGTTTGCGGAACTTGAGCCTTTCCCCGTCGCCGGGAATGCTTTGGCCAGCATCGATACAGCTTCAGCTCTCGTCATTTGGCGGTTAGGCTCAAAACGGTACCCGCCTGTGCCGCCAATGATGCCGCGCTGCTTCATGCTTACAATATCCGATTGTGCCCAGTGCCCCTTAATATCGCGAAAGCCGGCAATCAGCTCGTCAACCTTGACGGAAAACCGGTAATACTGATTGTCAAAAGCATGATCCGCCGTCAGCTTCACATAATAAATGTCCGGCTGCAGCATTACACCTCCCGCCAGCAGTTGTCCCGTATGCCCCGTCGATCTCGTCGTCACCAGCTTCTGCTTTTTGTCGTACAGCTCAAGCTTCAAGCTGCTGCCCGCAGGAACATTGCTCACAGCCAAATCGGCCACGCTGGGCGCCGTAATCCGAAGCTGAAACCAATCCTGGTCAGCCGTGCTGCCCGCAACGCCTAGATATTCAGCGCCGGAAGACACCAGCAGCCCTTCGTAAGGCTTGTCATTGGGCTCATTCGGATCCGTATACGTAGGCGTATAACTTATTTTAAGTTTATATTGGCCCGTTACCGGACTTGCATCCTCCGAGATCGCATTATGTACTCGAATATAATACTTGCCCGGCGTAACGGTTATGACAGGAGATTGTTCAGCCGCCCCTTCTCCTTCTTCATCATAGGACAATAATGATTGCCCGGCGCGCTGCACCGCCAATTCAGGGTCAATACGGACGGTATCCACCGTCATCCTTAAGCTGAGTTTGCCGCTTTGCGCCACGTTCATGACATACCAGTCCTGGTCTCCCGTCTGATGAAAAGTGCCTGTAACCGTCTGGTTTGCCGCTTTTAAAGTAAAGGCCTGAAGGGCGCTGTCATTGCTTTCGTATGCATCCGCGCCTACATGATAAACAGGCGTAAGCAAGTAAGGCAGCTTGCCGTCCAGCCCGATGTCGGTATGCACATAAAAAAAGTTGGTTCCTTGATGGACTTGGAAATCAAAGGTGCCGCTCTCCAGCTTCACGACAGCCGTTCGCTGCAGAACCCCGTCGGCGTAATGGTCGACATAAATTCTTGGCAGCGGCTGCCCGAATACGGGCAGAAACCGGTATCCGATCGAAAGGGTACCGTCATATGGCGCGTTCACCCGGTACCAATCGCTGTCATTTGGCGCAAGCTCGGCTGCCATTTGTTTGCCAAGCGGCAAAAAAGAAGCGCTGCTCTGCTTATTGTCTGGCTCCCGGCTGTCGGTTGAATACGAGGCAGCGACTGCACGGTCAATCCGCAGCAGGCCATAGCCGGTCCGCTCGTCGAAGCCTTTGTCGCCGACGTCCTGAGCGGTTTGCCGCAGCAGTTCCCTCACCTCATAAACAGCAAGCCCGGGCGATTTCGCCCATACCAGCGCCGCCGCTGCAGCCGCTTGCGGCGCCGCCATCGACGTTCCTTCCTGGTATTTGTAGCCTCCGCCCATGGCCGTTGTGTACACCCGCCAGGCAGCGGCAAGATCCACTTCCGGGCCGGGATTGGAACGGGTATCCGGTGCGCCGTTCGGCTGAACGCCTCCAACAGCCAGAACCGTCGGATAGGCTGCCGGATATTTAACGGCAGCCCGCTCCAGCAGCTGGTCGCCGTCATTGCCGGCCGCCGCTACAAGCAGCGCCCCGTGATCCTCTGCATATTGAACAATATCGAGCATATACGGCGAATACCGGTACAAGCCAACAGATAACACAATAATTTTGGCTCCGTTCCTTACCGCATACAAAATGCCGTCGCCCAGGTCCTGCTCCGTCCCGTCCCCTTGTGCGTTTAACGCTTTGACAGGCATGATTTTCGCTTTCCATAACACGCCGGAGACGCCGATACTATTATTGCCGGAAGCGGCGATGACCCTGCCACGTTGGTACCGTGCCCATTGTCATCGTCGGGCGATTTGCCCGGGTCGATCATATTGGCGCCGGGAACCAGATTCGCCTTCAAATCGGGATGGTCCAGATCGATCCCGGTATCTACTACGGCGATTACCAGCTTTGGTTGCTCGCGCACCGTGTTCCACGCTTGGATCGCGCCTATTTGCTTCAAATAAGTCTGCTTGCCGAGCTGCGGATCATTGGCGCTTACAGCTGCGGATGCTCCCGCCCCGGGGGCCGCTCCGCTTGCAGCGGCCATCATGTGCACCCGGCCATTCGGGTGCACATACTGCACGCCCGGCGTACTGCGCAGCCGGGCCAGCCATTGCTGCACGTCCGCGCCCGCTTCCGCGGCGGGACGGACAAGCCATACCGCCGTCTCCGGCTGGCGGCGGAGCACTTCCGTCCCGGGCAGAGGCTCCGCCTGCCCGGGATCTTGCCATTTGAGGAGCCAGCCATCCGGCTCCTCATCCGCTGCAGCGGCGGCGTCCGCAGGCGGTACCGCCGCCGCCGATGCTCTTGCGGGCGCCTGCACGGTCAAGGCGCCCGCAAGGAAAGCCAGCACGAGCAGCAGCTTTGCCGCCTGCCCGGGTCTGTATAAACAAGTGCCTTTCCGTGCAGGCACTGCCCTTTTCTTTTGCTGTTGCATGTCTGTATACCTATTCGCCATTGTGGAATCATTCCCTTGTTCAAAAATGGATGATGCCGCTTGGCAGCGCGGCTGCGGGCTTATAAAGGCAGGCTGCGGCCGGCTCCGCCGTCCCGATTTAAAAAAAGCCTGCGTCAAACGCAGGCTTTACGAAAGGGATTGTCCCAGCCAATCCGCAAACCAGCCCAATACCGTACCCGGAAATAAGCCGAGCGCAACGGTCAGCACGGCGGCCGCTCCCAAACCAAAGCTTGTTGGCGCCGCCGACGGAACAACCGGTTTATTTTCTCCGGGCAGCATATACATCGACCGGATGAGCGGGAAATAAAGATAATACGAAAATAACAGACAGACGAGCAACGCTGCCGCTGAGCCGTACGCCTCCAGCCTGATTGCGTCCCATACCAGCAATATTTTGCCGATAAAACCGCCCGTCAGCGGCAAACCTGACAGGGACAATACATAAATCCCCGTAAAAGCAGCCAGCCAACCATTGCGGTGGTACATCCCTTCAAATGCGTTCAGCTGCGTTCCGGCGCTGCGTTCTACGGTCCGGATAACCAGCAGCAGCCCTGCGTAAGCAACCAGACTCGCCAGCGCCTGAAATAAAAATAAAGAAGTTATTTCGCCTTCCGCCCCAAAGACAGAAGTACGCTCCCCGCTTCAGGCACAATGGAGAGGAGCAGCATACGCTTGACGTCATGGCGGCGGAACGCCATGACGATCATACCCCCAACCGTTACAGCAATTGCGAGCAGCTGCACGCACAGTTTAAAATCGGACATGTCAGCCACCCCCTGCTTTCGATGCAAATAAAGCCCCGAACAGCTCATTCATATCATGCCTGAAGCTTTCGGTTACGATCGACGGATAACAGCCCAGCAACACGATAAACGAAAGTAAAATAATAATCGGAACCGCCTCAATCAGCCTCGCATCCCGGGCTGCAGTTATCCGGTCGGGCGCCTGCCCGTAAAATGCTCTCATTACACTGCGTACCGCCGCCCATGCGCCGAACAAAAGCCCCAGCGCTGCAATAGCCGCAAACAGAGGCAGCTCATCGAACAGACCTAGCAGCACAAATAAAATGCCGATAAAAGAAGACAAACCCGGCAAGCCCAGCTGCGCCAGCGATCCGGCCAGCCACGCGCCGCTAATAAACGGCATAGGACGCGCAAGACCGCCCAGACCGCTAAACCATACCGATCTTGTCCGTTCCTGGATTGCGCCGGCAAGCAGCAGCAGCAAGGCGCTGACAAGCCCTTGCGACAGGAGAAGGAACAACGCTCCTTGCAAACCTAGCGCATTCAAAGCGGCAAAGCCAAGCAGCACCATACCGGAGCTTCCGAGCACGGAATAAGCAATGCCCATACGCAGCGACTGCTGCCTTCCTGCGAGTGCAGCGCCATACAGGAGCATCACTACTCCAAACGCCGCAAATCCGGCTTGAAGCTGCTGTGCCTGCACAGGGAACAGCAGCAGGCCGTAGCGGAGCATGCCATAAGCGCCAAAAGGAACAGCGCTCCCCGCGATCAGCATCGCAACGGGCACCGGCGCTTCCGTTACCGCTTTAATCAGCCAAGTATGCAGCGGAAATACCGCAAACCGAATGCCAAAACCGCCAAGCAGCAGCAGGCAGATGATCCAGCTCATTCCGTTCCCCATCGAAAAAGGGTCTTGCCCCGCCGTCGCATCGCCGTTCCATCCTTGCGGATCGGCCAGCTTATTGGCCAAAGCCGCATAACTGCCGGAATAAACGGTATGAGGCGTGGAACTCCCGGCGTCTGTCTGCGCGCCGGCCGTGCTGATCAATAAAGCAAACGCGGCAAGCAGCAGTACAGAGCTTATGCCGTTGACGAGAAGCCAGGCGGTTTTGGTTCTTCCCGTTTCGCCCCAAATCCCGATCAGCATAGCGGAAGCCAGGACAAAAAGTTGAATGCCAATAAATGCGAGCCATAAATCTCTGGCGAGAAAAGCGCCTATTAAGCTGCTTTCTAATAAAAGAAGCCAGCCGTAATACGCCTTTCGCCTTTTTTTTATGTATACCGAAGCAAAAGCTGCCATAAAGCCAAGCAAAGCGGATACCGTCACAAGCGGGTGGGATATCCCGTCAATTCCAAGCGCATATTGAAACCGGATGGAGCTTGGCGCGGCCGTCGGGCTGCCGGTATGCGGCAGGTCAACGCGAAACCAGTCTCGCTCAACACTGTACAGCGCAGACGGGTCGCTTGCCGAGTTATGACCGAATATGGCTAACGACAGCAAAAACGGCACAGCCATTGCAGCGGCGGCTACGAATTGAAGCTGGCGGCTCCGGTCTTTCGGAACAGCCAGCAGCGCAAGCAGCCCGATCAGCGGCGCTGCAACCATGATTGATAATACGGGAATATGCTCAAGCCATGCCATAAATTTACCAGAACCTCCTTCCGACAATATAGTCGTCGAAGGCTTGCAGCGCCCGGCCAGCCGCCTTCAGCGGAACCGACGCCGCGTAATGGATCAGTCGAGGAATATACCATTCTTCCTGCAGCAGGCGGATCAGCCAGCCGCGTTGCTTGTCTTCCGTAAGCCGGGCCGACTGCCGCCGGTACGTTAACCAGCCCAGCAGCAGGCCCAGCAGGGAAACTGCTCCAATCCCGGCAACTGCTGCCGCAGCGCTGCCGGCTTCCTGTCCGGAACCAATCCAGGACGCCATGCGGCTTGTCCAAGGGTGCTGCACAAAACCGGCCGAGATGCCGCATAACGCGTAAACAGCGCCAACAGCGATCATAACGGCTTTTGGAGGCGCGGGAACGGCAGGCCGGTCTGCCAACCGGAATAGCTGTTCTGATTCAGCAGAAGCTGCCGGTTTGGCAGACCGGACTGCCGGACCGGAAGCTGCCGGGATGCGCTGCAGCTGCTTCAGCCATACAGGCGCAAGCGCAAGCGCTTTGAACAGCACTGCAGCTAACGCGACTACAAACAAATACGGATTGTAAGAATACAGAGCTTTTAGGCCAACTGATGACGACCAGTAGCCGATAAGCAGCGGGAACTCGGAAAGAGCCAGCGCTCCCAAGCAGCCCGCCAGCCGCAGCAGCCTGTTTTTCTTATAGGTATCCTGCTGTGCAAAGCTATTTAATAAGAAGAAACCGGTTATGCCGGCTATCAGCATGTACAAGCCACCGGCTGCAGAGCCAGCTCCGATCACCAGGAAAGCAAGGCCGGTCTGCGCCCCAAGCACATACGAAACCGCTTTGAGAGAGCCGTTCTGCGCGGCGGCAATGACCGCGCTAAGCAATGCCGTTATGCCTCCGGCATAGGCGAGTACAGCCCCGGCATCGGGAGAAGCGGCAAACAAGTCATAGGTTTTGGCAAGCAAATAAACAGCTGCGGCCGGCATTAGCAGGCCAGGCAGTGCATAACGAAACGGCTCTCTGCTTTTTATAGCAGCCGGCTGCCACATATGCAGCGGAAATAAACCCGCAAAGGAAGCTGCGCTTGCCGTGAGCAGCAGCGCTATGCCTGTGATGATGCCAGAAGCTGCCTTGCCTGCATGCCCTTGGAACAGATTATGAATGCTCGTGAAATCCAAAGCATGATCCGGCATGTACCAGAATAGCAGGATTACCGCAAATAACAGCGCAACGCTGCTCATATTGGCCATTATAAATAAACGTTTGGCCGCTTCTCTGGAGTTTTCGTTTGCATCGTCATAACCCGCGATCAAAAAACCGCCCGCGCCCGCAAGCCCCCAAAAAACGAGCAGCGTCAACATATCCCCGGCAATCATAAGTCCGTAAACGGCAAACGAAAATAAAGATAAATAACTGTAATAGGCCGTGATTCGGCTGTCCTTCCAGATAGACCATGCGCTCAGCACATGGACCGTTAAGCTCGCCAGCGCGGCAACGGCAAGCATCAGCGCCGACATATTGTTCAGTTCAAAGCTTATATACAGCGAATACCCGCCAAAATTCATCCATTCGAAATGGTTGCTGTAATCAATTGCATTCGGATCTAGCCGTTCTATAAAAACAAGCAGCGACAGGATGAACGATAACAGCGAACCTGCGCTGCCGATGATGACGCCCCCAGTTGAAAGCTTCGGCCAAGCGATAGCAGCAGCAGGAAAGATACAAGCGGAAATAGGGGAATAAGCCAGGCAGACTGTGTATACATATCCATAAACGGCTGGCCTCCTCCTGTAAATTGCGAGTCTAGTCTTCCTTTCTATTGAACGCGATTAAAGGCATAAAGTTTCTGTCGCTCCAAAAAAGCAGGCTCCCTGGAATCGGGAGCCCGGACAGCTGTCTCGGCCCCGGGTTCCCGATTTCAGGAAGCCCTCGCCGAGCATCATTAATGATATAGGGATAAGCTTTAACGGCGGCGCGATTCCGTCAGCTTGAATTGGCCAACCATCTGCTGCAGCAGGCTCGTAATCGTTTCGACGTTTTGCGAAGTTTGGCGTACATGGCTCATTGCGCCGATCAGCTCAGTCATGTTGTCCTCCACGTCGGACGACACTTCGCGGTTAGCCATGTTTACTTCTGCGATTCGCTCCATTAATCCGACCATTTCATCCACTACTTTTGTTTTGCGCAAGTCGCCTGTGCCTGCAGCTTGAAGCGTAGCCCGTGCGGAAGCGACAAGCTGGCTGCCTTCCTCCACCACTTTCGTTCCTTCATCCATAGACGCATAGGCCTGTTTGGCTTTCTCGTATATTTCATGCGTAATTTGATGGACTTCTTCCGTCGAGCTGCGTGTCATTTCTGCCAGCTTGCGGATTTCTGCGGCTACAACCTCGAATCCGCGTCCCTGTTCGCCCACTCTGGCCGCTTCGATAGAAGCGTTAAGCGCCAGCAAATGAGTTTGCGACGATATTTCCCCAATAACCTGGAGCACGCCCCGAATTTCATCCACAGTCCGCATAAAACTGCGGATCGTCTCATTCGTTTCATTTACCCGGTTTGATATGTGATCCATTTTGTCTCCAATGCGGTCGACCTCAAACTGCGCTACCGCAATTTGCTCCGCAGCTTGCCGCTCCAGCAGGCGGAGCGTTCCGCGCATATCGGCTGCCGCATCCTTGGCCGTGTCAATATCCTGCAGCTGGGTCAGAAGCCCGCCAATCATATGGCTCATCTTGGCGTTCACCCTCTCGGTCGAATGCGCAGTCTCCTCTGCGGATTGGCCAAGCGTCTGCTGGCTGGACATCACGTCTTGTGCGGCCAGCTTCACTTTCAGCATAATCCCTTCCAGCGAGTCGATCATATTATTGATCCATTTGGCCAGCTCTTTCGTTTCGTCGTTGCCAAACGAAGCAAGCGGAAGCCGTTCCGTCAAATCGCCTTCCCCTTCCGCATTCATGCGGATAAACCGGGTAATGTCCTGCAGCTTGTCGATTATCCGGTTCGTTTCCCGCCGCTGCAAGCGGCCGGTTACCGCAATCGCATACACAAACGCAAACAGCCCCGCCGCCGTCGCCGCTACCCACTGCGCGGCATATTGCGCAACCATATAAACCAGCACAGCCATTAACACGCCAAGCCCCAGCGAAGACCATAACCCGATGCGGGACTCGCGGTAACGGATGCTTCGTATCCGGTATACCTCCTCCAAATCCGCTTCGCACATCATGCCCCACATATCGGGACAATGCGGAAGCTGGAACGTGACGCCTTTCCCGATAACGGGAATATGCCGGTAATCGGAGTAACCCGGGAACTCCACGAATAAATTGCTGCCGTTGCGAATCGTATTCGCTACGCCGGGATGAAGTTGTCCCGTTGCCGGATCGGTAAAAATAATTTCAAGCTCGGTATGCTCTTGAACCGATACCGTTCCCCAGTCAGTTGTAACGCCGTCCTTCAAATTTTCGCCGCGGGTAAAGGTCCGGTCTTCAAACCGGCTCCGCGACAACGCTGTACCTGGCTCAATTTGCGTGTTCAGGCGCGGTTTCGCCATAAACAAATAATTATCGCCGGAATCCGGATAGACATGCCCCGACTCCCGCTGGATCAAATCGCCGATCACATCATTCGGCACCCGTCCGCACAACAGGCCTGCATACAGCCCGTCCACCTGCAGCGGGAGCAGAAACATTAACGTCATTTTGTCGTGAAACGAAGAAGTGCGTGGTCCAAGCTGTTCCGTAACCCGGTCGCCAAACGGCCCGAAAAGGCATGGCCGCCATTGTCCGCCTTGCTGCCCTTTGCTGTATACAATGCCGGGGTACAACGGCTCGTCCGGCGAGCAGATTGTACCGGACCGCTTTTCACACGTGGAATACAAGACCTGTTGGCCTGTATCCAGCACAAACAGCTCCGTAAAATCAGTGCCGCGCGTATACGTCATATGGAGCAATTCCTTCATCCGGCCTGCATCCGCACCGGCAAATCCGCCCGAAGCCGCCAGTTCTTTTTGTATGGTGCCGGCGAGCCTCTCCATATACCCCCAATATTCTCCTGCCCAATCCGTCAGCAGCTGCCGCCTTGTTTCGGCAATGCCTTCAAATACGTCCTCAATATCCCCCTTGAGGTGTTGATTCAATTGCCATGATCTAAAAAGCGGAAGCCCTTTTCTAAAACCTAGCCAGTCAAACATAGGTCTCTCCTCCCATGACGATCTATTCACCTATGTCAACTATACTAACATAAACAACATAATTTACCTATAATTACAGCGAAATTTGTTTAAAAAAATAAAGAAAGCCGCTGAGATGGGTTAATTTTCATGCCATCCGCGACTTTTCTTTCCGTTAAGACGATAGAGCTACACTCTTCTTTATTAGGATGTAAACAAACCTCTTATCCGCTGCCAGCCGCTTGCTTTTTGCAATGCCGGACGGAATTCCGCGTCGATAGGTTTGCCCGCAAGCACCGCTGCCGCATTATCCCGGTAATAGCCGGACCACTCTGCGCCTAATTGCCGCTCCGCCTGCTCGTAAGCCTCGGCCAGCTGTATGCCTCTCCTGACCGGATGATGCGCATCGGAGGAAATGAGATGAATAAAGCCTTTTTTACACAACGACCAGGATAACCGTTCAATTCCTTTGCCATAACCGCCCAATAGCGATGCGCTCGTTACTTGCGCTAAAGCTCCAAGTTCCACAAGCTGCTCCAGCTTGTCCGGATGGCGTGCGACTTCTGCATTCCGTTCCGGATGCGGAATTACAGCGCGTATACCGGCAATTCCCAGCTCATAGACGATTGATTCCATATACTCCGGCACTCTGGAGTGCGGCATTTCCAGCAGCATGTATGGCCCGTTCGCCAAGGTCAGCAGCTCGCCTTTCTGCCAATGATCCAGCAGCTCCCGATGAAGATGCACCTCTTGACCGGGGTGAACGGTTACCGCTATTCCCGCTGCGGCCAAACGTTCATTGAGCTGCTCCGTTAACGTAACGACGGATTGTGCAGGATTGTAATGCGAGCTGTTCCGGTGATGCGGTGTTGCGATAATATCCGTTATTCCTTGAGCTGCAGCCGATTGCGCAAGCTGGAGCGCCATGTCCCAATCCGCTGCTCCATCATCAATGCCGGGCAAAATATGAGTATGAATTTCGATCACGCTGTCTGCTCCTTTCCGGTTCTCGCCAAATCCAAATCCTTATCTTAATTCGAGCCGTTTTCATGCACCAATTACCTGTATTATAGCAACCGTCTCTGCCAGCCGTAAACGAACAACCTGTCCATGGCACAAAAAAACACCGCTCTGTCCGCCGGAAGCGGTTCAGATACGGTGTTTCCCTGGTTGTGTTGTTGGTTATGATAAAACTTATTTGCCTGTAACGTTAATACGAGTTACGGCACGCTGCAGAGCAAGCTCGGCGCGGCGGTAATCGACTTCGTCACGTTTGTTGTTGGCCAGGCGCTGTTCAGCGCGCTCCTTCGACTGGCGTGCACGTTCGACATCAATGTCGCCAGGAAGCTCAGCCGTTTCTGCGAGAATGACAATCTTGTCCTTGCGAACTTCGATAAAACCGCCATGAACGGCGATTACATCTTGCTTGCCGTCGCGTTTGATCACGACCGGAGCAATACGAAGCGTAGTAACAAGCGGAACGTGATTCGGCAAAATGCCGAGTTCGCCTTCCGAGCCTTTCACGCTGACCATGTTTGCCGTTTCCGCATAAACTTTACGCTCAGGCGTAACGACTTCAACTAGAAAAGTGCTCATGTGGATTCCTCCCGCCTTTCACTACACAAGCGTTTTGGCTTTCTCCACGGCCTGTTCAATCGTACCTACATAACGGAAAGCTTCTTCCGGCAGGTCATCATGTTTGCCCTCGAGAATTTCCTTGAAGCTGCGAACCGTTTCTTTAACCGGTACATAGATACCTTTGTTGCCGGTGAAAGGTTCTGCAACGTGGAACGGCTGGGACAGGAACAATTGAATTTTACGAGCGCGTGCAACGGTAAGCTTGTCGTCTTCGCTCAATTCATCCATACCCAGGATGGCGATAATATCTTGAAGCTCTTTATATTTTTGCAAAATTTTCTTAACGCCTTGCGCTACGTTGTAGTGCTCTTCACCCAGAATGTCCGGGGAAAGGATGCGCGAAGACGATGCAAGAGGGTCAACCGCAGGGAAGATACCCATCTCGGAAATTTTACGCTCCAGGTTAGTCGTTGCGTCCAAGTGGGCGAACGTCGTAGCAGGAGCCGGGTCTGTATAGTCATCGGCAGGTACATAGATCGCTTGGATCGATGTAACGGAACCTTTTTTCGTCGACGTAATACGTTCTTGAAGCTGACCCATTTCCGTAGCGAGCGTAGGCTGGTAACCTACCGCGGATGGCATACGGCCAAGAAGGGCGGATACTTCGGAACCCGCTTGCGTGAAGCGGAAAATGTTGTCGACGAACAGAAGCACGTCGCGGCCTTCCGTATCACGGAAGTATTCAGCCATCGTAAGACCCGTCAAAGCAACACGTTGACGTGCGCCTGGCGGCTCGTTCATTTGTCCGAATACCATTGCCGTTTTAGGCAATACGCCGGAATCTTTCATTTCATGGTACAAGTCGTTACCTTCGCGAGTACGTTCACCAACGCCCGCGAATACGGAAATACCGCCATGCTCTTGCGCGATATTGTTGATCAATTCCTGGATCGTTACCGTTTTACCTACGCCCGCACCGCCGAACAGCCCGATTTTTCCGCCTTTCGTGTACGGAGCAAGCAAGTCGATAACTTTGATGCCTGTTTCGAGAATTTCCGCTTGTACGGACAATTCTTCAAAAGAAGGCGCTTGACGGTGGATCGGCAGGTTAATGTCGGAAGTGACGTCGCCTGCTTCGTCGATCGGTTCGCCAAGTACGTTAAATACGCGGCCCAATGTTGGAGCGCCAACTGGGATTGTGATTGGAGCACCCGTGTCGATTGCTTCCAAACCACGAACGAGACCGTCGGTCGAGCTCATGGCTACCGCGCGAACGGTGTTGTCGCCGAGGTGAACGGCTACTTCCAGCGTCAGATTAATATCGACGCCACCGTTTTCTGCTTTATGATTAATTTTGACGGCGTTCAGAATCTCCGGCAAATTACCGCGTTCGAACTCAAGGTCAACGACCGGACCTTGAACCGATAAAACGCGTCCTTTTTTCATGGTTTTCCCTCCTGTACCTTCTTATGAAACCGTAAAGAATCAAGCCGCTTGCTGCCAAACGGCCCGACTTCTCCTGCTTATGCCTGAGCGTTTGCGCCTGCAACAATCTCGGAAATTTCTTGCGTAATTGCCGCTTGACGCGCACGGTTGTATGCAAGCGTTTTTTGTGCGATCATCTTTGTTGCATTTTTTGTTGCGCTGCCCATTGCAGTCATACGTGCGCCAAATTCGCTTGCTTTGCCGTCCAAAACAGCACTGTAGATGATCATTTCAGCATATTTCGGAAGAAGCTCGGCCAGAACGCCTTCCGCCGATGGCTCATACTCATATGCCGTCACGTTTGCGTTGCCGCTTTCGCTGATATCATCAAGAGGCAGCAGACGTTTCGCCTGCGGAATTTGGGTCATTGCATTGACAAATTGGTTATAGCAAAGGTAAAGCTCGTCATATTCCGCTTCCGCGAATTTATTGACAGCCGTGTTCGACACTGCACGGATTTCCGCATAGGTCGGGTTGTCCGACAAACCGATAACCTCTTCTACGATTGGCATATTGCGGCGGCGGAAGTAATCGCGGCCTTTCCGTCCGATGACGAAAATCGCGTATTCCTCCGTCGATTTATGCTTCTCGCGAATCATTTGTGTAACGAGACGAAGCACGTTGGCATTGTAGCCGCCTGCCAAACCGCGGTCAGAAGTAACAACCAAGTAAGCTGTTTTTTTGATCGGACGGCTTTGAAGCATCGGATGCTTTACGTTTCTGGTTCCGGCTGCAATGTTAGCTACTACTTCCTTCAGCTTATCCGCGTAAGGGCGTGCTGCTTGCGCAGCCTCCTGAGCGCGTCTCAGACGGGAAGCCGCAACCATTTCCATCGCTTTCGTGATTTGCTTCGTATTTTGCGTGCTTTTAATCTCACGCTTAATCTCGCGCATGCCTTTTGCCACTAGTATTCACCCGCCTTTGTTGCTTTGGGGGCGCCAAAGCCTGGTTTTTGTATAACGAAGCGCCTACGCCCGTACATGACAGAACGGGCGTTGAGACGTATATTTCATTAAGCCGTTACGGCAAAGCTTTTCTTGAACGTATTGATGGCATCCACAAGAGCTTTCTCGTTGTCAGCAACAAGATCTTTCGTATCGCGGATCGATTGGCCGATTTCCGGTTTGTTCGAATCCAGGTACGCCAGGAACTCTTTTTCGAAGCGGAGCACGTCAGCAACCGGAATTTCGTCGAGATGGCCTTTAACAGCCGTGTAGATGGAAATAACTTGTTTCTCGACCGGCATTGGTTGGTTAACGCCTTGCTTCAGGATTTCCATCGTGCGGGCACCGCGGTTCAGACGGGCCAGCGTCGATTTATCCAAGTCGGAGCCGAACTGCGAGAACGCTTGAAGCTCGCGGTAAGCCGCAAGGTCCAGACGGAGCGTGCCGGCAACCTTTTTCATCGCTTTGATTTGTGCCGAACCACCTACGCGGGATACGGAAATACCTACGTTGATAGCCGGACGTTGGCCGGAGTAGAACAAGTCGGACTCCAGGAAGATCTGTCCGTCCGTAATCGAGATTACGTTCGTCGGAATGTAAGCCGATACGTCGGATGCTTGGGTTTCGATAAATGGCAATGCCGTCATCGAACCGCCGCCTCTTGCATCGCTCAGCTTAGCTGCACGTTCCAGCAGGCGGGAGTGCAGGTAGAATACGTCACCTGGGTAAGCTTCCCGACCCGGAGGACGGCGAAGAAGCAGGGACAATTCGCGGTATGCAGCCGCTTGTTTGGACAAGTCGTCATAAATAATCAGGACGTGCTCGCCTTTGTACATGAAGTATTCGCCCATTGCCGCGCCGGCATAAGGAGCCAGGTACAGCATTGGGGACGGCTCGGAAGCCGAAGCCGTAACGACGATCGTGTAATCCATAGCGCCGTTTTTGCGGAGTGTTTCCACAACGTTAGCTACCGTGGATTGTTTTTGGCCGACAGCGACATAAATACATTTAACGCCGTTGCCTTTTTGGTTGATGATCGCATCAATTGCAATTGCTGTTTTACCGGTTTGGCGGTCACCGATGATCAATTCCCGTTGGCCGCGGCCGATAGGAACCATCGCATCGATAGCTTTGATACCCGTTTGCATCGGCTCATGAACCGATTTCCGATCAATAACGCCAGGAGCTGGCGATTCGATTGGGCGAGTATGAGTTGTGTTAATAGGCCCTTTGCCGTCAACCGGCTGGCCAAGCGTGTTAACTACGCGGCCAAGAAGCTCTTCGCCTACAGGCACTTGCATGATGCGGCCGGTACGCTTCACTTGGTCGCCTTCGCGGATTCCCGTGAATGGACCAAGAATAACGACACCGACATTGCTTTCTTCGAGGTTGAGGGCCATGCCCACAACGCCGTTAGCGAATTCAAGCAATTCGCCTGCCATCGCATTTTCGAGTCCGTGAACGCGGGCAATACCGTCGTTAACTTGAATAACGGTACCAACGTCTACGACTTGAATTTCGGATTTATATTGTTCGATCTGCTGTTTAATCAGCGTGCTGATTTCATCAGGTCTGATACTCAATTCGCTCACCCCTTATCTACCGTCACTTATTATTTCAAAGCTTTTTGCAAGCGTTCCAGCTTGCCCGACAAGCTTCCGTCATACAGGCGGTCGCCGATCCGCACTTGCACGCCGCCAAGCAGCGAAGGCTCAACAAACGTTTGCGGGATAATTTTTTTGCCGGTAATTTGCTCAAATTGGGAAGTTACCTCTGCCAGCTCGTTTGCCGTCAGCTGTTTAGCCGAATAAACGGATGCGTGCGCCTGGCCCAGTGCTTCTCCAGCTATTTTAGTGAAGGCTTCATATACGTCTGCGATCACGTCTTGATGCCCACGAACGATAAGCAGTTCCACCGTATGGAGCACGAGGGCGGATAGACGGTCACCGAGAGCGCCTTTGATAGCCTCAATTTTCTTCTCCGCGCCAATTCCAGGGAACAACAGGAATTTCTCGATTTCCGGATCTTGGTTCAGTGCGCTGGCAATCAGCTTCAGCTGTTCTTCCACTTCATGCACGACACTCTGCTCCTGCGCAAGCTCAAACAACGCTTTCGCGTAGCGCTTCGCTACGACCGTGTCCCGGCTCATTTGCTTCCTACCTCTTTCAGGTATTGGTCAATGATTTGCTCCTGAGACTTCTCATCCACTTGCTTCTCGATAATTTTCGAAGCAATTTGAACGGAAATGCCGCCAACTTCGGAACGCAAAGCTTCAATCGCTTTGTTTTTCTCATTCGAAATATCGCTAAGCGCATCTTCTTTCAAACGGGCAGCTTCCGATTTCGCAGCTGTCACGATTTCTTCCGCTGTTTTCGTGCTTGTTACTCTAGCTTGCTCAATAATCGCATAAGCCTCTTTGCGTGCTTGTTCCAGAGCAGCTTTTTGCTCTTCCATTTGCTGCTGAGCTTCCTGACGACTGGATTCAGCCGAGTTCATTTGCTCAAGCACCATTTGTCTGCGCTGCTCCATAATACCGAACAGCGGACCGAAGGCATATTTGCTAAGCAGCCAGTATAAAATGCCAAATGCAATAATCGCATATACTGTCGATTCCCAATGCCATGCCATTGAAGCCACTCCTTTCTAACCCTGAATATGTCCCAATCAAAAGGAAGGCGAAGAGGGCTAGGCCTTCCCCGCCAGTTGTTTAAATTGATTAGCTGAAATACGCCAAGAAGCCGATAACGACCGCGATGATCGGAACAACCTCGACGATACCAACGCCGATAAACATCGTCGTTTGGAGTTTGCCTTGCAGTTCTGGTTGACGAGCGATACCTTCAACCGTTCTGCCGATAATAA